>PKDW01000038.1 GCA_002863145.1 Flavobacteriales bacterium
ACATTTTGTTTACATTGTTTTAACATGAAGGCCATCACACATCTTCGTCTCTGGGTCACCGCACTCCTTCTTGCAGGGGGGACTTCTGCGTGTGCCCAAAGTCCTGTGTCGCAGGGTTGGGGGATTGGGGTGGATGCCTCTCGGGCTATGGGTGGACACGCCGTGGTCCAACTTGAACATGCCCAATCGTCCGAATTGTTGTGGCAAGTCGCAGCGGGGCGGTATGTCGGGACTGAAATCGGCATGACCCCCCTCTGGAAAGGGCTCAAAGGCGAAGTCATTTCTGGCTCAGTGATGTCTCTTGGCACCTTGGTCTTTCCTCAGCAAGACCACAAACTCGGTGCGTCATGGTTCCTCGGCATGGACGTTTCCCGCGAGAGCTACCGCATTCAGCGAAGCACCGAAGACACTCAATTGCTTTCCGGTGCAACATCTGGAGTGGCGTTGCAAACCCGCGAAGAAGCCCGGTTGTTGGCCGGGGCCCAGTGGTCGGTAGGGTCTCATTTGGCGGTGCGTGCCCACGTGGGCATGGGTGCCGTTCGTGAACGCTTGTCGTCTCGCTTCGTGGGCGAAGAGGTCAGCTCGTTGCCGATGGCGCGGCCTGGGGGAGTGGCTCTGATTTGGCGCTGGTAAGCTCCGCGGCTTCGTCCGCCGTCATGCCCGCAATGTCCTCGAAGATGGCCAAGGCCTGAAGGACCGTTTCCACCTTTTCGATTTTCAATCTTAACCCTCCGTTGCGCTGGTACATGCTGGCGTCTTTGGCGTGGTTTTTCAAGTACTCCAAGACGCGTGCGAAGGTGCCGCTTTGGAAGTAGGCGCTGTCCTCGTCGGACACAAACGCCGCGATGAGCTTCCCGCTTTTGAGCACGAGTTTTTCCATGCCAAGCAGTTGGGCCACCCAGCGGAGTCGAATGGTTCCCAGCAATTCTTCAGTCACGTCAGGCATCGGCCCAAAGCGGTCTTCCAGTCGGTTGCGGAAACCCTGCAGTTCGGACGCGTTGTGAAGGTTGTCGAGTTCGCGGTACAGCGAAATCCGTTCGGGGATGTCGCTGACGTAGTGGTCCGGAATCAACAAACTGAGGTCGGTCTCCAGGGCCGTCTCCTCCACATACTGGCCGGATTCGGCCTGCTCGGCGTCCATGAGGTCCTTGAACTGTTCCTCTTTCAATTCCTTCACCGCTTCGGCAAGGATGCGCTGGTACATGTCGAAGCCGAGGTCGTTGATGAAGCCGCTCTGTTCCGCACCGAGAAGGTCGCCGGCCCCGCGGATGTCGAGGTCGCGCATGGCGATTTGCATGCCGGAACCGAGGTCCGAGAATTGCTCGAGGGCTTGAAGTCGTTTGCGCGATTCTGCCGGGAGGGCGCTCAGTGGAGGTGCCATGAGGTAGCAAAAGGCTTTGCGGTTGGAGCGTCCGACCCGTCCCCGCAATTGGTGCAGGTCGCTGAGCCCAAACTTGTGCGCCTCGTTGATCAAAATCGTGTTGGCGTTCGAGATGTCAATGCCGCTTTCGATGATGGTGGTCGCCACCAACACGTCGAAGGCGCCGTCGATGAAGCGCGCCATCACATCTTCGAGGTCTTTGCCTTCCATTTGGCCATGGCCGATGCCAACGCGTGCGTCGGGAACGAGGCGCTGAATCATGCCCGCGACTTCTTGGATGTTGCCCACACGATTGTGGACGAAGTACACCTGGCCTCCGCGGCTGAGTTCATAGGCGATGGCGTCTCGGATCACTTCTTCGTTGAAGCCCGAGATGATGGTGTCGACGGGGTGCCGGTTGGGTGGCGGCGTGCGGATGATGCTCAGGTCGCGCGCACCCATCAGGGAGAACTGCAGCGTCCGGGGAATCGGCGTCGCCGTGAGGGTCAGGGTGTCGACGTTGGCCTTGAGCGTCTTGAGTTTGTCCTTGACGCCCACCCCAAACTTCTGCTCCTCGTCAATCACCAACAAGCCGAGGTCCTTGAATTTCACGCGCTTGCCGACGAGGGCGTGCGTGCCGACCAAGATGTCCACTTCGCCTGACTCCACGCGCTTCAGGGTTTCGGTCAGCGCTTTGCCCGTCTTGAAGCGGTTGATGTACTCCACCGTGACGGGGAACTCGCGCAGGCGCCGGCCGAAGCTCTTGAAGTGCTGCATCGACAGGATGGTCGTCGGCACGAGCACGGCCACTTGTTTGCCATCGCACGCCGCACGGAAGGCCGCTCGAATGGCGATTTCCGTCTTTCCGAAGCCCACATCGCCGCACACGAGGCGGTCCATGGGCGTGGACTTGAGCATGTCTTCGCGCACAGCGTGGGTCGCGGCGTTTTGGTCGGGGGTGTCTTCGTACATGAAGCTCGCCTCCAGGGCGTGCTGCAGGTACCCGTCTTCCGGATAAGCGTGTCCTGGGGCCGATTTCCGCTTGGCGTAGAGCTGCAAGAGGTCGTAGGCGATTTGTTTGACCCGGCCCTTTGTCTTTTGCTTGGTCTTGGCCCACGTGTTGGTGCCGAGCTTGTTGATTTTGGGCTGGGTGCCTTCCTTGCTGCTGTACTTCGAGACGCGGTGCAGGCTGTGGATGCTCACGTAGAGCACGTCTCCGCCGCGGTAGGTGAGGCGGATGGCCTCTTGCATCTTCCCGTTCACCTCAATCTTGTGGAGTCCGCTGAACTCCCCGATGCCGTGGTCGATGTGGACCACGAAGTCTCCCACTTCAAGCGCCATCAGCTCCTTGATGGTGAGCGCTTCTTTGTTCTTGCGGAAGCCTTCCTTCAATCGGAAGCGATGGTAGCGCTCAAACAGCTGGTGGTCGGTGTAGACCAAAATTTTGAGCTCCTTGTCCACAAATCCCTCGCTCAGTTCCATCGGAATGGGCTTGTAGGGCACCGGTTCTTCCCCTTCCTCGAGGCGGTCGTGGAAGACGTCATGCAGGCGCTCAAGCTGGGTGGCTTGGCCGCTGACGACCACGTTGACGTAACCGCTTTTGTGGTTGGACCGCAGGTTGGTGGCAATCAGATCAAACTGCTTGTTGAATGCCGGTTGCGCAGACATCCCGTACTTGAGGATCATGCGGTTGGGCCACGTCGTGCCGCCGCCAAACTCCACCGCGCTGAACGGGTCGAGTAGGCCCTCCAAGGCTTCGCCCGCCAAGAACAATTCGTCGGGTGGGGTGCGCTTGACGTCGCCACTCAACCTGTCGAAGTGGGAACGCGCTCGCTCCATGGCCTTGTCGAGCCCTGCTTCGCAACGCTTGGCGTCGGCCATCCAGATGACGGCATCCGAAGGGAGGAAGCTGAAGAAGGGTTCGTGGGCGTCGTGCAGCCGCGAATTGCCCACGTTGGGGACGACGGTGGCGCGCGTCATTTTGGCCACGCTCAGCTGAGAGGTGGGCTCAAATTTTCGGATCGAGTCCACCTCGTCGCCAAAAAACTCGAGGCGGTACGGGTGGTCAAAACTGTACGAGAAGATGTCGACGATGCCGCCGCGCATGCTGTACTGCCCCGGCTCGTAGACGAAGTCCACCTTCTCGAACTCGTACGCCAAAAGCACTTCATCGAGGAAGTCCATGGTGTAGGATTCGCCGATGGAGATGGTGAAGGTTTGGTCGTTGAGTTCTTTGCGGGTGATGACCTGTTCGGCCAGGGCTTCGGGGAAGGTGACGATGCACAAGCCGTCGCGTCCGCCGTTGATCTCGTTGAGCACCTCGGCCCGCATCGCCACGTTCGCGTTCTCGACGGCGTCTTCCTCGGCGTAGGGAACCCGGGCGGAGCGCGGATAAAACAGCACGGGCCGGGTGTCGTCCAGCACGGATTGCAAGTCGTTCATGAAGTACGCCGCCTGCTCCTTGTCGTCCAGCACAAAAAGGTGGTGGCGCGGGTTGGTCCGTTCGTCTTCGTGACTCAGGAAGCCGGCAATGCTCAACGGAATCGCCGATCCCACAGCGCCGTGCATCTCCACCTTTCCACCCTGCTGCGACACGGCACCACGCAATGCCCCGTTTCTGGGGTCGCGCACGTAGAATTGAAGGAGGTCCGTGGGCCGCATGAAGCGGCAAAGTTAGGGGACGGGTTCGCCGTCTCGGGCAGTGGCCGACCCATTCGTGACGAACGCGTCCGCGGGGGCCCATCGGCATGCCATGAGGCCTTCCACCAGATGTTTGGTCCCCACGTAATAGGGGCTGCGTTCGTGCAGCGCGACGGGCACCTTGTCCAAGATGCGCCCGTCGTCGTCCACGGCCAGCCCGCTGGCCTCTTCGGCAATCCAAGCCAGGGGTGCACACTCATAAAGCAGCCGAAGCTTGCCCTCCGGCTTGTCCGTCGTGGAGGGGTAGAGGTAAATGCCGCCATGAATGAGGTTGCGGTGGAAGTCCGCGACGAGCGACCCGATGTACCGGCCCCGGAACTGTGCGTCCACTGCTTCACGGCAGCCGTCGATGAAGGCTTGGGTGGCGCGGTTGCTCTTGGCTTTGACGGCGTCGTTGATGCTGTAGGTGGTGCCGCGTGGGGGGAACGTCATCGACGGATGGGACAGGAAGAACTCCCCGACCGCGGGGTCGAGGGTGAACCCGTTCACGCCCGTGCCAGTCGTGTAAACCAGCATCGTGCTGGAACCGTACAGGACATAGCCTGCCGCCACCTGGGCGGTCCCGGGTTGGAGAAAGTCTGCCTCGGTGAGCGGCTCGCCCATGGGGGTGATGCGTCTGACGATGCTGAAAATCGTGCCGATGCTGACGTTCACGTCGATGTTGGACGACCCGTCGAGCGGATCGATCAACACGATGTACTTGCCGGTGCGGCCCTCGCCGTTCTCTCCGCAAAGCACGAAGTCTTCCCGTTCCTCGGACCCGATGCCGCACACGCTCTTCCCGGAAGAAAGAATGCGCATGAACGTGTCGTCTGCGAAGACGTCAAGTTTTTGCTGTTGCTCGTCTTGGATGTTGGTGTTCCCGGACGCCCCGAGAATCGAGGTCAGACCTGCACGGTTGACCTGCTGGTTCACGATTTTGGCCGCCACCCCGATGTCGGTGAGGAGCCGCGTGAGTTGACCGGAAACAAACGGGAAGTCCGCTTGCCGGTTCATGATGAATTCACCAAATGTCTGGGCCTTGCTCATTTCAAGTGCCTTTGTTTCAAAAGTAGTCACAACTGCGCCGCATAGGTGTTGCCCGTGATTCACCAAAAAGTCATGCGCATCTTGTCGTGGGCTGAAGGCGTGTTTTCACCAGCCCGCGGACGGTTGGCTGATCTTCAGTCGAGAAGCGCGGCAGCGAGTTCGTGGAACTCGGCCACGCTGAGTTGCTCGGCACGCTGTGCTTGGAAGCGCTCGGGGATGCGCGTGGCGTCGAACCCGCCGCTTTTGATGCTGTTGCGAAGCGTCTTGCGGCGCTGGCCGAAGGCGGCCTTGACCACACGTCGGAAGTGGGCGAAGGTGATGCCGTGGGGCAATTCGGTGATGTCGTTGCGGACCAAGCGAATGACGCCACTCTTCACTTTGGGTGGGGGGGCAAACGCCTGCTCGTGCACCGTGAACAGGTACTCGATGTCGTAGTAGGACTGAAGCAAGACGCTCAGGATGCCGTAGGTCTTCGATCCTGGACCCTCGGCCACGCGCTCGGCGACTTCCTTCTGGAACATCCCCACGCACTCGGGCACGCGGTCACGCCAGTCGAGGACGCGGAACAGGATCTGTGAGCTGATGTTGTAGGGGAAGTTGCCCGCCACGATGAACGGCGCTCCTTCGGGAAAGGCTTCGTCAGGGTCCCACTTCAGCAGGTCGACCCCAAACACGTTCTCTTCCGCCAGCACACCTTGCGACGTGAGGTACGCCACGGACTCGTTGTCGAGTTCCACGGCCCTGACGTCGAGGTCGCCTCGATTCAGCAACGGTCGGGTCAACGCGCCTGTGCCGGGCCCGACCTCCAACACGTCGCAACATCCGCGGTGCTTCGTGATGCCCTCGGCAATGCGTCGGGCGGCGTCAAGGTCACGCAGGAAGTGTTGACCGAGGTGTTTTTTGGCGCGAACGTGCATGGTTCACAAGGTCGGCAATCCCCTCGAATCAGTTCTGCTTGGGATCGATGTCGGCCGTGGGATGGCCCTCGGCGATGAGGGGAAGCAAGGTGCGGAAAGCCACGGCCTTGCTGCCCCATTTGGCCTGGTGATCTGCCTGAAGGGCAGGGGCGCACTCCCGCTGGTAGGTCTGAAATGCCTCGGCATCACGCGCCATGTATTGCACGGCAAACGTCACGCCGCCCTCTGCCTCACCCTGCACGTGGCACAGGCGAAAATCGCGGAAGTGCCCCGTGGCGAGCACGTCTGGAATGTGCACTTCCATCATGTACTTGACCCAATCGTTGGCGCATTCATCGGTGACGCTGACAGTGACGTTGTAGAGGACCATGGAAGTGGGGTTGGGGTCATTCGAGTTCGTCCCCGCGAAGGGCGCGGAAGCGCTTCCGTGCCTCGACGGCATGCAGCGATCCAGGGAAGTCGAACAACAGTTGTTCATAGAGCGTTTGCGCCGTGGCCAAGTCGCTCAGGCGGTTGTGGGTCAAATCGGCGAGCATCCACAGCGCATCGTCGCCGGTGATGTCGTCGAAGTGAAGGTCCACGACCTCTTGGTAAAGGGTCATTGCGGTGTCGAGGCGATCCTGTTCCAAAAACATGTCCGCGGACATCATCAGCACCTCGTCTTCGAGTACGTGGCCGGGGAAGGCCGTGGTGAGCGAGTCCAGGGTGGTTCGCGCCACGTCAAACTTGCGCTGCATGCGCAACAAGTCGGCCCGGGCGTACATCTCCATTGGCAACGTCAAGGTGTCGAGGTTGAAGTTGTCGGTGATGAGCAAGCTCAGGTCGATGGCGTCGTTGGAAATGAGCTTCGATGTGGAGGCCTTCAAGGCATCCAATTGGCTTTGTGCCCAGTTGAAATCGCCGCCGAAGTAGCTGACGCGGGCGTTGCGGAATTTGGCCTCGTGGCCCAGTGGGTCGTCCTTGAAATCGAGGACGATTTGGGAGAAGAGGAGGGACGCATCCCAAATCAACCCTTCAAACACGTAGATGTCGCCCAGGGTCAATTTGCACGCGGCGGCCACCCGGTCGTTCAGGTCGTTTTCGGCCAGCAAGGCCTCGAGGGCTCCGATGCCTTCGTCTGCGCGCTGGAGATAAAAGGCCAAGAGGTGGGCGCGGTCCTTGACCATCATGGCTGTTTCGGAGTGCACCCCGAGGTCCCGGAGGCTGGCAGCGTACTCCTTGGCCAGGAGTCCCATGGCATCCAAGTCTGCGGGCACCGCGGCGGTCAGCACCTCGAAGCGCACCTGCAGCACTTCGTTGCGTGCCGTGAAGTAATAAGGGTTGCTGGGCCCCATGGAGGCCACGTAGCGGTAGCATTCCAGCGCAGTGTCCGTGTCGCCGTTGGCCTGGGCCGTGTTGCCCAGTTCCATCAGCCGCACCCCCTGTTCATCGAGCCGCAGATCCAGGGCTTTGGCATGGATCACGGAAGAGGCAAAATCCCGAATCTGGTTGAAGTGCCACACCAACAGCTCGGGAAACACCGTGTTGTCGGGGTACGTCTGAATGGCGCGGAGCAGCGAGACCCGAACCAATTCGCGGTTGTCTTCGATGGTCGTGAGCCGCAAGTTGCGGTTGAGGCTGTTTTGGACCGTTCGAAGGTAATTGGGCTTGGTGCTGAGCAAGGCCATGTAGGCGTCGACCATGCCTTCGAAATCGCCCCGCATCCCTTGGAGGTTCGCCAGTTCGTAATCGAAGCCGGTCGTACCCAGTTTCTCAGCGCGCTCGTATGTGGCCAAGGCCATGTCGAGCTCGTCGAGTTTGATGAAGGCGTTGGCCAAGGACACGGCGGAAGGCCGCCCGGGCTGCAAATTTTCCAGCGCCTCCATGAAGGCCTCCAACGCCTGTTCCCGCCGATCGAAGTGGAGGTACAGCGACCCAAGGTCCACGAGGGCCGTGGAGCGTGAGTTTTTGTGGCGGCGCTTGAGGCGCTCCTTCACCACTTTCTCCGCCTTGTCAAAGTCGTCCAACGCGAGCAGAGTCGCGTAGTACATGGTGTACACAGCGTGGGTTTTGTTTTTCTTCCAAATGCCCTCGAGGTAGAGCTTGGCTTGCGGGTAGCTGCCTTCGTTGTAATAGAATTCCGCGAGCTCCAAATCCGTTTGACCATGCGCCACTTGGGGCGTGATCCAGCCCAAACACGCGAGCAAAGCCAACGCCTGGAGCAGGCGTCGGACGGTCGGCATGGGTTTGGTCGGGTTCATGATCCGTTCTCGTTGGACAGGGTGGCCGCCCATTCGGCGCGCTTGACGCGAATGAGGCTGTCTATGGAAGCGCGTGTGGCGGCTTCGAGTTCAATGCCGAGGGAAATCAACCGCTCGGTTTCGGCCACGGCAAGGCCCCATTGCTCGGCCGCCTTCAATTCGCGGGCCGCTTGCTTGTCGAAGTAGGCTTCGTCCATGGGCGTGCCGTTGGCATCCTCGGTCGCGCCTCCGCGAATGGCCTGCATGAGGTTGTCCAATTGAGAGAGGCACAGTTTTCCTTGCTTGTCGAGGGTCGTCAACCGGGTGGGCCCATCCTTGAGGAAGCGCTTGACGCGCGCCCAGTTTCCGATAAGCTGTCCGTCTTCCACGGTGTAAACCAAGGTCGAATCCGCCACGAGCCAATCCAAATCTTGGAAGCGCATCGCCACACGTTCCCGCGCGGCCGCGACACTGTCCACGTTCCAGGCGGAGAGGATGGACATGCCGGCATTCACGTCGCGCTCCGCACTGCGAAGGTCGCCGAGGTGGGTGTCGCCAGGCTGGCTGCAGCTGAAGAAGGCTGCGGTCACCAAGAGGAAGAGGACTTGTTTCGTCATGTGTCGATCCGCTCGAATCCAACGAAAGGCACCAAAGCCTTGGGCATGGCCACGCCGTCGTGGTCTTGGTGGTTTTCGAGCAGCGCCGCCACAATGCGAGGCAGGGCGAGGGCCGAACCGTTGAGGGTGTGCACGAATTTGTTCTTGCCGTCCTCGTCCTTGAAGCGGCACTTCAAACGGTTCGCCTGGAACGTCTCGAAGTTGGAAACCGAGCTGACCTCCAACCAACGCTCCTGCGCGGCAGACCATACCTCAAAGTCGTACGTCAGGGCACTTGTGAACCCCATGTCTCCACCGCACAGGCGGAGGATGCGGTAGGGCAATTCAAGCCCTTCGAGCAACCCCTTGACGTGCGCCACCATGGTGTCAAGCGTGGCGTAGCTCTCGTCGGGATGGGCCACCTGTACAATCTCCACCTTGTCAAACTGGTGAAGGCGGTTCAAGCCTCGCACGTCCTTGCCGTAGCTGCCGGCTTCACGACGGAAGCAGGGGGTGTATCCGCAGAGTTTTTGGGGCAGGTGGCTGGCGCTCAAGACCACATCGCGGAAGATGTTGGTCAGGGGCACCTCTGCGGTGGGAATCAGGTACAGGTCGTCGTCCTGCATGTGGTACATCTGCCCCTCCTTGTCTGGCAACTGACCTGTGCCGTAGCCCGAGTCGGCATTCACCACGTGAGGCGGGATGTATTCCGTGTACCCGGCTTCGTCCGCGCGCTCGAGGAAGAAGCGGATCAGTCCGCGCTGGAGCTTGGCCCCCTTGCCCTTGTAGAACGGGAATCCAGCGCCAGTGACCTTGGCGCCGAGGTCGAAGTCGATGAGGTCAAATTCCTTGGCGATGTCCCAGTGTGGCTTGGCATGGCCACCTGCCGCAGGGGGCTCCCCGCTGCGGAAGACTTCGACGTTGTCGTCCGCCGACTTGCCGGCCGCCACGAGGCCGCATGGGGTGTTGGGGAGCTGGACGAGGAGCTCGTTCATTTGGTGCTCCGCCGTCTCCATGGCTTCCTTGAGCGCGTTGGACTTGTCTTTGAGCCCGGCGGTTTGGGCCTTGATGCCGTCTGCTTCTTCCTTCTTGCCTTCGCGCATCAACCCGCCGATTTGACGAGAGAGGGCGTTGCTTTCTGCAAGCACTTGGTCGAGTTCGGTTTGGGTGGACCGACGTTGGGCATCGAGCTCGAGGATTTGGTCGACGGTGGCCGCCGCATCGATGTGGCGCTTGGCCAGGGCCGAAATCACGCGGTCGCGCTCCTCGCGCAGGCATTGAAGGGTCAGCATGTCAGTGGTTCTGTGTTGTCCAAAAATAAGAACTCCCGACCTGTTGGGGCCGGGAGTTCACAAGCTTTCAAATGGATTGCAATCAGGCGTCTCCCGCGGGAATCACGGAGACAAACGAACGGTTGTTCGCCTTCTTGCGGAATTGGACTTGACCGTCGGTCAAGGCGAACAAGGTGTGATCCTTGCCCATGCCGACGTTCTCGCCTGGGTGGTGTTGGGTGCCGCGCTGACGCACGAGAATGTTGCCAGCGATGCAGTGCTGACCACCAAAGATTTTTACACCCAACCGTTTGCTTTGGGACTCACGTCCGTTCTTCGAACTCGCTGCCGCTTTTTTGTGTGCCATGGTATCGGGGGTTAGAGACCGTGGAGGTCTGTTTTATTCTTCTGTCTTTTTGGGCGCTGCCTTCTTTGCCGCGGACTTCTTGATGTCCGTGATTTTGATTTCCGTCAAGGACGCGCGGAAGCCGTTGAGCTTCTGGTACCCTTTGCGACGCTTCTTCTTGAAGACAAGAACCTTGTCTCCCTTCAGGTGCCGTTCTACGACGGCGTGAACGGCCATGCCGTCTATCGCGGGGGCGCCAACAGTGACGTCACCTCCTTTGTCGACGAGGAGGACGCGGTCAAATTTGACCTTCTTGCCTTCCTCAGCGTCAAGGCGGTTGACAAATACCTGCTGGTCTTTCTCTACCTTGTACTGGTGCCCTGCGATCTCTACGATTGCATACATGAGTATTGATTTTTTCCCACAAAGGGGCGGCAAAGATAGTGGGAAAGCCGGAAAAGCCCAAACCTATTTGCCTCCCCGATTCACCAGCCAAACGCCCACCAGCACAACGGCACCGCCGACAAGGTGCAGGACGTTGAGCGGCTCGTCGTCCAACCAGCCCCACATCGTTGCAAACAGTGGGATGATGTAGGTCACGGTGCTGGCGAACAAGGCGTTGGTTTTTTGGATGATGCGGTTGAAGGCAATCAAGGCCAGGCCGGTGCCGACCACGGCAAGGACGGTTACGGCAATCAGCCCTCGGGGACCTTCGGGATGGGCCGAGGCCACGGACAGGCCGGGACCGGCAAGGGCCACGGCCAAGGCCGGCAAACTCATGAGCCCAAGCGACAAGGCAGCCACGGCCGCCGCGGGAACGTGACCGAGCTTGTTGCGAATCAGGTTGACGCTGAGTCCATAGCACGCCGTGGCGAGCACCACGCGTCCTGCACCCCACACCATGCCCGGTTCCAACGACGCCCCCATGCCCGGTTGGAAGGCCAGGACCGCCGCGCCAACCAGGCCCACGACCAGTCCCCACACTTGCAGTCGCTTGATGCGCGTGCCGAAGAGCGCCACCCCGACCACGAAGGTGAACATGGGCGTCAAGGCATTGAGCATGCCGGCGACGGAGGAGGGGATGAGGGTTTGGGCTGTGGTGAAGAAATAGGCCGGAAGCAAGTTGCCGACGCCACCCACCAGCAACAACCATGGCAAGGTTGCGCGGGTGAGGTGTTTGCGGTTAGCCGCGGCCACGGGCAACAGCGCCAGGCCGGCGATGGCGATGCGGCTCATGGCGACGTCAAGGGCCGGAAACAGCGGGGTGCCATCAGAAGCGAACAGCGCAACCTTCATCAGGATGAAGGAACTGCCCCAGACGAATCCGAGAATGAGGAGGGCCAGCCCCATGGCTGCGTTGGAGGTCCGCATGAGGATGCAAAATTAGCACAAGGTGCATGGGGTACAGGGAGTCGACTTCTATCTTTGAAACATGCGAATCCCCTCTTTTTTGGCCCTGGCCGCATTGTTGGCATCCTGCGGAGGAAGCCAAGCCCCCGCCGTCGAAACGGTGTACGAAGCGTATCACGTTGAAGGCACGGTGGACAAGACCGTCGCGGAGATGTCTGTCGAAGGCATGATGTGTGAAATCGGGTGCGTGGCGAAAGTTCGAAAGGAGCTGCTCGAAGTGCCCGGCGTCGCCTCGGCCACGATTGATTTCGAAAAAGACCGCCAACTGAACGTGGCCATCGTGGAGTACGATGCCGAGGTGGTGGAGGCGGAAGCGCTGGTGGCCAAAGTGACGGCCATTGGCAATGGCATGTATCCCGTCCACCGCATGGCGGTGACCCATCACGGTGAAGCGGCCATGAACCCATGAGTGGAGCGCGGCTTCCGCTGGCACGCGCCTCGTTTTGGTTGGCCTTTCTTGTGGTCTTGGCCGGCAGCGTGGTGCGCATGACGGGAAGCGGCATGGGGTGTCCCGATTGGCCCAAGTGCTTTGGGCTGCTCGTCCCCCCCACCGAAGCCTCACAGGTGACGTGGACCCCCGGGGCCGTGTACGACGAAGGCCGCATGCTCGTCAAGAACGACACGCTGTGGGTGGCCCAATCTGCCTTCGTGGCTAGCGATTTTGTCGCGGAGCGCGCCCGCGGTCAGTGGCAACCTTACCTCAAACACGATTACGCCACCTTCAACGCCGCCCACACCTGGATTGAATTCATCAACCGCTGCCTCGGCGCCTTCGCGGGCATCCCCGCGTTGCTTCTGCTCTTGGCCGCGGCGTTGTCGCGCGACTTGCGCACCACCCTGCTCGCCTTGCTCGGCGTGCTCGCCCTTGGCTTTGTGGCGTGGTTGGGCAAGCTCGTCGTCGACGGCAACCTCATCCCGCACAGCATCACGATCCACATGTTGGGCGCCCTCGCCATCCTGTGCATCGACAGTGTAATCATCCAGCGCCTCCGTGGCCTAACTGTCCGTTGGCAACGCTCTGCCCGTTGGGGACTGGCCTTTGCCCTGGCCGTAACCTTGGCCCAAATCCTCATCGGCACCGAGGTCCGCGAGGTCGTCGACCTGCTGCTCAAGCAAGGTCTTGGCCGACCTGACCTCGCGACCTCCCTCGCCGAGAGCCACGTGCTGTACCTCATTCACCGCTCGGGCTACTGGGTGGTGTTGGCGGCACACGCGTTTTGGATCTGGCGCATGGGTCCGTTTGGCCAAAAGCACGTCCTCCGTGCCCGCAACGCGGTTGTGCTGCTGCTCGTCGGCCAGCTCGTCACGGGCCTGCTGTTTGCCTACGGCGCCTTCCCTGCTTGGGCGCAACCGATTCACCTGCTCCTGGGGCTTGGCGTGTTCCTCACGTCGTGGGGCCTGTACTGGCGCACAACCTCCCGCTGAATGGCCCGCACCCCAACCACCGACATCCCCTTGGGCTTTGAAGCCCCAGCTTTTGCCTTGACAGAGGCGGTCACCGGCACCACCGTCACCTCCGACGACGTCTTCGCGGGAGGCCCCACTGTGGTGGTGTTCATGTGCAACCACTGTCCGTTCGTCGTTCACATCCTCGAGGTCTTTGTCGCCTTCGCTTCGGAGTGCCGCGACAAGGGGGTCAACGTGGTGGCGATCTCCAGCAATGACGTGGTGAACTACCCTCAGGATGACGTTCCCCTCATGAAGGAATTGGCAGAAGCATACGCCTTCACGTTTCCTTACCTCTACGACCCCACCCAAGACGTCGCCCGTGCCTACGACGCGGCGTGCACCCCGGACTTCAGCGTGTTTGACGCCAACCGCGCCTGCGTGTATCGGGGTCAGTTTGACGGTTCTCGTCCAGGCAATGACATCCCCGTGACAGGCGAAGACCTGCGTCGCGTGGTGGACCTTTTGCTCGAGGGCAAACCCGTCCCCGTGGAAGGCCAAAAGCCTTCCATCGGTTGCAACATCAAGTGGCGCTGAGGCTGTCGAGCGCGGCGCTCCATCCCCAAGCTTGAGGCGAGGCAGCGGTGCCTGCGAGCGTCAGTCCAATGCGCGTGACGTGCTCGGCCGTGGTGTCACCGATGGCGATCACGGGCGCAGTGCCCCCACTGGCCTTGTAGCCCTCCGCGTTGGAGGGGCTCAACACCAAGGCCACTTCGTGGTCAGGCAAAGACACTTCCCGGGCCTTTACATCGTAGAAATGCCAAGGCTTGGAATGGGACAGGTGCCCTTTCCAACGGCGCATGGTGCGGTTGGCGTGGGGAATCCAAACCAAGGAGTCTCCGACTTCCTCGGCGAGGGCTTCGAACACCTCCTCGGGGTTGCCGTTGCCCGTCCAGTCGATGTGGGTGCCAGAAGGCAAGGCTTGGCGTGTGCCCTCGCCCATGGTGGCGATGCGGAAGCGGGACACGTCGTGCTTGGCGGCGAAGAGGGCCGCGCATTTGGGTGAGCCCAAAAACAGCCAATCGCCCTCCGCCAGGGTGCCTGGTACGGCCTCGCCCGAGGGGCGCACCTCAATGCACGATTCACCATGGATTTCCGCGCCACGGGTGGCAAACAGCGCTTGGAGTGGCGCGTCAGGTGCCAAGTCTTGCGTGATGAAGGCCGAGGGCCACGGGGACGGGGAGGTCAGGTCGTGAAGGAAGGGACCCTCTGTTGCGTCGGAGGCCGACACGTCCAACCACGCTTGCCGCAAGGGCCCACGGGCCTCACCGAGGTAGGTGTAGACGTTGCGGGTTCCACTGGGCACGTAGGCGCCAAACGGGAGCTGACAGCCGCCTTCCAATTCCCGAAGGATGCTTCGTTCCAACCCGATGGCGTGGACGGTGTCCGGGTCTGTGAGGGCTTCCACAAATGGAAGGAGGGGATCGCCTTCACGCATCTGCAAGGCGAGGGCGCCTTGGGCCGGTGCGGGCACGAAGTTCAAGGGGTCGAGCACGTGGACGTGCAGGTCGGTGAGGTCGAGTTCCAACCGGTGCACGCCTGCATGGGCGAGCATGATGGCGTCGTACTGTCCGTCGCGCAGTTTTTGGATGCGGGTGGGCACGTTGCCGCGCAACGCTTCGATGCGCAAGTCGGGTTGCCCCAGCTCGAGTTGGTTCTTTCGCCGCATGGACGAAGTGCCCACCACACTGCCACGATGGACGTGAAAGGCCGTGGTAAGGTCCACGGATTCGGCCCGCACCAAAACCACGTCTTCGACGGCCCCGCGGAGGGGCACGGCGGCGACCAGGAGCCCGGCTGGCGGGGTCGTTTCGAGGTCCTTGTGACTGTGTACAGCGAGGTCGACGTCGCCGTCGAGGAGGGCCTGTTCGATTTCTTTCGTGAAGAACCCCTTGCCTTCCATCTTGTCAAAGCTGACGTTCTGGATTTGGTCTCCGCGCGTCTTGAGCACCACGATTTCCACCATAGCGCCGCGGGCCTGCAGGAGGTCACGCACGTGGTGTGCTTGCCACAACGCGAGGTCGCTTCCGCGGGTGCCGATGCGAATGTGGGGATCGGTGGAAGACATGGGAGGAAGGTACGCGCGTCAGGGCGGGTGAGCTCAGGACTTGCGAAGCTGTTCGAGCACCGCTTCTTTGGCCAGCTTCATGGGCAAGCCGACGTACTTTTTCTCGAGGTAAGCGACGATGCGCTCCACCACTAGACGAGCCTCGGCGTCCAACCCTTCGAGGTCTTCGGCAAAAATGTCGCCCATCGCCGTGTCGCGGATGGCCTTGATCATGTTGGGCAGCTCGATGAGGGCCAGTTCCACTTCTCGGGCTTGCAGCCGTTCGGCGTATTCCACCAACCCGGCTTCGAGCAGGGATTCGCACTTGCCGACTTCGGTGGCGCGGATGGAGAGGTTTTGGTCTGCACTTTCCTTGAGTGCGGTCATGTCCACCACAGTCAACTCGAGACGCTCGCGGAAGCCTGCATCGAGGTCCGAAGGAACACCAAGGTCCAACACGTGCAAGGAACCCGGGGGCAACATGCGGGCGTGCTCCGTTGTGAGAAGGGCCTGGTCGCTGCCCGTGCAGATGACAATGGCATCGGGACCTGCAGCGAGTGCTTCAGGAAGCGAATCGAGGGTTCCCACCTTGGAGGTTTGGAGAATGTCCGCCAAGGCCTGTGCGCGCTCCAAGGAGCGGTTGAGGACGTGGACGTTCCGATAGCCCGCCTTGCCGAGAAAGCGTCCCACAGAGGTGTTGGTGGCCCCTGCGCCAATCATGAGGATGGACGCGTCTTGGCGGAGGTTCCAAGCTTTGAAGGCTTGCCAACCGAGAGAGTTGACCGAAACGGCCTGGGTGGCGACATCGGTGTCGGTGAAGACTTTTTTGGCCGTTTCGACCACAGACCGCCCCGTCACACGGAGGCGGTCGCCGGCAAGGCGGTGCTTCATGGCCAGGTCAAACGCTTCCCGCACCTGGGTCAGGATTTCTCGCTCCCCGAGCACCATCGATTCCAAGCTGGAGGCGACGCGCATCAAGTGGCGCATGGCTTGTTCTCCCCGGTAAACCTGTACTGCAGCCATGATGCGGGTAAACGCTTCAGGCGCCAATCCAAATTGTTGCATCAGAAACGCCTGCCGTCCCATGCAGAAGTACTTCTCGTCGCTCATGATGAACTCGACACGGTTGCAAGTCGACAAGAAAACGATTCCCTGCAACCCCAATTGGATTTTCCAGTTGTTGAGGACTGCGGGTTGATCGTCAGGGGCAACGTGAAGAAGCCCCACGTCCTCAATGGAGGCGTGTTGAAAGTTCAACGACAGGATTTGAAGGTGCTCAACTCCCATGACAGATTGCAAAGATGCGTGCAACAGCCGTGGAGCAGTGTCATGTGAAGGTCAGAAGTTCCGGCCTGCGGGTGCAAGATTTGGCCGATGGGCATGAGTCGTGAAACGTATTCGCGCATTGACCTCTCCACATCTTCAGGCTTTGACTTGACGTTGCAGCATCTGGTGGTCAAGAACGTGCCGCCGATGTGGATTTGCTTGGCGAAGGCCCGGACATGAAAAAGGCGCCCCGAAGGACGCCTGTTCAAGAATCGTTAAATTCTGTGATTATCCGCTGCACATTTCGCAGTCGGGACCGTTTTCGATGCTGCAAGCTTGCACCTGCTGCTCGTAGGTCATCTCTTCTGGTGTCGCGGCCACTGCGGCGTCTTCGGCCTTGGGTTGCGTCTTGTACTTTTTGTCGACCGTGAACTTGATGGCGTCGGTCGCCGCTTTGGTTCGGAGGTAGTACATGCCCGTCTTCAGCCCCTTCTTCCATGCGTAGAAGTGCATGGACGTGAGCTTGGAGTTGTTGACATTCTCCATGAAGATGTTGAGCGACTGGCTTTGGCAGATGTACGCTCCACGGTCCGCAGCCATGTCGAGGATGGCGCGCTGGGGAATCTCCCAAGCCGTGCGGTACAACACCTTGAGGTTCTCTGGAATCTCGTCGATGTTCTGGATGGAGCCGTTCGCCGCAATCAGGCGGTTCTTCATGTCGTCGTCCCACAATCCGAGCTTGGTGAGGTCGCGCAACAAGTGCTTGTTGACCACGATGAACTCACCAGACAAGGTGCGACGGGTGTAGATGTTGCTTGTGTAAGGCTCGAAGCACTCGTTGTTGCCGAGGATTTGGGCAGTTGAAGCGGTGGGCATGGGGGCCATGAGCAACGAGTTGCGCATGCCATGCTCCTTGATTTCTTCCTTAAGGATGTCCCACTCCCAGCGGTCCGAAGGGGTCACGTCCCACATGTCGAACTGGAGCTTGCCTTCGCTGGCTGGAGAACCTGGGAAGGTCTCGTAGGCGCCCTCTTCTTTGGCCATGTCCTTTGACGCGGTGCACGCGGCATAGTAGATGGTCTCGAAGACGTCCTTGTTGAGCTGACGGGCTTCGTCGCTGTCGAAGGGGAAGCGCATCAAAATGAAGGCGTCGGCCAACCCCTGCACACCAAGTCCGATGGGACGGTGACGCATGTTGGAGTTACGCGCTTCAGGAATGGGGTAGTAGTTGCGGTCGATGACGCGGTTCAAGTTGCGGGTCACGCGGTAGGTGACTTCGAACAACTTGTCGTGGTCAAACGTGCGGTCCTCCTTCACAAACTTGGGCACGGCAATCGACGCGAGGTTGCACACCGCCACTTCGTCGGGTGACGTGTACTCGATGATCTCGGTGCAGAGGTTGGAAGAACGGATGGTGCCGAGATTCTGCTGGTTGGACTTGCCGTTGGCGGCGTCCTTGTAGAGCATGTATGGCGTGCCCGTCTCGACCTGGCTTTCGAGGATCTTGAACCACAAGTCTTGCGCCTTCATGGTTTTGCGTCCCTTTCCTTCCGCCTCGTACTTGGTGTAGAGGGCTTCAAATTCGGGCCCCCAGCTGTCGGCCAATCCTGGGCATTCGTTGGGGCACATGAGCGTCCAATCGCCGTTGTCCTCGACGCGCTTCATGAACAGGTCAGGCGTCCAAAGGGCGTAGAACAAGTCGCGTGCGCGTTGCTCTTCCTTTCCGTGGTTCTTGCGCAGGTCGAGGAAGTCGAAGATGTCCGCGTGCCAAGGCTCGATGTACACGGCAAAGGAACCCTTGCGCTTTCCACCACCTTGGTCCACGTAGCGTGCCGTGTCGTTGAAGACGCGGAGCATGGGAACAATGCCGTTGGATGTGCCGTTGGTGCCTTTGATGTAAGACCCTGTGGCGCGGATGTCATGAATGGCAAGGCCGATGCCGCCGGCATTCTGTGAAATCTTCGCGCATTGCTTCAGCGTGTCGTAAATACCGCTGATGCTGTCCTCCTTCGTGGTGAGGAGGAAGCAGCTGGACATTTGAGGCTTGGGTGTTCCCGCGTTGAACAGGGTGGGCGTGGCGTGGGTGAACCAGCCTTCGCTCATCATGTTGTACGTCTCAATCGCGCTGTCCATGTCGTCCTTGTGGATGCCCACGGCGACGCGCATCAACATCTGTTGGGGACGCTCTGCGATTTGGCCTTCAATCTTCAAGAGGTAAGAACGCTCCAACGTCTTGAATCCGAAAAAGTCGTAGCTGAAGTCGCGGTCGTAAATGATGCTCGAATCGAGCAACTCTGAATTCTTTTGGATGATCTCCCAAACATCCTCCGCGATCAAGCTCGCGTTCTCTCCTGTAATGGGGTCCACGTATTCGTGGAGGTCCTTCATGGTCTCCGTAAAGGATTTCTTCGTCGCCTTGTGCAAGTTGCTGACCGCGATGCGGCTGGCAAGCTGGGCGTAGTCGGGGTGTGTCACAGCATTGGTGGCCGCGACCTCGGCAGCGAGGTTGTCCAGTTCTGTGGTGGTGACACCGTCGTACACCCCCTCGATGACGCGCATGGCGACTTTGGTGGGATCAACTGCGTCGTGGAGGCCGTAGCACAATTTCTTGATGCGGGCCGTGATTTTGTCAAACTGGACCGGTTCGCGCCGGCCATCACGCTTCAAAACAAACATGCGAGAAGGGGAGAAAGAAGGTTAACGTGGAGAGGTTGGGAATCGTGAGGGAAGCAGCCTTAGAACTCGGCGTCGAGGCTAAAGCTCTTGTCTTCTTCAGACGTTTTGTTGAGGACACCGGCTTTTTGGTACTCACCGACGCGCTTCTCGAAGAAGTTTGTCTTGCCCTGGAGGCTGATCATGTCCATGAAGTCGAAGGGATTGGTGACGTTGAACACCTTCTCGTTGCCGAGTTCGACGAGGAGGCGGTCCGCCACAAACTCGATGTACTGGCTCATGAGGTCGGCGTTCATGCCAATCAAGCGCACGGGAAGGGCGTCGCAAACAAACTCCTTTTCGATGGCCACCGCGTCGAGGATGATCTTTTCGATGGTCTTCTTGGGGAGCTTGTTGACGATGTGGTCGTTGTAGAGCATGCAGGCGAAGTCGCAGTGCATGCCTTCGTCGCGGCTGATGAGCTCGTTGGAGAAGCTCAAACCTGGCATGAGCCCGCGCTTCTTGAGCCAGAAGATGGAGCAGAAGCTGCCTGAGAAGAAGATGCCTTCCACGGCCGCGAACGCCACAATGCGCTCTGCGAAGCTGCCGTTCTCAATCCACTCGAGGGCCCAGTTGGCCTTTTCCTTCACGCAGTCGAGGGTTTCGATGGCATTGAAGAGTTTGTCCTTTTCGGCTTTGTCCTTGATGTAGGTGTCGATGAGCAACGAGTAGGTCTCGCTGTGGATGTTCTCCATCATGATTTGGAACCCGTAAAAGAACTTGGCTTCTGTGTATTGCACCTCTGCGACAAAGTTCTCTGCAAGGTTTTCGTTCACAATGCCGTCAGATGCAGCGAAGAATGCGAGGATGTGCTTGACGAAGTAACGCTCGTCGTCGTTGAGCTTGTCATTCCAGTCGACGATGTCGGCAGCGAGGTCAATTTCTTCAGCCGTCCAAAAGCTGGCTTCAGACTTCTTGTAGTAGCTCCAGATGTCGTTGTGCTCGATCGGGAACAAGACAAACCGGTTCGGGTTGTCTTCCAAGATGGGCTCCGTCACGGCCGTGTTCTCGGGCAACACCTCTTCGATGGAGGTTTGCGTCTGTTCGATGAGGTTTTCTGGGGTGGGTTCCGTGTGGTTGTCCATGGGTCTTGTGGTTGTTCCTGATTCAAAAAATCAGGGGGGAAGATGACACTGCTGCAAGGTTGGTTGTTGCAGCCAAACTGAGATTTGACGATTCTTAAAAGGGGGTTGCAAAAGGGACGAAAACACGCCGCCCTCAGGCCCTTCAAAGAAACTCTCCAACAACCCTAAGAGGCAAACACTTTCCATTCACAATCGGGGTGAGTTCTTAACAATGGCCGTGGATGAAAAACGCAACGTGTTCAAGTGCAATAAGTTGTGGCACAAAGTGAAGATGGAAAATCCCCCGTTTGGGTGAGGGGTGTGCAAAAAGTTGGCACGGTTTTTTCAGCAACGAATTTTGACCAACAGCGGGGTGCTTCAAGTTGTACTTTTGCCTCATGCTAGCGAAGCTATTCAAGGCCTTTGTCGGGGACAAATCGGCCAACGACATCAAAGAGGTTCAGCCGGTGGTGGATCGGGTGAAGGAGATTGAACCTTCTTTGGCCGGACTGAGTGCAGACGGCCTGCGCGCCAAGTCGGCAGACTTACGCAGTCTCATCCAAGACCATGTGGCCGGCGAGCTCCAACAAATCAAAGACCTTCAAACCCAAGCCGCAGAACTCCCCCTCACGCAACTCGACCAAAAGGAAGCGTTGTTTGAACAGGTCGATGCCCTCGAACTTCAGGTCAATGACCGCATTGAGGAAGTCTTGGCAGACATCATGCCTGAGGCGTTCGCCCTCGTGAAAGAGACGGCCCGCCGCTTTGCTGCGGAAGGTGCCTTGGAGGTGACGGCGACGGACATGGATCGGGAGA
>PKDW01000041.1 GCA_002863145.1 Flavobacteriales bacterium
TCGAACCCCCGACCCCCTCGGTGTAAACGAGGTGCTCTGAACCAACTGAGCTAACCGCCCGTGGACCGCGAAGATAGCGAAGTATGTTTGTTGCCCCATGGCCGACCTTCATGCATTTCCAGCGTCTCGTGCACCGTCTTTGAAGGACAGGTGGTTGCGCTTTCAAGACACCCGTCTGGTGGCATCATGGTGGGGGACCTCTTGGCGAAACTTGCATTCGCCCACCCTGTTCACTTGGGGAAGGGCCCTTCAATCCAACCCCAAGCATTGGCCCGATTCCGCCCTGGTGGAGAAAGATGCCATCGACGCCATCGTGGCGTGGCGGACGCAACTGAGCCGCACGAGCGACCTCGTCGTTCGTCGCGATTTGGGGGCGGGTGAGCGCAAGAGCGGGAAGAAGCAGGAGACCGTGTCTGTCCAAAACATGGCGTCGCGTGCGTTGACACCGGAGGAGGATGCACGTGCCCTTTGTCGTTGGCTTCGATGTGTCGCACCCAAAGGGCGGTTTTTGGAGTTGGGCACTTCGCTCGGGGTCATGTCCGCCCACGTGGCGGCCACAGGTTGGGAGGTGGACACGTGGGAAGGATGTCCTCAGACCTTGGCATGGGCCCAAAAAGGGTGGGATACGCTGGGGTGTTCCAGCGGCATTCACGCCCAATGCGGCGACTTCATGGAATTGGTTGGTGGAGTGGGGAAAGAGGAGGTTTGGGACGTCGCATACTTGGACGGATTTCACGAGGAGGAGGCTACGCTGCATTTGGCAGATGCGTTGGCGCCTCATGTGTGTGAGGTGCTCGTGATCGATGACATCGCCTGGAGTCAGGGCATGCATCGTGCTTGGCGGGAGTTGCAGTCACGGCCTGAATGGCGGGTGAGTTGCTCTTGGCGCGGAAGAGGGTTTCTCCTCAAGGCACCACACATGCGGAGACAGCATGTGCGGTTGGCGTGACGCCCGCAAACCACTTTGTTCCCTCGTGTTCCTCCTTTTGCGCCCAAACGCGTTCTTCTTGCTACCTTGGAGGTCCATAAAACACACGGACATGAAAACTTGGATGATGACACTTGGCCTGCTGACCATGGCGGCCACCTTGACAGCTCAAGACGCACGGATGGGCAGCAGGAATGACGGGAAGGGGGGCACGCACCGCACCCACATCAATTCCGGCGAATTCTATGGCACATTGGTGGCATTCAATCAGTCCAACACGGAGGTGGTTCGCTTCAACATCGATGACGTGGTGATGCGGGCAACCCGTGATCCGCAGTTCTTGTCTGCAACCAAGAAGCTCATGACCCACCGTTTCGAAAGCACTTCACAGGCGTTGAACGTGTTGGCATCTCATGGTTGGGTCGTGCGCTCCACCATGGTGTTGCGTGGCCGCAGTGGGGACGAACGCCACTACGTCATGGCCCGCCCGATGGATTATATTTTGCCTTTGACCCCATGGCTGGAAGAACGTTCGAGAGACCGCTCCGGGCAGCGATAAACCCAGGGGTTCGTGGCATTTGGCTCGTACGCGTCCTTGGCGCGTATGTGCTTCTGCAATTCAGCTGGTGGGCCTACCTTCTGGCAAGTTCAGGAGGCGCCCGCGAACGTTGGATGGTCCTCGGGGAGGGGTCTGTTTTTGCGGCCCTTTTGATCCTTGGCTTGATGCGCTTGGAGCGCAACTTCAGGCAAGAACGAATGCGTCTTGCCCGCGAACGAAATTTGCTGTTGGGGGTCACCCATGAGTTGAAGACCCCCCTCGCCAGCGTGCAGCTCGGCGTGGATTCATTGAGGCGACTGAAGTTGTCGGAGGAGGACCGCGCTGCAGTGCTGGAAAACATGCAGACTGGCGTGCAAGATTTGGGTCACCGCGTGGAGGAAATGTTGGTCGCCACGCGGCTGCAACGCCAACCCGACCTGCAAGCGTCCACCTTCGATTGGGGCGACATGCTTGACGAGGCCCTGGGGCGCGTGTCGGGCGTTCATCGAGACCGAATCCAAGTGCATCGCATCGAGGGTCCTCAAGAGGTGCGCGGCGACCGGGCACTTTGGTTACTCTCGGCATCCAACCTCATAGAAAACGCTCTGAAATACAGCCAAGGGGCTGTCGAGGTGAGGGCAGAAGTGAACGGGACAGACGCGGTACTGGAGGTGTGTGACGAAGGGGCGGGCATTCCCAAGGCGGATCGCGAATCCGCCAAGGCCCCTTTTGTGCGGCTCAAAGAGGAAGGTTCGGGCACGGGTCTTGGACTCCATCTCGTCGCCCAAACGGCACTTCTGCACGGCGCCCAAATGGACATGTGCGACCTCGATCCTGTGGGTTTCGCGGTGCGGGTGGTTTGGCCTCAGGGACGTTGAGTCAGCCCCTACCTTCACGGCGTGAAAACGGCATTGATCATCCTGGATGGTTGGGGCATCGGCAACGCCGACGGCAACAACGCGATTGAAGTGGCGCAGACGCCCTACGTGGACAGCCTGAACGCCCAAACCCCTCACGCCACGCTCCGCACGGACGGGGAACACGTGGGCCTGCCTGACGGCCAAATGGGCAACAGTGAAGTGGGGCACATGAACATTGGCGCGGGCCGTGTGGTGTACCAAGATTTGCTGCGCATTGACCGGGCAGTGGCCGGCGGTTCGATGGCGGAAGAGCCTGTGCTGCAAGAGGCGCTGCGTGTCGCTTCAGAACCAGGCAAGCGGCTGCATTTCATGGGATTGGTGTCACGTGGTGGGGTGCACAGCCAACAGGCCCACTTGCACGCGTTGGTGGACGCGGCAGAGGCCGCAGGGGTGCCCGATTGTGTCATCCATGCCTTCACCGATGGCCGGGACACCGCGCCTCAGATGGGCACGACTTACCTCGCCGATTTGGAAGCCCACTTGGAGGGCAAACAAGCCCAGATTGCCTCGGTACACGGCCGCTACTACGCCATGGATCGAGACAAACGCTGGGAGCGCGTGGCACAATCCTACCGCGCCTTGGTGGGAGTAGTTGAGGAGCGACACGCGTCTGCCGTGGAAGGCGTGCAGGCCCACTACGACCAGGACATCACAGACGAGTTTGTGGTGCCCTTCCAAATCGAAGGCGTCGACGGCCACATCCGTCCCGGGGACGTCGTCCTCTGCTTCAACTTCAGAACAGATCGCTGCCGCGAAATCACCCAAGCCTTGACACAGGAGTCGTTCCCCGACCATGACATGGCACCGATGGCGTTGCACTACGTCACCATGACCAACTACGACGAGCGTTTTAACGGGGTGCACGTGCTTTACGACAAACCCAATCTGGTGAACACCTTGGGAGAGACGGTCAGTGCCCAAGGCCGAACCCAACTCCGGATGGCGGAAACCGAAAAGTATCCCCACGTGACTTTCTTCTTGAGTGGGGGACGTGAGGAACCCTTCGAAGGGGAGCAACGCGCCATGGCTGCGAGTCCCAAGGTGGCCACATATGATTTGCAGCCGGAAATGTCCGCGCCGGAACTCACCGAGAAGGCCATTGAAGCCTTGACTTCATGGCAGCCCGATTTTTTCTGTCTGAATTTTGCCAACCCAGACATGGTCGGTCACACAGGTGTGTTTGAGGCGGTGGTGAAAGCCGTCGAGACCACAGATCAGTGCTTGAAGCAAGTCATGGAAACCGCCAAGGCCGAGGGATATGCCGTGGTTGTCATTGCGGACCACGGGAATGCAGACGTGGCCCGCAACGGTGACGGCACGCCGCACACAGCCCACACGACCAACCCCGTGCCGATTTGGGTGCATGGTTCAGAAGAAACAAAAGTGAGCGACGGCATCCTCGCGGATGTCGCCCCAACAATCCTTCAATTGATGGGCTTGAATCAGCCGGCCGAGATGACCGGCAGGTCTCTCTTGTGATTGTCAATCAGCGCTGGCGAATGAGGGTCAATTGACCACGGTCTGAAATGCCGTCGGGTCGAATCAACACCCACTGGTAGGTGCCCTCGGCTGCAGAATTGCCATTGTTGTGGCGACCGTTCCACACCAGTTCAAATTCGGCGTCGCTGAGGGTTTCATCTTGGAACACCACAGTGCCGTAGCGGTTGTAAATCACAAGGCGAGACCCCATCAGGCCATCGAGGCCGCGGATGCGGAAGTTGTCGTTTTGCCCGTCGTTGTTGGGCGTAAACACATTGGGTATTTCACAGTCCCTCACCCTAAGAAGTGCACTCGTCTCAAACCCACACGAATCCACCATCGTGAGCACCCGCTCCCATCCGAATGAACCGGACTCAATGGCATTCAATCTCCACAGGGCGTTCCCATCGAGTGTGTTTCCTGCGTTTGTGCGGTCAATTGACAAAGTGTCGCCCAAAATGTTGTTGTTTTGGTCAAGGATCGATTCTCCGTCGAGGAGAAGGTCGACGATGGGGATGCCGGGATTGAACATGGGGAAATCCTGGCGGTCGTCGAAGCAAATCTCAGTTTCTGTGAGGACGGGATGGTAGACGATTTGCTCAAACGCGTAAGGTTTGTTGCACTGGTCAACGACCGTGAGTTCAATGGCGCGAGAGGAAATCAACTCGCCCTCTGCATTGGTCATGGAGAACAAGGAATCGAAAGACGTCACCCATTCTGAAGGGGCCTCGTTTGCATTGCTCCAAGGGTTGCCGTCCCACACAAATTGGAAGGGCCCGTAGCCAGAGATGTTGTCGTACCCCAGGGTTTGGTTCCCAGCTTCATCGAGACAGGATACGGGGCTTGGCACCGCTTCCACAGGCAGCGGATCCAAAATGACCACACGCGACGAAGTGATGACGGTTTCTCCGCATCCGTTGACGTACTCGAACGTGATTTCCACCGTCTCCACGCCTTCTTCAAAGCCATCGTCACTCACACCGAGGGTGATCACGCTTTCCGTTTGGCCCGGAACCATGATGACCTCGTTGAATGATTCGTTGTAGTCCAGACCAAGTTGGGCACTCCCATCGAGTCCGAGATAAAGTGTGTCCAGCAAATCGATTTCGATTTCCGGGCGTACCACGGTGAACTGCGCATCGTTGCATCCTTCGATGACCACCGCATCGACCTGAACGTTTTGGCCATCCACCTCCACGAGAATGGCGTTGTCGTTGGACCACGCACCGTAAGGGAAGGACTCCCCGTTCCCGTAGGAGAAAATGGCAGGCAGTCCCACAGCTTCGTTGTAGGGGACAACGTCTTCAAGGCCGTCTGCGGCCAAGGGTACAGCATCGGCATTCAAGTCCACCGAACCCGCCGAAAAGCTCCCAGCCTCGAGGAGGACCACGGAGTCGTAAGAGGAGTCTCCACCATCGGCAATGCACATTCGAATGTGATATGTCTCTCCGCATTGAAGAACCGAAGATGCGGTCATGGTGACGGTGAAACCATCCATTTCCGTCGCATTGGGGTCTGCATTGCTCTCGTTGTCGATGTAGTAATCCGAGTTCAGGTTGTTGTTGATGCTGTTGATGCTGATCGGTGTTCCATCGGTGTCAGGAACAGTCGCGAGGTTGATTCCGTTGTTTTGGAAGGTGCCAGTGATACCAGGGCCATCGAGGAAAAGGCCAAAAACGTCATTGAAATCAGAGTCCACCCACTCGTTGTACTCCTCGGATCCGAAGCAAAAATTGAACGACAAGGAGTCGCCCGTCGCAATGAAATCGAACTCGAGAACTGCGGCGTCGTTCGTATTCTGTCCACCCAGCGTCGTGAGGTCAGGATAGCCCCCACCACCGACGATTTCACCTGCGCTTCCCGTGGTGTTTGGGCCAGCCATGAGTGCGATGTTTCCCGTAGACAGCACGATTCCCTCGCCAATGGTGAGGTTGCCGTTGTTGTTGACGAAAGATCCCCTTTGAACGTCGGTGCCCGTGAAGGCGATGTTGGACACCTGCACGTCAGGACCCACCAAGAGGGCAACGAGCTCCTCAGGAGTGGGGCTGTTGTCGGTCGTGATTTGGGCTTGAAGGTTCAAGCCGGCAACCCACAAGAGACTGAAAATCGCGGCGCTGCGTGGGCGGGGAATGGTATTCATCATCAAGGCTGTATCTCTCAAACTTACAAAAGGGGTTGAGGGTTGTTTGAGAGCGTCAAACCTAACTTCGCACCATGGCTGGTGGACAACCCTTGATTCACGCGCGGGACTTGCGCAAGACATACCATGTTGGAGGTCAGGTGGTACACGCATTGGACGGGTTGGATTTGGACATCCACGCCAACGAGTATGTGGCCCTGATGGGCCCGTCGGGCTCCGGAAAGTCCACGCTGATGAACATGCTCGGATGCCTTGACAGTCCGACTTCAGGGAGGTACATCCTGAACGATCAGGAAGTGAGCCGTTTGGAGGACGATGCGCTTGCCGACATTCGCAACCGCGAAATCGGATTTGTGTTTCAGACGTTCAATCTGCTGCCGCGTTACACCGCCCTGGAAAACGTGGCGCTGCCCATGGTTTATGCGGGGATGGGCAAAGCCGAGCGCATGGCGCGGGCCGAGGAGGTGCTCCACCAAGTGGGCTTGGGCGATCGGATGGACCACCGTCCCAACGAATTGAGTGGGGGACAGCGCCAGCGCGTGGCCGTGGGCCGGGCCCTGGTCATGAAGCCGAGCATCGTCCTGGCCGACGAGCCGACGGGCAATTTGGACACCGCCACGTCGCAAGAGGTGATGGAGTTGTTTGGGGACATCCAAAAGGCGGGGAACACGGTGATTCTCGTGACCCACGAAGAGGACATCGCGGCATACGCCCATCGGACTGTTCGCTTGCGTGACGGCCGGGTGGAGTCGGACGCCTGACGCGCGAAATTCCTGCTTTTGGCGCAGGGAAGCCGGGCACTCTGTCTTTACTTTGTATAAGCACCCTCTTTACGAGGGCAAAGCCATTGACATGACGGATTCTCAGACCTCCAAGCGCACGCGCATTTCCCTTTTGTTGAACGACTCCATGGTGGGCCAAACCCTCCGCGTTTGCGGGTGGGTTCGCACCTTCCGAAACGACCGCTTTCTCGCGGTGAACGACGGGTCCACGATTCAAAATTTGCAGTTGGTGGTGGACAAAGAATCCACGGATGCCGAGGTGCTGAAACAACTTCACACCGGTGCTGCCATTGAAGCGGTTGGCGAGTTGGTGGAGAGCCAGGGAGGAGGCCAGGCCACGGAGCTCAAGGTGGCCACCTTGAACGTGCTCGGTGGCGCCGACCCCGAAGAGTTCCCCATCCAAATGAAGCGACACAGCTTGGATTTCCTTCGAGACAAAGCCCACTTGCGTTTCCGCACCAACACGTTTGGCGCGGTGTTCCGCGTTCGGCATGCCTTGCAGTACGCCGTGCATACGTTCTTCCACGAACGGGGATTCTATCAATTGCACACGCCCATCATCACAGGCAGTGACGCAGAAGGTGCGGGAGAGATGTTCCGCGTGACCACCATGGATTTGGACAACCCACCGCGCACCGAAGATGGTGCCGTGGACGTCAGTCAAGACTTTTTCGGCAAGGAGTCCAACCTCACCGTGAGTGGCCAGCTCGAGGCTGAATTGGGCGCCATGGCCTTGGGCCAGGTCTACACGTTTGGGCCGACGTTCCGCGCAGAGAACAGCAACACCTCACGGCATCTCGCAGAATTCTGGATGATCGAGCCGGAAATCGCCTTTGCCGACCTCAAAGATGACATGGCGCTTGCGGAGGATTGCTTGAAGTACGTCTTGGGCTACGCTTTGGAGCACTGCGCGGAGGACCTCGCCTTCTTGGAGAGGCGGGAGTTGGACGCAGAGAAGCAGTTGCCCCAAGCGGACCGTCACGAGCACCCCTTGCGCGCGCGGTTGCAAGCCGTGGTGGACGCTCCCTTCACCCATTTGACCTACACCGAGGCCATCGATTTGTTGCGCAACTCCAAGCCCTACAAGAAGAAGAAATTCAAGTTTCCCGTGGAATGGGGCGTGGACTTGCAGAGCGAGCACGAGCGTTGGCTGGTCGAAAAGCACGTGGGCGGCCCCGTGATTGTCACGGACTACCCTGCGGGCATCAAGGCCTTCTACATGCGGGCCAACGACGATGGTAAAACTGTGGCGGCGATGGATGTGCTGGTTCCAGGGATTGGCGAAATCATCGGCGGAAGCCAACGCGAAGAACGTCTCGATGTGCTGAAGCAAAAGTGTGCGGACTTCACCATTCCGGAGGACCACGTGTGGTGGTATTTGGAGACCCGAAAGTTTGGGTCGGCCCCGCATTGTGGGTTTGGCATGGGTTTTGAAAGGCTGGTGATGTACGTCACTGGAATGACCAACATCCGCGACGTCATTCCTTTTCCGAGAACCCCGCTGAACGCAGAATTCTAACGCATGCTCAAACAGAGTCTCCAACAAAAGCTTCTCCAGAAGCTGTCGCCCCAGCAGATTCAGCTGATGAAGCTGCTGCAGGTGCCGACGTTGGAGCTCGAAGCACGCATCAAGCAGGAACTCGAGGCCAACCCGGCCCTTGAGGAAGGCGCGGAGCGCGACGAATCCTTGGACGATTTGGACGTCCAAGAGCAGGAGACCTCGGACGCTTTGGAGGACTTTGATTTTGACGAATACCTCGACGACGATACGCCGGATTATCAACTGAGCGTTCGCAATCACGGAGCCGACGTGGAAGACCGAGACATTCCCTTGGGGAGTGGCGCGACCTTTCGGGAGTTGCTTGTGGACCAGTTGGGCTTGTTGGATGTGTCCATCGACATCCGTGCCCTTGCCGAGCATGTCGTGGGTCACCTTGACGATGACGGTTACTTACGCAGGGATTTGGAGAGCATTGTCAACGATTTGGCCTTCACCCAAGGCATCGATGTGCCCAAATCACAACTCGAGGCCGCGTTGGACGTGGTGCAGACCTTGGACCCTGCCGGCGTCGGCGCCCGGGACTTGAAGGAGTGCTTGGCCCTTCAGGTCGTGCGAAAGCGCGAGGAAAAGCCGGCTGACGATCCCCGCCAAGTGGCCCTCGCACATGCCGCGTTGTTGTTGAGCGACCACTACGAAGCCTTTACCAAGAAGCACTACGACAAACTCCAAAACGCCTTGGATTTGGACGAGGACGGTTTGCGTGCAGCCTTGGATGAGCTGACGCGACTCAATCCCAAGCCCGGCAACGCTGGCAGCGAGTCCTCGCGGGTCGTTCACCACGTGATTCCCGACTTCCTGTTGTCCGTGGATGGCGAGGACGTTGTGTTGCAACTCAACGGCAGGAATGCCCCAGAGCTGCGTGTGAGCCGCACCTACCGAGAGATGATGGACACCTATGCGCAGGGCGGCAAGCAGGACAGATCCACCCGTGAAGCCCTGACCTTCGTCAAGCAGAAAGTGGATGCGGCGAAGTGGTTTGTGGATGCGATTGCCCAGCGGCAGAAAACCTTGACCCAAACCATGCAAGCCATCGTGGCCCACCAACGTGCCTACTTTTTGAGTGGCGATGAGGTGGATTTGAAGCCCATGATTCTGAAGGACATCGCCGAACGCATCGGCATGGACATCAGCACAGTGTCGCGCGTCGCGAACAGCAAGTACGTGCAAACGCCTTACGGCACCTTGTCGTTGAAGTCGTTCTTCTCGGAGGGCATCAGCACGGACAGCGGGGAAGAAGTCAGCTCGCGCGAAGTGAAGAAGATCCTCAAGGACGCCATTGCCGAAGAGGACAAGCGCAAGCCGCTGAGCGACGAGAAGCTCGGTGTGCTGCTCAACGCCAAGGGCTACAACATTGCGCGACGCACGGTCGCCAAATACCGCGAACAGCTCGGCTTGCCGGTGGCCAGACTCCGAAAGGAATTGTGATGACGGGGCTTGCCAAGTTCGTAAGTGGGGTGTTGCATCCGCTGTGCATGCCCTTGCTGACTCTGGGACTGCTGTTGGCCACGGACGGCTATTTGGCCCATCGTTTGGGTTTGTTTTCCTACCTCTTCGTCCTGCTTCTGATCAACACGCTTGCGCCAGCGCTGTCGATGTTCATTCTCAAGAAGCGCGGGGTGATCAGCGACTGGGACATTCGGATGCGCCACGAGCGCCCTTGGCCGTTCTTGCTTGTGCTTGCCTACTACCTCATGGCTTACGTTCTTGTGGTGAGCAGCACGGCGGTCGAAGTTCCGTTGTTCTACCAAAACGTCTTGCTCTCGCTGGTGGTGGCCATCGCGTCTGCCTGGGTGGTCACTTGGAAGGCCAAAATCAGCATGCACATGCTCGCCCAAGGGGGCATCATGGGGGTGCACCTCCACGTGGCCATGACCAACCAAATGTGGAGCCTCGGCTCGGTCTCTCTCTTGTTGTTGGGTGCGGGACTGGTCGGATGGAGTCGGCTCCACCTCAGCGCGCACACACCTGGGCAGGTCTACGCGGGGTACGTCCTCGGCGTTGCCACGGTGTGGATCACCTTGTTTTGAGTCGCTGCTGCCAGCGCCAGGCGTCGGCCAGCGCCTCCTCGAGGCTGCGTTCGGCGGTCCAGCCCAGTTCCTCCTTGGCCCTTGAAGCGTCTGCCCAAATAGACACCACATCACCGCTCCGACGGTCCCCCATCGTGTAGGGAACGGTTTCACCTGTGGCGCGCTCAAAGGCCTGAATGACCTCCAAGACCGACGCGCCTTGTCCCGTGCCAAGGTTGAACGCCCGGACGACAGGGGCGTGGGCGGTTCTGTCGAAACACCAACGAAGTGCCGCGACATGCGCTTCCGCCAAATCCATGACGTGCAGGTAGTCGCGAATGCACGTGCCATCTGGGGTCGGGTAGTCCCCGCCAAACACGGTCAGTGCGCCGCGGATTCCTGCCACGGCTTGGGTGAGGAAGGGAATCAGGTTGTTCGGTACGCCCAAAGGCAATTCGCCGAGAAGGGCGCTCGGATGTGCCCCGATGGGGTTGAAGTACCGCAACAGCGCGACGCGGTGTGCCTCGTGGGTGGCAGCATGGTCTCGCAAAATGCGCTCGGAGGCTTGCTTGGTCCAGCCGTAAGGAGACTCGGCCTCTTGAAACGGGGTCGACTCGTCGACGGGCACGACTTCAGGCTCTCCGTAGACGGTGCAGCTGGAGGAGAACACCACATTCCGGACGTCAAACGCACTGGCCACCTGCAGAAGTGTCCCCAAGCCACCCACGTTGTTGGTCGCGTACATGGCTGGGTGAGCCACGCTTTCTTCCACGGCCTTGTGGGCTGCGAAGTGAAGGATGCCCTGGATGGGATTGCCGGCTTCGGTGCAATCGCGAAAAAGCGACTCCAGCGCCGAAGCGTCTCGCACATCGATCGCATGGAAGGGCACCTCGTGGTCACAGAGTTCCCGGATCCCGTCGACGGCTTGCGTCTCTGAATTGTGCAAGTTGTCCAACAGCACAGGTGCGTACCCGGCTTCATGCAAAGCCACCGCAGCATGGCTGCCTATGTAACCGGCTCCGCCGGTGACCAACACGTGTGTCTTGGGGGTTGGACTCATGGTGCGAATCTACACCGCACCACGTCGGATGTAACTTTTTTACACGCGAACCCGTAATCCCGGCCATGGACCGTCATTATGACTTGACATATCTCAATCAAGTGTTTCATGGAAACGAGTCCATGGTCCAGGAAATCGTAAAGCTTTTTCTGAGTCAAGGCCCGCAATTTGGGCAAGACATGAATGCATGCGTCCGACAATCTCGATGGTCTGATTTGCATCCGTTGGCCCACAAACTCAAGTCCAGTGTCAACATGCTGGGCATGGCGGGTTTGGTGCCGCTGGTGTTGGACATCGAACGCATCAGTAAATTTGAGGAAGAGCCCTCGAGGCTCCCTGAATTGGTGTCGTCGCTGACTTCCGACATGGAGGTTGCGTGCAAGGCCCTCTCCCAAGATTTGAGTGAGGCAATGGCGGGCAGAACGCTTCCTTCGAACGGACTGCGCCGCGCGTAAAACAGCATACGGGTTGACCGTACCTTCGGGGTATGGATGCGCCGAAGGATTCGCTGTTTCAACTGACCAACGACGCGTACCGCGCACACTTTGAAAATCCTCCCCAAGGCGCAGACGTGGTTCGTCCTTGCACACTTGGGGACGGCGTGGAACAGTGGTCTGCCGAGGAGGTCGACACTTGGAGCCAACGCCACGACGTGGACATGGCCGAGCGCTGCGGACTTTGGGTCCCTGCTTCTGGTATGGCCACCCGCATGTTCAGTTTTTTGAAGTCGAATGAGGAGGCCCAGCGTGAGTTGTGGGCGTCCGTGGATCGACTGGCTTTTGGCGCAGCATGGAAGGACGTTGTTGTGGCTCGATTTGGGGCAATGGAAGGTGTGCAAGCCCATGAAGCGTGCGAATTGCTGTGGACGCACATGGATCGAGGAGGCAGGCTCAAAGGGCTCGTACCATTCCACATCGTCGACAACGCGGTGGAGAACGCTTTTGACGCACACGTGGCCATGTGGCGCATGCTGTTTCCCCAGCGTGCCAAAATTTGGTTCACCGTACCCCGTGCCAAACACGGGGAGGTGGCGAGCCACCTTGCGAAGGTGACAGGGGAGGTGGACTGGCATTTGCCCCATCAGAATCCCGCCACAGACATTCCTGTTTGGACCAGTGAAGGTGGGTGGCTGACTGATGACGCAGGAGACATCGTACGCCGTCCCGGAGGCCACGGGGCGCTCTTGCCCTTGTTGGAAGCGGTGGACGTCCCCATGGTGGTCATTCGAAACATTGACAACGCCCCTTCGCCGCAAGCGCGGAAATTGCGCGCAATGTGGACCCAAGCCATGGTCGCGGCATGCGACGCGTGGGCGAATGAACGCACACGATTGCAAGGGGAATTGAAGCAGGATGTGCGAACGCCGGACTCGGTCCTGGAGTGGTTGCGCGCAGCAGGTGCAGGCCTGAGTGACGATGCCGTACTTTCCAAAACAGAGGCGCTTGCGTGGCTGGATCGCCCCATGCGATTGGTGGGTGTGGTGCGAAATGAGGGTCAGCCTGGAGGAGGGCCCTTTTGGGTCCGCATCCACTCAGGCGTGGATGCAGGGCTGGTTCGCCCTCAGATTGTGGAGTCCATCGAGTTTGAAGAAGACCAAAAGGCCCTCATGGCCCAAGCCACCCATTTCAACCCTGTGGACATGGTGTGTGTGCTCCGTCCCGGCCAATCCCTTGCACCTTTCGTGGATGTCTCCCGGTACATGCTGGCCACCAAGGAAGTCCAAGGAGAAAAGGTGAAGGTCCTGGAGCATCCAGGTTTGTGGAACGGGGGCATGTCCGGTTGGCTCAACCGGTTTGTGGAGATTCCGTCTTTTTGTTTTCAGCCCGTCAAATCCGCCCTCGACTTGATCGATCGGAGGTGAAACGAAAACGGCCCGAACCCTTGGAGAGGTTCGAGCCGTTTGGTCGTTGTTCAATGTTTGTGAGGCAGACGGATCAGCGCTTCATGATTGTGGTGTTCTTCACACTGTCGCCTTGGATGACGCGCAAGGCGTAGTAACCAGGGCGTTCGATGTCGCGGGTCCCAAAGGTGATTTCACCTTCGTTGTTCTTCACGAACACCATGTCCGAGCGCAACACGTTGCCTGAGAAGTCGAGGAGCTGAATCACTGCCTTGCCTTCGTTCACGTTTTCGAGGCGCACTGAGATGCGGTCGGAGAAGGGGTTGGGAAAGGTCGTGATCTTGGCATCCTGGAGATCGATGCGGGCTGGAGTGTCGTTGGTCTCCGCGATGTAGGCCGTGAATTCCAAGTTGCTCTCGATCGTTTGACCGTTGCGCTTGAGAACGCCTTCGCGGCCCATCGAGTTCGTGTGCAAAGCAATGCGCTGGTTTTCATCTGTCTTGATGCCAAACATCAATTCATCACCTTGCTCGACATGGACGTTGAGTGGGAGGTTCAACACGCCATTTTCGATGATGCGTGCAGCGATTTCTTGGCTGTAGAGCATTTCACCATCCGCATTGAGCAAGATGAAACGTCCCTTGAAATCGGGGAAAGAGGTTTGGATTCCCACTGAAAGGTGCTCCAAAACGCCCTTTGAGCATGCCGTGAAGGTTTGGGTTGCCTCGTTTCCGAGACCGTCCAAAGAGATGCGGAAGTCGTGACCGACAACTTGGGTCTTGCACTGGCCTTCCAACGCGCGGTTTTGGGCTGCAAAGTCACCGCGTCCTTCGTTCATGGCAGAAACATCGGCCAACTCACGGCTCAAGAAGCCCAAAGTGCTGGTCAACTCACCGCGCACGGCGTCGCCATTGTTCCACAGGGTGCCCATGGGACCTTGCTTGTAGCGAAGAGAAATGTTCTTGCCTGCAGGAGCGGTGATCTGGATGGCGTAGTTCTTGCCTTCTTTCACACTGGCAATCAAGGGCAATGTCACTTCGCCGTCCACCAAGTCTTTCTTGGAGAAACGGGTCATGTCCACCACGTTGCCGCGGTAATCCACGAGCTCAACAATGTACGCGGCATCTTCGGCGGCACCCTTGACGGCAATGGTTGCGCCTTGGAGTTGGCCAGTTGTGCAGGCAGTGAATTCTTGAGTGATCACACCACCTTCAAAGGCGAGGGTGCGGTTGGCGTCAGACACGGACTTCACGCAGTCGTACATCGACGTGGTGTTGTTTTCCGCACTTGACAAAGCGGCTTCCTGAGCGAAGAGGTTGCCAGTAAAAAGGGCTGCAGCTGCAGCGAGGGGGTAAATAAACTTGTTCATCGGTAAAGAGATGAGAGGATTGAAGATTTTTCCCCTGTTACGCCTCGGGTCCCGATGTGGTTACAGTTGTCCTCGAACTTTTTTTAGATCTCCAGCATTGACGGGCCTTTGGGGGCCTCTTTTTCGATGTCGTTGGTGGCCACGATGGTGGTGGTTTGCCCTGAAACCTCAGTCAAAACGCGTTGATACCACAGGATGCCATCGCTGTCAAGGTTGCTTGCCGGCTCGTCGAGGAGGATGGCGGTCGTTTGGGTCCCCAGGGCCAAGGCCAACGTCAATCTCTGTTGTTGCCCTGAGCTCCATTGTCCCAGAGGCACAGAGGCGCCTACGCGAAGCCCCGATGCGTCGAGCAACGCTTGCCACCCCAGGGCCCCTTTGCGGGAAGTCCTGAAAGTGCCATGAAAGGTCAATGCCTCCTGAAGGGTCAGGTGCTTCGGAAGGGCCATCCATGGTGCCGCCAGGGATACCGAGGTCATCCAGCGCTCGGCCTCCACAGCGCCGACATCTGTTTTCAAACTCAGGTTGCCCGCATCGGGAGCGACTTGGCCTGCGAGCAGCGCGAGGGTGGAACTTTTGCCAGATCCATTGGCCCCCACAAGGGCACACGGGCCTCGAAGGGACCACGTGGCGTTGTCCCAAACCACCTTCGTACCGCGCCTGAGGAAGAGCCCTTCGGCGAGAAACGTGGCGAGGTTGGGAGATGTGGTCATGGGGTCAGAATGGGCCGCGAATGATGCCCTTGTCCGAGAGACGGATGAAGGACAGCACAACATCTTTGTCTTCGGATGTCGGAAGTTCCAGTTCCGCGGCCTTCACGGCCTGCGACATGTTGTTGTTGAGCACGTAGAGGGTGCGGTAAATGTCCTCAATGGCCTGGATGCGGTCAATGTCAAATCCACGGCGACGCAGCCCAATCCCATTGATGCCAATGTAGCTCAGTGGTTCTCGGGCTGCCTTGATGTAAGGAGGTACATTTTTTCGGACAAGAGATCCACCTGCGATGAAGGCGTGGGTGCCGATTCGCACGAATTGCTGGATGCCCGCCATCCCTTCAATGATGACGTGGTCTTCGATGACAACGTGGCCGGCCACATTCACGGAGTTGGCCAGAATCACGTGGTTACCAACTTGGACGTCGTGGGCCACATGGACATACGCCATGATGAGGCAGTCGTGCCCGACCCGGGTCACCTCGCGGTCCGTGGTTGCCCGGTGGATGGTGACACACTCTCGGATGCTGGTTCGATCGCCGATCTCCACCGTGGTGGGCTCACCTTTGTATTTCAGGTCTTGTGAGTCGGCGCCTACCACGCAGCCAGGAAAGAGCTTGCAATCTTGACCCACTTTGGTGTTCCCAATGACGGTGGCGTTGGGGCCCACCCATGTTCCTGCACCGATGTGCACGTTGGGGCCGACAAATGCGAACGGCTCCACGGCTGCGTTTGCGCCGATGTGCGCAGAGGCATCGACGTGGGCGAGTGGGGAAACTTGGGCTGAATCGTGAATCATGATTCTTCTTGGGGCGCGCGGTCGCGCACGATTTGGGCCAACATCTCGGCTTCAGAAACCAACTCGCCACGGACGTAGGCGCGGCCCTTCATGTTGATCAGCCCTCTGCGAATGGGGGAGACCAGCGTCAGGTAGAACACCACGGTGTCTCCGGGCAACACTTTCTGCTTGAATTTGACTCCATCAATCTTCATGAAGTAGGTCGAGTAATTCTCGGGATCTTCGACCGTCGAAAGGGCAAAGATGCCCCCTACTTGGGCCATGGCCTCGACTTGAAGCACGCCAGGCATGACTGGATTGTTGGGGAAGTGCCCCTGGAAGAACGGTTCATTCATCGTGACGTTTTTCACGCCCGTGATGCTCTTGTCGTTCATTTCCATGATGCGATCCACCAGCAAGAAGGGGTAGCGGTGGGGGAGCATCGCTGCGATGTCGTTGATGTCCATCAGGGACTCCCGGTCGGTTCTGAAGTCGGGCAAATCCTCTTGAGCGCGAATCACCTCGGCCAATTCTTTGGCGAATGCCACGTTGGCGGCGTGTCCAGGTCGGGCTGCAAGCAAGTGACCCTGAATGAATCGCCCAGTCAGCGCCAAGTCTCCAACGATGTCCAGCAGCTTGTGGCGCGCAGGCTCGTTGGGAAACCGAAGGTCGGAGGGGTTGACCACGCCGGGTTGCTCTGCCGCTCCGCTCAAGGTGTCGCGGCCGAGGGCTTGGACGATGTCTTTGATTTCTGTCTCGCTGTAGGCACGCTCGGCGAGCACGACGGCGTTGTCAATGTCACCACCTTGAATCAGGCCTTGCTCTGCGAGGGAAGCCACTTCCTTCAAGAACACAAACGTGCGGCAGCCCGCGATGTCCTCCTTGAAGGCCCCAAGGTGTTCCATTCGGGCGTGTTGGGTGCCGAGGACAGGACTGTTGTAGTCCACCATGACGGAGACCTTGAACTCGTCTTCTTCGAGGGGGACAACCAACATTTCGACGCCATCCTCTCCGCGATAACTGATGTTCTTTCGGACTTTGAAGAAACGTCGGTCGGCTTCTTGCTCGGTGCTGCCGGCTTCCTCGATTTGGGACATGAAAGGCAGTGCCGATCCATCCAAAATGGGCACCTCCGGACCGTCGAGTTCGAGTACGGCGTTGTCAATGCCTGACGCATACAACGCGGCCAGTACGTGTTCTGTGGTGTGCACCGTGACGTCGCCCGATTGCAACGTAGTGCCCCGCAATGTTTAGCCCACATTGGAGACATGTGCCTCAATCGAGGGCGCTCCTTCCAAGTCTTTCCGAACGAAGACATACCCCGTGTTCGCTTCTCCCGGCAGGATGCGCAGTTGGGCCTGTTCCCCGGTGTGGAGGCCAATGCCTTCAAATTGAAGGTCCGTGGCCAATGTGTGTTGACGATTCGACGAAATCATGGCTGCAAACCTACGTCAGCGCTTGGAAAGGTCAACTGTCTTGCTCCTGCGCGGTTCGCGAAGTTTCCAATGCCTGTTCAATGGCGTCAAGTCGCTCTCCCAACGGAATGCGTGCCAGTCGACGCAGGGCAATTTGGAACTTTTGGAATTGCTTGACCGGCACAGCTGGGTTGCCTTGGTACGTCAAGTCCTCTTGGATCAAGCTGGCGGATACGCCTGACTTGGCTGCGATTTTGCTGCCTGAAGCCACCTTCAAATGTCCTCCAATGCCGACCTGTCCGCCAATCATGCAACGTGCACCGATGGTGGTGGAACCTGCAATGCCTGTTTGGGCTGCAATGACGGTTGCTTCACCAATCACCACGTTGTGGGCCACTTGGATGAGGTTGTCGAGTTTGCATCCTTGGCGAAGAATGGTGCTTCCCAAGGTGGCTCGGTCGATGGTGGTCAATGCACCCACGTCACAATGGTCTTCAATGACAACATTTCCCGTCTGTGGGACTTTGGCGTAGGTGCCGTCGTCTTTGGGCGCAAATCCAAACCCATCCGAGCCAACCACGGCCCCAGCTTGAAGCGTGCATTGTTTTCCAACGACGCACCGATCCAAGACTTTGGCACCGCTGTATAGCACGCTGTCGTGTCCAATCCGTGCATCGCGACCCACATGGGCATGGGCGTGCAATTCGACGCGGTCTCCAATGACCGCCCCATGTTCAATGACCACAGATGGTCCCACAAAACACCCCTCTCCCAACACGACGTTCTCATCCACGACGGCAGACAGGTGAACCCCTTCTTGACGTTTTAAAACAGCGTCAAAAGCTTCCAACAAACGGGCAAAGGCGCGATAAGGGTCCTCGACGCGAAGCAGCGTCAGTCCCTGGGGGAGAAGTTCGCTGGCTTCGAATGTTTTGGAAACAATGACGATGCTCGCTTCGGTGGTGTAAATGAAACGCTCGTACTCGGGGCTTGCGAGAAAGGACACCGATCCGGGGCCAGCAGATTCAATTTTGGCCAGACGGCGAACCCGAACGTCAGGATTTCCCTTCACATTGCCGTCGAGCAGGACGGCCAATTCTGCGGCGGTTTGTTGCATCAGTTTGAATCGTCGGAGTGTGCGTTGTTCCAAGAACGCACAAACGCGTCCCATGTTGCCTCGAAGGAATCCTTTTTCCAATGAACAGGCCAAACCACGTCGCCCACGCCCCGCCACGCCACGTCTCGGACTTCATCGGCGACGTTTTTCTTGTCGTGCACCATGTGCGCCCAGAGGTCATGGGCACCAAAAGGCCAGTTTGTGGGCACCGGAACGAATTCATGCAGCCACTGGACCATCTGCTCCGCCTGCACCTCGGCCTGTGCTCCCTCTGGATGTTCACTCAAGGCAAGTTGAGACATTTCAAAGAGGGCAAAGTGCAAGCCCACGGCCACGGCCTCGCCATGGAGCCAAGGCGCAGGGCTCGATGCCGTAAACGCTTCAATGGCATGCCCCACGGTGTGGCCCAAATTGAGAATGCACCGCACTCCACGCTCCTCGGGGTCTTCTTGGACGACTTTCTGTTTGACTTGTGCCGATTGCTCTAGGAATTCGGTCCATGACAGGTGTCCTTGCGCGCAGGTGGGCCATGGCGGCAAGTTGTCGCTGCACGTCGCAAAAGCTGTTTCGTCGAGCAGGGCGTGCTTGGCAACTTCGGCCAAGCCCGCGTGGAATTCCCGTGAAGGCAGCGTATGCATCCACCGGGCATCGATGTGCACGGCCAACGGCGGGGCAAAGGTTCCAAGTTGGTTTTTGGACCCACTCCAGTTGATGCCTGTTTTTCCGCCCCACGCAGCGTCCACCGCGGCAAGTGGGGTTGTGGGGATGTGAATCAATTGCACCCCTCGCTTCCAAATGGCGGCGGCAAAACCGACTGCATCGCTGAGTGCGCCGCCTCCGGTCGTGACCACGACAGAGGCTCGGGTGACGCCCCAATCCCGGAACTGTGTCAAGAGCTGGTCGATTTGCCCCCATGTTTTCAGTGGTTCACCTCCTGCAAGGCTGCATTCGCCGGCCAAACTCCCACAAGTGGCGTGAAGTGTTTCTCTGTATTCCTGCAACAGCTCCTCTTGAAGTGCGCGCTCGTGAATCCAAACGACGCGGTCGGGTTCGGCGCGCCGAAGAATTTCAAGCCAGTTGAGGTGAGAAGGGGATGGACAATCCATGGTCAAAGGTCCATAAAAAAAGGCTGCGATGGAGCAGCCTTTTGACTGTGGTACCACCGGGATTCGAACCTGGGACACACGGATTTTCAATCCGTTGCTCTACCAACTGAGCTATGGTACCTTTTGAGCGAGCGCAAACATACACAACAATTTGATTTCGCGCGTGTGCTGGGCGCAACTTTTTGGGCACTGTGGGGGCGTGTCAAGACTGCACGAAAAAAGCAAGATCACACTCAACCAGATTTGTGCTGGTCTGATTATATGTGGATTTGGTCGGCGCGAAGATTGGATTCACTAAAAATTAACGAAATCCGCCATTGGGATTTTATACAACGAAAATCCGCAAGAATGCTGAAGGGCATTATCGCATTATGTAACCCGACGATGGGTGTTCACACATTGCATCGAGAATTGGGGTATAAAAGTTTGGTTTTACACGGGTTGTGGTTGCTTTTTTACGCTGTCTAAGTGTCTTCCGATACCTCGACGTGTTGAATTGAAACTCATTTTAAACCAAATCTGTTATCGCTATGCGTACATTTTTCACTGCCCTGGCGGCGCTGTGCATGACGGGTCTGCAGGCTCAGTTCCTGTCGCCCGGAGTCTTTGCACCAGCACCTGAGGGTTACTGCATCTCCATGGAGGAGGTCGTAACACACGGAGGCGGAGTGTTGGATGGTCAAACGACCTACCGTCTCTACCTCAATTGTCTCAATGAGACAGACTACTTGTCTTCCTGCTCAGGAGATGAGACCAATCCACTGATCATCAACTCCACTGAGGATTGGTACAACAATGCTGCGGCAACGACTTGGAATGCGCAGGGGCTTAACCCCGTGTTTTTCACGTTCTTCCCAGAATTGGCGTTTGACAGCTTTCTGACCATTGGTGCAGAGGATGCCACGACGCCTGCTGCACAGCATCCCTCCGCGGTGTGGGGTTCGATTGACGCTACAACGGAATTTGTCGGAGGCAACGGGTCAAGTGTGACTGTGGACGATGCAACGGGTGGAGCGTGGTACACGCCCTTCCCAGGTGCTGAGGCGGCTGGCTCTCATGTTGCTTTTGCAGGCCCAGACTTGCGGATTCTCATCATGCAAATCACCACTGCTGGTGAATTGTCAGGCCAGGCTCAGTTGCAGGTCTTCATGAATGCGGACCAAGACCAAGAGTGGCGTGATTTGTTGACGTTTGACGGTTGCGGGACGCCTGGTTGCATTGACGCAACTGCTTGCAACTACGACGAAGAAGCCACAGATGACGA
>PKDW01000061.1 GCA_002863145.1 Flavobacteriales bacterium
GTGAAGCGCTTCAATGTCACCTCCATCACCCGCGACCGCGAGTATCCCATCACGAAGGGCACGCCCAAATCCAAGATTCTGTACTTCACCGCCAACCCCAACGGCGAGGCGGAAGTGGTCGCGGTCTTTTTGCGCGCCCAGGCGCGCCTGAAGAAGGTCAAGTTTGACCTCGACTTCAGCGACATTGGCATCAAGGGGCGTGGCGCAGGCGGCAACCTCGTGTCGAAGTTCCCCGTGCGGAAAATCGAACTCAAGGAGGCCGGCGTCAGCACGCTTGGCGCGCGCAAGGTGTGGTATGACGAGACGGTGCGTCGATTGAACGCGGACGGACGTGGCGTGTTCCTCGGGGATTTCAAGCCGGACGACAAGATTTTGGTCTTGCTCAACACAGGGGAATACCTGTTCACCGGCTTCGATCTGAGCACGCACTTCGACGAGCGCATGATTCACCTCGAGCGTTTTGACGAGGACAAACCGGTCTCCGTTGTGTACTACGAAGGGGAGAAGGAAGAGTGGTATGTCAAGCGGTTCCTGCCGGAATTCAGCAAGAACGCCACGGGCTTCATCGGCGACCACGAACAGTCCAAACTGTGGGTCGCGTCCACCTTGCACCACCCGCATGTGCGGATCCGTTACAACCGTCGGTTCAAACACACGCGCGACCGTGAGGATGACGTCCTCGACTTGCGCGGCTTCATTTCGGTGAAAGGCGTGAAGGCCATGGGCAACAGATTGAGTGCCTTGCCCGTCACCGAAGTCACGCTTGAAGCGCCTGTCGAAGAGCTGGAAACGGCACACGAAAAGGAATTGCAGACGGCACGCGATGCCGATGCCCAACGCGCACAGGATGCCCAATCGTCTGAGGATGCAGAGCCCCCAGATTCAACGGAGGCGTCTGCCCCGACGAATGGTGCGGCTGAAGCAGATGCCGAATCTGCAGACTCTCCCGGTCAGGCGTCCCTGTTCTGATTGAAATCAATGTGTTTCGAGGGTTGGTGTTCATCGTACACCAAGCCCTGGTTTTGGCCTAACTTGCTCGCTGAAATTTGAAATCCATGATCTTCCCTTCTTTCTCCTTGGGCCGCACGGCTTTGTTTGCGTCGGCGGTCACGTTGGTGGCCTCATGTGGAACCCCTGAGCCCACAGGCACGGCCCATGTCGGCGGCTCTGCGGAACAAGAAGACCAGTTGGTGCATGCGGCCTGGACCAAGAATGCCACCATTTACGAAGTCAACTTGCGTCAGCACACGCCAGAAGGCACGATTGCGGCGTTCATTCCCGATGTGCCTCGGTTGAAAGCGCTCGGCGTGGACATTTTGTGGTTGATGCCCATTCACCCCATCGGGGACGTGAACCGAAAAGGGGGAGAGAACAAGAACAATGTCATCGTCGAACCTGGAAGTGGTTCCCTTGGAAGTCCCTACAGCGTCCAAGATTACCACGCGGTCAACCCAGACTATGGAACGCACGAAGACTTACGTGCCTTGACGGCCGCCGCCCACGACCTTGGCATGCGGGTCATTTTGGATTGGGTGGCGAACCACAGCGCGTTTGACTGCGTGTGGACGGAGGAACACCGAGAGTACTATCTCTTGGACAGCCTCGGCAACCTCCAGCCGCCACTGGGCACAGATTGGTGGGACGTGGCCCAATTGGATTGGGAAGGCGGGGTGGAAAATGGGTTGTATGCTGCAATGGCAGAGGCCATGGCGTTTTGGGTGGCCGACTGCGGCATCGATGGATTCCGTTGCGATGTGGCCATGAAGGTCCCGACCCCGTTTTGGGACATGGCGCGTCGCCAATTGGAAGCGGTCAATCCCGAAGTGTTCTTGCTGGCGGAAGCGGAAGAGCCCGAACACCACAACCGGGCGTTTGACATGAGCTACGGATGGCATTTCCACCATTTGACCAACCAAGTGGCCCAGGGAAAGGAGCCTGTGCAAGTGCTGCGAGATTACCTTGAAGAGGAGGCCGAGCGTTTCCCCAGCGACGCGTACCGCATGGGATTCATCACCAACCACGATGAGAACAGCTGGAAAGGCACTGTGGAAGAGCGTTACGGCGACGCCGGCGACGCCATGGGTGTGCTCGCGGCGACCTTGCTGGACATGCCGTTGGTTTACTCTGGCCAGGAATCGTACAACCGCGACCGCTTGCGCTTCTTCGAGAAGGACACGGTGGTATGGGGCGACTATAGCAAGGCCGATTTCTACCGCCAGCTCAATGACCTCAACCACACGCGCGAGGCGCTTTGGAACGGCGATTATGGGGGTGCACCTCAGGTGTTGAAGACGAGCGCCGACGCGCACGTGTTTGCCTTCCAAAAAGAGAAGAACGGCAGCACTGTCGTGGTGGTTCTCAATTTGTCAGATGCCCCTCAAGAAGTTTCATTGAGCTTGCCCGACGCGCCGTTGAAGGTGGTGATGGGCGCAGGAGAGCTGGGTGGCTGGTCTGAAGGCCAAACCCTCGGCCCCTGGGGCTACTGCGTTCTTGCAACGGACGCTTGACCTCGACGCCAACGCGGTTCGGTTCGTGACGTGACGGGGTGGTGTACCTTCGGTCCATGAACATGAAACGTGTTGCGCTCATTGCCCATGACGGGAAAAAGGACGATTTGGTGGCGTTTGTGCAAGGGCACATGGATTGGTTCTCCCAATGCGATTTGGTGGGGACCGGGACGACGGGCGGGCGCATCGAAGCGCTGGGACTGACCGTGGAGCGTTTGGCGTCGGGTCCCCTTGGCGGGGATGCCCAAATCGCAGCCCGAATCACCGAAGGCAACCTCGACGCAGTCATCTTCTTCCGCGACCCCATGGGCAAGCACCCCCACGAACCCGACGTGAACATGCTGTTGCGTCAATGCGACGTGCACAATGTGGCGCTCGCCACCAACCGTGCCACGGCGGAGTTGTTGGTGCGCGCAGCGCATTTGGACGGCGCATGAGTGGCGTGGGCCGGCGCGGCACAGGCCCCTGGCCGAGCAGCAACACCGATGCGGTGGTGACAGCCTGGCTCATGTCACGTCTGTCTCAGGTGGAAGCAGAAGAGCGCAGTGGCATGGCGCGCTGGCTGTTGGAGCACGTCAGCGGTGAAGGGAAGGGCGAACGGATGGTGGCCGACATGCGTTGGCACGAGTCCCAGTTGGACCGCCTTGCTGTGATGGCGGAACGGCTCAACGAAGGAGAGCCCATTCAGCACATCCTCGGGGAGAGTTGGTTCGATGGCCTGCGCCTTGAGGTCAGCCCGAGCGTGCTCATTCCCCGTCCCGAAACCGAAGAACTTGTGGCGGCCATGGCAGACAAAGTCGCAGGCCTCGAGGGCTCCGTTCGCGTGGCGGATTGGTGCACGGGGTCGGGATGCATGGCGTTGGCCATGAAACGGAGGCACCCGCATGCCGAAGTCGTGGGGTACGAATGGTCCCTTGAGGCCCTTGAGGTGGCCCAGTCCAATGCCCGATCCACATGCATGGATGTGCATTGGGTTCACGCGGACGCATTGCATGCAGACCAGCCCGAAACGCCTTTTTCGGTGGTCATGTCCAATCCGCCCTACATCCCCGCCGCGGAGCGCACTACGATGCATGCACGTGTCACGGAGCACGAGCCGTCCATGGCGCTGTTCGTGCCTGACGATGACCCGCTGGTGTTTTACCGCGCCATTGCATCGTGGTGTGCCCGAGGCGCGCTTGTGCCCGGAGGCTGGATGGGGTTGGAATGCCACACCGACAAAGCCAATGAAGTCGCAGGACTTCTCGAGGCTCAAGCGGGTTGGAAACTCGTGGACATTCTGCACGATTTGCAAGGACTTCCGCGTCACGTCTTGGCGCGGCGTACGCTACCTTGACCCCATGGAAGCCGGTGCACGAATTGCGCAATTGAGGGAAGAGCTGCACGCCCACAACCACCGTTACTATGTGCTGGCCGAGCCGGTGATTTCGGACCGGGAGTTCGACGCCCTGTTGGACGAACTCGCCAAGCTTGAAGAGGCGCATCCTGAATTCGCCGACCTCACGTCGCCCACCAAGCGCGTGGGAGGGGATTTGACCGACAAGTTTGAGAAGGTGGCGCACAAATCGCCCATGCTCTCTTTGTCCAACAGCTACAATGCGGAGGAGGTGGCGCAATGGGCCGAGCGCGTGCAGGCTGGCTTGCCCGATGAGGAAGTGGAGTTCGCGGTGGAGTTGAAGTACGACGGCGTGGCGATCAGTGTGTGGTACGAAGACCAAGCCATGGTCAAAGCCCTGACTCGCGGGGACGGAACCACAGGCGAAGATGTGCGGGCCAACGTGGCCACCATCAAGACCCTGCCACTCCGGCTGAACCCAGGCGCACCCAATCCTTTGGAAATCCGGGGCGAGATCTTTTTTCCATGGCCTGGATTCGAGGCGTTGAATGAATCTCGGAGAGAGGCGGGGGAGCCGGAGTTTGCCAATCCACGCAACACGGCGGCCGGAACCCTCAAGCTGCAGGACAGTGCTGTGGTGGCCACGCGCCCCCTAGACTGCATGGTCTACAACATCGATGCAGAGACCATGACTGCCATGGGCATCGCCTCGCACAGCGAGGCCGTGCGCGAGGCTGCCAATTGGGGTTTCAAAACGCCCCAAGGCCGGAGTCTGGAAGTGGTCACCAGCGTGGAGGCAATCATGGATGCGGTGGCCCATTGGGAGGAAGCGAGACGCGATTTGGATTTTGCCATTGACGGCCTGGTCATCAAGGTGAACCGATACGACCAGCAAAAACGTCTGGGCATGACGGCGAAGAGCCCGCGTTGGGCCCTGGCCTACAAGTTTGAGACCGAGCGTGTGAGCACCACGCTGAAGGGCGTAAAATACCAGGTGGGCAGGACGGGGGCGGTGACCCCAGTCGCCGATTTGGAGCCAGTTCTGCTGGGCGGGACCACCGTCAAAAATGCATCGCTTCACAACGCCGATCAAATGGCCAGACTCGACCTCCGTGAAGGCGATGCCGTGCTGGTCGAAAAAGGCGGAGAGATCATTCCCAAGATTGTGGGTGTCGACCGCAACGCGTCGTCCGCGGGGGATTTGTTCTCGCAAGCCATCGCCTTCCCGGGCACGTGTCCGGAGTGCGGCACGCCACTGATCCGCAAGGAGGGGGAAGCCCAGCACTATTGTCCCAACAGCGCGACGTGTCCGGCACAAGTGCGCGGCCGCATCAACCACTTCATCTCACGCAAGGCCATGAATGTGGATGGACTGGGGAAGGAGACGGTGACGCAGCTCGTGGAAGCGGGGCTGATCCGCGACGTGGTGGACTTGTATCGGTTGACGGCCGAGGATTTGTTGCCCCTCGAGCGAATGGCCCAAAAATCCGTGGACAACCTGCTCCATGGACTGAAGGCAAGCAAGTCGGTGCCGTTTGAGCGGGTGCTTTTTGGGTTGGGCATTCGTCATGTGGGGGAAACAGTGGCCAAAAACCTGGCCAAGTCCCTGAAGAACATAGATGCATTCAAGTCCGTCTCCGTCGAAGACCTGATGGCCTTGGAGGAAATCGGTCCCATTGTGGCGGAGAGTGTGGCCAGTCATTTCCAGGACGCGACGTTCCTGGAGGTTGTGCAGCGCCTGCAAGAGGCGGGTTTGCAAATGGAGGTCGCACTGGAAGAGCCCCTTGGCACTGCGCTCGAAGGCGAAGTGGTGGTCGTCAGCGGGGTCTTTGAAACGATGTCACGCGATGAGGCCAAAGCGGCCGTCACCAATCACGGTGGCCGTTTGGTCGGGAGCATCAGCTCCAAGACCACTTTGGTGTTGGCGGGAGACAAAATGGGCCCCAGCAAGCTTCAGAAAGCCGAGAAGCTCGGCATTCCCTTGATGGACGAAGCGGCGTTCCTGGCCCGAATCGGCGGTCAGTAAATGACTTCGAGGGTGGTCTGCAAATCGCCCTTTTGGACGCCGCCACAGGTGGCCTCGTACGTCACAGAAACGATGTACGTCCCGGCATCGACCACTTGGCCGTTGGCGCGGCCGTCCCATTGCAAAGGCATGCCGTTGTTTTGGAAGAGCACGTCGCCCCAACGGTTGTACACCTGAATCTGGTAGGTGTCCAACATGGTCAAGACGTTTTTGTCCTCATGTCCAGGGACAAACGGCATGAAGCGGTCGTTGTTGCCGTTGTTGTCAGGCGTGATCACATTGGGAAGCACCATGTCGCTCAAGTCGAGTACGTCCACGCTCGATTGCACGTCCGCCGCCTGTTTGACGCTGGTGGTGCAGCCGTTTTCGAGGAATTCGACCACCATGGTGTACACTCCCGCCGCGGTGAATACGGGATCCACATCGCTGGAGACGACTTCACCCGTCCCTGCGTGCATCCATGACACCAACGGGGTGTACTCCTGAGGGAAGATGTCGGTTCCGCTCATGGCGACCTCACGCACCGCGCAGTCGAGCGTTCCGTCGAGGTAGCCCAACGTGACTTCGGGGAGTTCGGTGTCTTCCATCATCACCACCTCGTCGGATGCGGTGCAGCCGTTGTGGAGGTTGGTCACGGTCATCACATAGGTTCCCGCGGCTGTGGCATACGCCGTGGCGACGTCGGTGGGCCCCTCAAAGGCGCCATCTTCGGTCGTCCACGCAATGTCCGCAGCAGGGTCGTTGGCGGTGGCTCCCAGCAGGTCCAATGCGGGATTGGCACAGGTGATGGTGCCAGGCAAGCCAGCCTCCACGTCAAAGCGCATCGTGTCGACGAGTACCGTCATGCTGAAGTTGTCAGAACACAGCAAGCTGCTCGTGCCGGGATAGGTCACCTCCAGCCCGAGGGTACCAGGGGCATCCATGTCAAACGTCATGCCCTGTCCGGCCTCGACGTTGTTGATCGTCCACGTGTAGTCCACGTATTCGCCAAAATCAGACACAGCCTCGCATGACAGCACACCACCATTGGCGCACGTCAAGGCCTGACCTTCGCTGGCGAGCGTGACATCCACTTCCTCCACAATGACGTGAACCTCATCTGTGATGGACACGCCACATTGGTTGGTGTAGGTCACTGTGAGGGTGTTGCTCGTCACGCCAGTGTACAGGGGCGCTTGGAGGGTGGCGTCGCTCACGACGTTGCCCGGCGCCCACGTGTATTCGGTCCCGTCCAAACCACCCGCAACCAACTGCACTGCAGATTCGGGGCAGGCATAGATTTCGGTGTCGGTGCCTGTGGCGTTTTCCGTCAAACACACGCGGCCCACGTTGAAGGCATCCGTTGTTTCCGCAGTGAAGCCCCACGTGACGAAGCGTTCGCCGTCAAAGATGTCTTCCATCAAATCGATGCTGGCCACCAAACGCTCCTCACAGTCGAGGTACACGCGCATTTCAGGACCAGCGGGGTCCCACACGATGTCCACGAGGTGGTCTTCGCTGTCTTCCAAATCTCCGCCGTCCACAAACGCGGCCACGGGCCCTGCGGTGAACGAGTCGGGACCGTCCGTGTGAACGTACGATCCGTGGTTGATCATGGCAATGTGGTCCACGTCGATGTCGCCCAGTTCCGTTTGGGTGCGGGTGTCAAATTCCACCCCAAAGGCACGGTCCAACGCACTGTAGCCATCCACATCGGTTCCTTCTGTGTGAAGGGCCCAAACCATGCCTTCCGCGCCGTGTGGAATGCTTCCAAAATTCAAGCTCGCTTGAATGTGGAAAGGCTGGGTCAAGTCCAAGCGTTCCTCCGCCCATACCGATCCGGCATTGCTGGCCGGTCCGGTGGTCAGTTCCACACAGTCGTCGCCCAGCGCTGCGGCAGAGCCGTACGTGGTGTAGGTGGTCATTTGGGCAGATGCAGACACGGTGAATGTCAAAGCAGCTGCGAGGGATAGGGTAGAGAGATGACGCATGATTGCTACGTTTCAGACATGTGGACTTACGCCCGTTTCCCCCTTGGGGTTACGTTCTGATGCAGATTTTCTCCGTGCGGAGGCCCAAACAGCCACGCTGAAGCTCAGCAGGTTGCGATTCACCAAGAGGTTGCGTCCCTTGGGGCGACGTCGTTCCTGTGCAATCCAGGAAGTTGGCAGGCGTTTCGCCTCAGAATTGGAAGGACACCTTCAAATTGACCCGTCGTCCCGTCAAGAAATTGGGCACTGCGTAGTACCGCCCGTTGACGTCTTGGATCCAGTTGTGGTTGATGGTGTTGTTGATGCCCAGCAGGTTGAACACCTCCAGCGAGAGGAGTCCGCTTCGTGCATCGTCGTCGCTGAACATCACACGGGAGAAGCCCACGTCCACACGGCGGTAAGCCGGCGTCCGCAACACGTCTTCGTAGCGGTTGAACGACGGCGGGCCGTAAGGCAAGCCCGATCCATAGAACAAGCTCAGCAAGACCTTGTAGTCCGGATTGCGTGGCATTTCGTCTTGGAAGAGCAAGCTGAAGCTGAATCGCTGGTCCGCCGGCCGGGGAATCATGCCCGGATAAGTCGTCACCGTGTCGGTGATGATGGCATATGGACCGGAGTGGTAGCCGGGAACAACGCGCAGTCCGTCTTCGTTGAAGTACTCCTCATAGCTGTCGTCGTTCAAGTCTTCCTCGGTTTGCAGCGCCGACATCCTCAACCAGCTTTGAATGCCAGGGATGAATTCACCATTCACCATGACATCGAGTCCTGTGGCGTATCCCGAGCTGTTGTTTCGGGCGTAGTAGCGCTGTCGGACGTTTTCAATCTCGTAGGGAATGAGGTTGTCCAAATCCTTGTAATACAACTCTCCCACAAGCTTAAAGGGTCGTCCTTTCGACTTGAATTGGTGGTCGACGCCTGCCACGGCATGGATGGCGCGCTGCGGCGCGAGGTCATCCTTCACCAGGCCGTCCAATCCGCGCATTTCACGGTAAAACGGCGGTTGGTAGTAGTACCCGCCAGAAAGACGGTAGGATGTCAAGGGCTTACCTGCTGGCGTGAAGGACGCGTGCGCACGCGGACCGCCAACGAGGTGCGTGTTGCGGCCGGCAGTCCAAGGGTCAGGAAGAACGGACCAGCGGTGGGCGCGGAAGCCGAGGTTGACATCGAGGTTTCCGGCATCCGTCGCCCACCGCCAGGTGTCCTGCACAAAGGCCGTGCTTCGGTGGGCCGACACGACGTTGTTGGCTTGCACGTAGTAGGGCAGGGTGACCGTTTGGTCGGGACGCCCACCGGGACCGGCATAACCGAGGTTGTCGGCAGGGTGGGGGGCGAAGAATCCTGCGCTGTCGATCACGTTCCATTCCGACACGACGTCATCGAACGTTTCATACCGGTGCTTGAGGCCCCACTCGAGTTGATGGTCGCCCACCACAAAGTTGCCTTTCAAGGCTGAACTGAGCACACGGGCAAACAAGGTGTTGCGCCCGTGTTGGAGGAAGCCACCCACGCCGAAGGTGTCGCCCTCGTCGAAGGTGTCTCCACCGGGATCGCGTTCCAATTCACTCAGAAAATACTGGCCCAAGACGTCGAAAGACTCGCGTTCTGCCGTCTGGAAAATGGAGTTGATCCAACGAATGCGCGAGGTCTCGGTGCTCCGCTCGAAGGCCAAGGCGCCAAAGCCCGTTTCGTAGCCCGACTGTTCTTCGCCGTCGTAGTAGACCGTCAAGCGGGCGGCTTGGTTGATCGTGCCGATGTTCGTTTCGCGGGTGGCAGGCAAGAACCGATAATCGTTGCTGCCGTACACGCCGAGGGCCTGAATTTCCCAAGGACCATAACCGTCGGGGTCCCAAGTCAGGTAGGTTTGGGCGTCGAGGTAGGTGGGGGCGTACTCGCCACGCTCGTCGAGGGTGGACAACACGTAGCTGTTGTTGCGGTATCGGACCCCCATGTTGATGCGCACGGGCCCTGCAACATTGTCGTGTTGGATTTGGGCGCCCAGTGCGCTCGCCGACACCCGGGTGGCTGGGCCGGTGGGCTTGCGGTAATGGATGTCGAGGACGGAACTGAGCTTGTCCCCGTATTTGGCCTCAAATCCCCCTGCACTGAATTCAATGCGGTCCACCATGTCCGGGTTGGCGAAGGACAAGCCCTCTTGCTGGCCGGAGCGCACCAAGAAGGGGCGATAGACTTCGATGTCGTTGACATAGACCAAATTCTCGTCAAAGGAGCCCCCGCGGACGTTGTACGCACTGCTGAGTTCCGAGGTGAAGTTGACAGGGGCTTGGAGCAAGGCGTCCTCGATGGTCCCGCGCGGGGTGGGGATTTTGCTCGCGAGACGCGGGTCGATGCGCTGCACCGTGACGTCCTTGGGGCCGTCGCCTACCACTTCGGCCTCTCCCAAGTTGGTGCCCGGGGTGAGCTTGAAGCGCATGGTCGCAATGGGGCGCTGAAAGGTGATGCGTTCGGTTGCGCTGCTGTGGCCGACAAACGACGCCTTCACCGTCCAGGGGCCTTCGCTTGGGAAGAAGATGCTGAATTGTCCGTCGCGGTCTGTGGTGACACCCAGTCGGATGTTTTCTTCCACCAATACGGCGGCGCCGGGCAGGATCTGGCCACGTGTGTCGGTGACTGTTCCAGACAAAGTAAACTGTCCGTAGAGGCAGGAGGCGAGAAACCATCCCAACACTCCGAGTCCCAGTTGGCGCAAGGTCATTGTCGTTTGAGGTCTCCGTCGCGCAAGGCTTTAAGGAACTTGGCCCAGGCCACGGGGTTCAACAAGTTGACAGGGGGAGCTTGCCCCGAGTAGCCCGCTTGAATGGCTTGGGCAGACAGCACGTCTGTGGCTGTGGATTGGCCATCGCGGCCGACCTCAATCAAGCGGTCGTACATGTCGATGGGGTCCATGTTCGAATCCCATGCGGGGTCCAAACCTTGGTTGGGCAGGCCCAAGGCCAGGAATTCTTTTTTGAATCGCTCCTTGCTGGGCCACGGATACACAAAAGCGTCGGCCATGTTGACGGTGTCGCGTCCCATGGGTTGCACCAAATTGACGCGTCCCATTTCGCTTCCTTCGGGGATGATGGCTCGGTGGGTCACGTAGCCCACGCTCGAAAACTCAAGCGTGTCTCCCTCCAGCGCAGGAAGGCTGAAGAAGCCCCGCACATCCGTCATGGTGCCGCGACGGTCTCTGGCCCGATACACCGTGCAGTATGGCAGGGGGGAGAGCGAGTCGCCTGTCACCACAAGGCCGCTGACTTGAACCACCGTCGTTTCGGTGGAATCCGTCAACAATCGGTCTGAGGTCCAAGCTTGGGCGGTCAGCCCGGCGCCAAACAACCCCAGCGCCAAAGCACATGTGGGCAAGCGATTCATCAGCTGTGGAAGGTACAACGCATCAAACGCCTTCTTCGTGTGCAGTTTTGAATTCGCTGGTGAAGTGGAAGGTGATTTCAGGAAAATTCTGAATCTCCATGTTCAGCATGAACTGGGAGGGGGCGAGGTAGACTTCCAGACCGTCTTTGTCGCGCACGATGTCTTGCGCCTTGATGCGACGGAACTCCGACATCTTCTCTTCGTTGTCCGACTCGATCCAGCACGCCTTGGAGTAGGGCTTGGCCTGAAATTCACATTTGGCGCCGTACTCGTGCTCGAGGCGGTATTGAATGACCTCGAATTGAAGTTCCCCCACGGTCCCCACAATTTTGCGGTTGCCCGCTTCGCGGATGAACAGTTGGGCGACGCCCTCGTCGGTCAACTGTTGAATGCCTTTCTCCAATTGCTTGCTCTTCATGGGTTCCTTGTTGACCAGTTCCTTGAAGATTTCAGGCGAAAAGCTTGGAATGCCTCTGAATTGCAGGTCCTCGCCTTCGGTCAGGGTGTCGCCAATTTTGAAGTTGCCCGTGTCGTAGAGGCCGACCACGTCGCCCGGCCAAGCTTGTTCCACCACGCTTTTTTCCTGGGCCAAAAAGCTGGCAGGATTCGCAAACTTCAACTTCTTGTCCAAGCGGGTGTGTTGGTAGAAGGTGTTGCGCTCAAAGTTCCCGGAACACACGCGGAGAAAGGCAATGCGGTCGCGGTGCTTGGGGTCGATGTTGGCGTGGATCTTGAAAATGAAGCCCGTGAACTTTGATTCGTCCGGAGCCACCATGCGCGAGGAGGTTTCACGCGGTTTGGGGTTGGGCGCGATGTCCACAAAAGTGTCGAGCATCTCTTGCACTCCAAAGTTGTTGACCGCACTGCCAAAGAACACCGGGGCCAATTTGCCTTCGAGGTAGGGCGCAGGGTCCCACGCGTCGTACACGCCCTCAATGAGCTCCACGTCCTCGCGCAGCGTGTCGGCGTGTTCACCCACCAAATTGTCGAGCGCAGCGTCGTCGAGCGCGTCGATGGCCACCACGTCTTTCGCCACTTTGGTCTTGTCCGCTTGGAACAAGCGCAGGTTCTTGTTGTACAGGTTGTACACGCCTTGGAAGGTGTGTCCCTGCGAGATCGGCCAGGAGAGGGGACGGACCTGGATGTTGAGCTTGGCTTCCACCTCGTCCAGCAAGTCTGTGGGGTCGCGGCCCTCGAGGTCCATCTTGTTGATGAACACAATCACTGGCGTGTTCCGCATGCGGCACACCTCCATGAGGCGCTCGGTTTGGGGCTCCACGCCTTTCACACAATCGATGACCAAAATCACGCTGTCCACCGCAGTCAAGGTCCGGTAGGTGTCCTCCGCGAAATCGCGGTGACCGGGTGTGTCCAAGAGGTTGATGAGAAGGTCCTTGTAGTGAAACGCCATCACCGACGTCGCCACCGAGATGCCACGCTGCCGCTCGATTTCCATGAAGTCCGATGCAGCCGTCTTGGTGATCTTGTTGTTCTTCACCGCCCCCGCCGTTTGGATGGCCCCACCAAACAGCAGAAACTTCTCTGTCAAGGTGGTTTTCCCTGCATCAGGGTGGGAGATGATGGCGAACGTTCGTCGACGTTCGATTTGCTGTTGGATCGCGGCACTCATGGAAGGCCCAAAATTACGCTTTCCGCCCCGACTCCACGAGCGAAGCTAGCAATTCCTCCCAGGCGGGAATCAACTGGGATGGACGACATTTCGCAGCATAGTCTCGGCCCTTTCGTTTCCGCACCGCCAAGGCCTCAGGGGCTTCCTGCATCAGGACGATGACGGCTTCGGCCAAGGCCTCCGCGTTGCGCGGCGGCACAAGTTGACCGCCCCCGGCATCCAAAAGCTCAGGCGTTCCGCCGGCATCGGTCCCGATGACGGGCACTTCGCGTGCCAAAGCTTCGAGGGTGACGGTCCCAATGGTTTCGGAATCGCTTGTCATGACGAAGGCGTCCAACGCGTCGTAAACCGGGAGCACATCGGCTCGGGCGTTGAAAAAGTGAGCGCGGTCTGCAACGCCGAGGGATTGCGCACGCTCGAAAAGTGCGGTACGTTCGTCACGGTCGTTGTCCACGGTGTTGTCTCCCACGAACAGCCAATGCACGTGTTCAGGCAGGTGGGCCAAGGCTTGGAGGGCTGTTCGCTGTCCCTTTTTGGGGTCCAGTCGTCCCACTGTGCCCACCAGCCAAGCGCCTTCAGGCAATTCAAGGGCCTCCCGGAAGGCGCTTCTGGCATCGGCGGGGGCAAACCATCGGTCATCCAACGGCAAAGGCAGCACATGGCAGCGCGCCTCGTCGATTGGGGTGCGCGCCAAACACTCGGCTTTGAGTTGTTGAAGCCCACAAACCCAGGCATCCACGCGACGGTAGCGCAGCCAATGCCAAGGCGCTTTTTTGACGTGCGGGATTTGCATGGCTTGCTGCATGACCAGCGCGGCCCCCAAGTTGCGCGAGACCCGTCCAGCGAAGGCCAAATCGCGCCGGTCTCGAATCCAAAGAACGTCACACCGTTGCCGAGGGGTCCAAGTTGATGCTAGGCCCCTCAACGATCTTGACAACACGTCCGGAGTTGGGGTCAGCGACAGCTCCCATTCGAGGCCTTGTAGCCACGATTGAGACCCTACAGGAACGGCGACTTCCACACGATGTCCTGCATCGCGCATCCACCGGGCCATCACCAACATGTTGCGTTCAAGACCACCCCAACCTTTGGAGGAGGTAAAAAAGCATATGTTATTTATAATCAATTAATTGTATTTCGATTTGATTCAGCGTCGGTCTGGGCGAATCGCCAGCTCGCTCACCACCCCGCGCCCCCGACTTTCCACCGCAAACAACACCGCATCGGCCACGTACGTGGCTTCCATGCCGTCGTCAAACTGAGGTCGGTAATTGGCCCGAAGCTCCTCGTTGGTGGTGCGGTCGATGAAAGGCGTATTGACGGCTCCAGGGTTGATGGTGGTCACGGCGAGGTCGTTGCGAAATTCGGTTCGCAGCGATTCCGACAAGGCGAGCACCGCATGCTTTGTGGCGCAGTACACGCCGCTGTTGGGGAAGACCTGTCGCGCGGCCAAAGAGCCAATGTTGATGACATGCCCTTTGTTTTCGAGAAGCGAGGGCAGGGCGGCGTGCAACGTTGACAGCACGCCGGAGACGTTGACGTCAACCATCGCATGCCACTCTTCGAGCGGCGCCTCTTGGAGGGGGTTGAAGTAGCCGATGCCCGCGTTTGGGATGACCACATCCATTCCCCCCCAGGCCTGGGTCATGGCCTGTGCGCAGGCGGCCACACTCTCAGGGGAGGTGACGTCACATGGGTGAGGTTGAATGGTGCCGGGAGCGGCTGCGGCTTGTTGGCCGAGTGCCTCAAGTTTGTCCGTGCTTCTCGCTGAAGCCCAAATTTGATGGCCTGCTTCGGCCAACGTCAAGGCGCATGCTTGTCCGATGCCGCTCGAGGCGCCGGTGATCCAGATGCGCAGGGGAGTGTTTTTCGTCATGTTGTTGTCAGGGATTCGATTCCCATTGTGCGAGGCCAATCACCCGGTCGTAGCCGTCCCAATCTTCGTAGTGGACGACGAGGGTGTAGAGGTTGTTGGTTTGGAAGTGCGAGCCCTCCAACTCGCGAAGTTCGCCGGGCTCGCTGTCGGGGCTTCCTTGTTCGCGCACCACATAGTGGTAGTTGTAATAGCCCTGTTTCAAAAGGTGTCGGTGCGTGTAAAGGCCCTGTGCGTCGTCGTACGTCATTTGGAATTCGGGCAAACAACGGTGTTGGGACATCGCACCCACCAAGAACACCTCGCGGTCGATCAGCGGGTGTTTGGTGTCGAGGCGCCAATGCACCCAGACGTAATCGCTGCCTGTGTGGGGATTGAGGCGGTCGTTGTAAGTGACCATGGCCCCGTGAATGTCCTCGCCACCGCCGAAGTAGTCAAACGTGCGCCGCTCGTCGGTGTCCAAATAGAAATAGAAGTGGTCTGCACGCTCTTCGAGTCTCGCCACGCCGCGGGCCGTGAATTCGAGGCCTTTCAAGTCGGCGAAGCGATGCGTGTTCCCTCCTTCGAAGACGTATCCCGAACGTTGGAAATCGATTTCTGACCCCTTGATGAATCGGGGTTGTAGCCCTCCCATGGCGCGATCCCATCGCCAGTTGGGCACGACGCTGACGTACAATCGGTCGTAGGGATCGGAGAGGGAGTAGTTGTCTTCAAACACGGAGAAATGGACCTCTTGGTGGGAACGACGCAGCGCGAGGTCGTTGGGTTCGCCGGTTTGGGCTTCGACACGGCAGAGGTCTTCGAACACCACGAAACGCCGCGCGGCCACCACCCGATCTGGGGCGTAGGGGTCGAACACCTCGAGGAGGTAGTTGCCGCTGAGCGTCCATGCCAAATCGGCGTTGGGCAACCGCAAGCTGTGATGGGTAAAATCCACCTTGGTGCCGAAACTGGCCTCGTCGTCCTCCATCGGCGTGCTGTAAAATCCTTGAATGTACTCGCTGGGGTGCAGGTCTGAGGGTGCCCAAAAGCGGTCGCAATGCCTGACGCGAACCTCCCACGCGGTGTAGTCGCCCGACAAGTCGTCCAGGCGCAATTCCAGCATGCCTTGGTCGAGCGGCACAACAGGGGGGGCCAAGGGCTGTCCGGCGGGGTGAAACAGCACGGTCGCCACAGCGGGGTCATCCGCGGGAAGCGCGGGGAAACGCGCGTCCTGTCCCCATGAGATGGCCTGGCAGGCCAAGAAGGCGACCAGCAAACCACATTCAATGCCTTTGAACCAAGTCATGCCCCAAAGTTCGTCGGAAATCCTTTCACGATTTCCCTTTGCGACCGTGGACAAATCTGACGGGGTTTTGCGCCTTTCCTTTGGTTTAAGGGTCTACCTTTGCGCCCCGAAAACCTTTGGACATGTCCAACACCTTACGAATCAAAAAGGGAGTCGACATCCGCTTGACGGGTGAACCCTCTCTTGAATGTGGTGACGCACCACAACCCAAGGTGGTCGCCATTCAGCCGACCGACTTCCCCGGTTTGACGCCCAAACTGGCGGTCAAGGAGGGAGCCCAAGTCCAGGCCGGCGACGCCCTGTTCTACGACAAGACTTTCACCTCAGTGATGTTCGCGAGCCCCGTGTCGGGCACTGTCAAAGAGGTGGTGCGCGGCGCCAAGCGCCGCATCCTCGCCGTGACCGTGGAGTCGGACGGCGCAGGCACAGCCAAGGATTTCGGTCCATGGGGTGGGGGTGATCGCGACGCCTTGGTCGCGCACATGGCCGCTGGCGGTGCATTCGCCACGATGCGCCAGCGTCCCTTCGATGTGCTCGCCAACCCCGCCGATACCCCTCGCGCCATTTACGTGAGCGGATTCGATTCGGCGCCCTTGGCTGCGGACACTGGCGTTGTGGTGGAAGGACGCATGGACGACCTTCAGTTTGGCATCGATGCGCTCGGCGTGTTGGCCGGCGAAGGTGGTGTGCACGTGGGCACCCGTTCCGGAGACAACACCCTCGGTGCGCTGAAGGGCTGCACCCTCACGGGATTCGCAGGGCCACACCCCGCCGGCAACGTCGGTGTGCAGATTCACCACACGGCGCCGATCAACAAAGGCGAGGTGTTGTGGACCATGGGTCTGCAAGACGTGATCAACCTCGGAAGCTTCCTCCGCACAGGCCAATACAACGCGGCGCGCGTGGTAGCATTGGGGGGGTCTGAAATGCACGACCCGCGTCACGTCCGCACGATGGCAGGCGCGAAGCTCAGCGACCTCGGCGTTTCCGCCAACGAGGGCGCCCGCGTCATCAGCGGCAGCGTCCTGACGGGAACCAACGCGGGAACGGAGGGCTACCTCGGCACGTTCGCCACGCAAGTGGTCGCTTTGCCAGAAGGCCACGACCCCAAATTCTTGTTGACGGAAGGCTGGCTTAGCCCGGGCCTCAACAAGTTCTCCATGAGCCGTGCGTATCCCACGTGGCTCATGCCCAAGAAGAAGCAGTACACCTTGGACACCAACCAAAATGGCGAAGACCGCGCGTTTGTGGTCAGTGGCCAGTACGAAGCGGTGTTCCCCTTCGACATCTTCCCCGTGCACTTGATCAAGAGCATCATGGTGAACGACATCGATGCGATGGAGAAGCTCGGCATCTACGAAGTGGCTCCCGAGGACTTCGCCTTGTGCGAGTTTGTGTGCACCTCGAAAATCCCTGTTCAATCCATCGTTCGCGACGGTTTGGATGCATTGAAAGTGGAACTCGGTTGATCCAATCGGAACAGAACGCAAGAATCAGATGAAGATGAAAGCCATTCACAATCTCCTTCAATCGGTCAAGCCTCACTTCGAAGAGGGCGGCAGCCTGTCGCGCTTTTGGGTGGTGTTTGACTCTCTTGAAACGTTTGCCTTTACGCCCGGTCACGTGACGCACAGCGGCGCGCACATCCGGGACGGCATCGACCTGAAGCGCACGATGTTCTTGGTGATCGTGGCCATGATTCCCTGCCTGTTGTTTGGCATGTGGAACATCGGACACCAGTACCACTTAAGCTTGGGCGCATCCTCCGACCTCATCGCCAACGTGATGGTGGGGGCGTGGAAAGTCATTCCACTCGTTGTGGTGAGCTACGGCGTGGGCCTCGGCATTGAATTTCTTTTTGCAGGAATGCGCGGGCACAGCATCAACGAAGGCTACCTCGTGTCGGGCATGTTGATTCCGCTCATCATGCCTGTGGACGTTCCCCTTTGGATGGTGGCCTTGGCCGTGGCCTTCGCGGTTGTTGTGGCCAAAGAGGTCTTCGGAGGCACGGGCATGAACATTTTGAACGTGGCCCTCACGGCGCGTGCGTTCTTGTTCTTTGCGTACCCCAAGCAATTGAGCGGTGAGATTTGGATCCACGACGTGGCCACGAGCAAGTCTGGCGGCATGCTCGTCGACGGCTACACCGGCGCTACGGCCTTAGGCCACCTCGCAGGCACAGTTGGAACGGCGGCCTCCGAGGCCAGTGCTGCGACCATGTCCATGTTCGCGGAAGGAGGGATGTTCTCCCTCAGCAACTGCTTCTTGGGCTTGATTCCAGGCTCGGTGGGTGAGACGTCTGCGTTGGCCTGCTTGATTGGCGCGGCGATTCTCATTTGGACCGGCATTGGCAGCTGGCGAATCATCACGTCGTTCCTCGCGGGCGGCCTCGTGATGGGCTTCTTGTTCAACCTCATCGGCGCCAACGCCTACATGACCATCAGCCCCATTCACCAGGTGGTGATGGGCGGGTTCATGTTTGGCATGGTCTTCATGGCCACCGACCCCGTAAGTGCTGCCCAAACCAACAAGGGCAAGCTCTGGTACGGCTTCTTTGGCGGCTTGTTCAGCATCATGATTCGGGTCTTCAACCCAGCCTACCCAGAAGGCGTCATGATGGCCATCCTGTTCATGAACGTCATGGCACCGCTCATTGACCACTATGTCATCGAAGGCAACATCAAGCGCCGTGAAAAGCGCCTGACCTTGGCTGCAGCATAACCCGAAACACCAACGATCAAGACAATCCTCATGGCGATCAACAAAAACGGAACCGGCTACACCTTTGGCTTTGCCATTGTGATGGTGGTTGTGGTGGGGGCGGCCCTTGCGGCCACGGCGATTTCGCTGAAGCCTCTCCAGCAAGCCAACGCAGCCGACAAAAAAATGATGGACATCCTCGGTGCCATTAAGGTGGACGCGCAACGCGACAACGCCAAGGAGCTCTTTGCAGAGTACGTGACCTCACGGGTGTCCATCAACGCTTCCGGAACCCAAGTGGCGGTGAAGCAGGGGGAGGTGAACGCGACCGACGCGACGGACCCCTTCAACATTGACATCAAGAAGGACTACCGTTCTCACAAGCCCGCCAAGGGTGACCTCACATGGGGCAACGCGGACGACTTGAACTTCCCTGTCTTCGAATGCCAAAGGGAAGGCGAGACCTACTACGTCGTTCCCATGGTGGGCTCAGGATTGTGGGGTCCGATTTGGGGCTACGTGGCGCTCGAAGGCGACATGCAGACCATCTACGGCGCCAAGTTTGACCACAAGACGGAGACACCAGGTCTTGGTGCCGAAATCAAAGAAGACTTCTTCACCGTGAAATTCGAAGGCAAGACCCTCGCGGAAGTGGGACCAACCTACTTTTCCGTGTTGAAGGGAGGCGCCGTGACCAACGAGCACAGCGTGGACGGCATCACCGGAGGCACCATCACGTCAAAAGGCGTGGATGAAATGCTCAACCGCACCATGGGCATCTACTTGAAATATTTCAACAACGAACAACGCGCGCAACGATGAGCACTGACACCACCACCGCGGTCGAGACCAAGCGCGAGAGCTTGTTCAGCAAGAAGAACCGCAAACTCCTGAAGGATCCCTTGGACGACAGCAACCCCATCACGGTTCAAGTGTTGGGCATTTGCTCGGCGTTGGCGATCACTGTGCAGCTCCAGCAGGCTGTCATCATGAGCCTTTCAGTGCTTTTTGTGATGATTGGCGGAAACGTCATCATTTCGCTGCTCCGCAACCTCGTCCCAGACCGCATTCGCATCATCGTGCAGCTCGTGGTTGTGGCGTCGCTTGTGATCATCGTGGACCAGGTGCTGAAAGCCTTCCAGCCAGACATCAGCGAGAAGCTCTCCGTCTTTGTCGGACTGATCATCACGAACTGCATCATCATGGGCCGCCTCGAGGCGTTTGCGTTGGGCAACAAGCCTGGGCCGTCGCTCCTCGATGCCATCGGCAACGCGATGGGCTACGCGTGGATTCTCCTCGTGGTCTCCATCGTTCGCGAAATTTTCGGAAGCGGGGCCATCTCGCTCCCCGGCATGGGCCAAGTGAAGTTCTTGCCCACCAGCTGGTTCATTTCTGAAGGAGGATTTTACGAGAACAACAACTTGATGATTTTGCCTCCGATGGCCTTGATCACGGTGGGCCTCATCATTTGGATTCAACGCAGCCGCAACCAGGCACTGATCGAAGAAAACTAAGACATGGAATACCTAAGCATCTTCGTGAAGGGCATCTTCATCGAGAACATGATCTTCGCCTACTTCCTGGGCATGTGTTCATACCTGGCGGTGTCCAAAACCGTCAAAACCGCCAACGGCCTTGGTCTCGCGGTGATCTTCGTGTTGGGCATCACCGTGCCAATCAACTACCTCCTCGAGAACTACGTCCTCAAGGAAGGCGCGCTGGCGTGGCTGAACCCCGAGTACGCCAACGTTGACCTGAGCTTCCTCAGCTTCATCATGTTCATCGCGGTCATCGCATCGATGGTGCAGCTCGTGGAAATGATTGTCGAGAAGTTTGCACCTGCGCTGTA
>PKDW01000153.1 GCA_002863145.1 Flavobacteriales bacterium
GACCACGGCATGCCGCTGTCGTAGTAGCTGTTCCACACCCCGTGCCGTTGGCCGTTCAAGAGTTGGCCGCGTGACAGCAGCTGCCCAGTTTCGTGGTATTCGAGTCGCTCGTGCACGGTGTCGCCGCGGAAGCCAAACACCACGCGTGGGTCCCCGTCGGGCCAAGTGGATTGGACCTCTTGACGCGGGGCGTTGGGGTCGGAGGTCGCGCACGAGGAGGCCAACACGCCAAGCGCCAGGCAGATGACGGTCAGGCGCAAGATCATTTGACGCGGCGGATGGTGTACTCGATGAGGTCGCGCAGGGCTTCGCGGGCTTCTGTGGTGACTGCGTCGTGGCCGCCGAGTTCGTCAAGCAGGGCGAGGGACTCCTCTTTCAAGCGACGCATCTCGGAACGGGCGCGCTCCATGCCGGGTCCGGCGAGGATGGCGTCCATGACCTCTTTGACCGCTGCAGGGTCTTCGCTCTTGCGCTTGACAAGCTGGATGAGGCGACGGCGTTCGGAGGGGGTGGCTTTGGCGAGCGTGTGGATGAGCGGGAGCGTCATCTTGCGCTCACGGATGTCCTGGCCGGTGGGCTTGCCGGTCCGGTCGCCTTCGCCAAGGTCGAGGAGGTCGTCCTGAATTTGGAAGGCGAGGCCCACGCGTTCGCCGAGGCCCCACATCTTTTGGACCGTGTCGTCGTCGGCGCCTGCCGAGGCGGCCCCGCAGGCGCAGCAGGCCGCGAGGAGCGAGGCGGTTTTGCGGCGAATGATGTCGAAGTAGACCTCCTCGGTGATGTCGAGGCGTCGGGCTTTTTCGATTTGGAGGAGTTCGCCCTCGCTCATTTCGCGCACGGCGCGCGAGGTGATCTTCAACAGGTCAAACGCCTCGACTTCGACCGCAGCGAGCAGGCCGCGCGACAACAGGTAGTCTCCAACAAGCACGGCGACCTTTTTCTTCCAGAGCGCCTGGATGCTGAACACGCCACGTCGAAGGGGGCTTTCGTCGACCACGTCATCGTGCACCAAGGTGGCCGTGTGCAAGAGCTCGATCAGGGCCGCGGCGGTGTGCGCGCGGTCTGTGGCGGCACCCTGCGCGTCGACCCCACCGTGGAGCCGGGCGCTGAGAAACACAAACATGGGCCGCATCTGCTTGCCTTTGCGGCGAAGGATGTAGCGCATGACCGTGTCGAGCAAGGCGACGTCGGTGGTGACGGCCGCCCGGAATTTGGGCTTGAAGGCCGCCATGTCTCCAGCGAGGAGGGAGGTCACGCGTTTCAGATCCGACATGGCTGCAAAGGTAGCGCGGGGCCGCGGGGCATTGACCTTCCTGCGGGCACGGGAAGCGCGCACCGGTTCGAGAGCGTATCTTCGCTTCATGCTGCGCTCTATGACAGGCTACGGAAAGGCGGAAGGCGCCGTCGGTTCCCGGAAATACACGGTCGAAGTCCGTTCGTTGAACGGCAAAAATCTCGACCTCCAGGTGCGGATGCCGTCCGTGCTGAAGCAAAAAGAAATGGACTTGCGCACCGAGCTCGGGGCCCGCATCGTGCGCGGCAAGAGCGACATCGCCATCCACTTTGAAGCGGATGCCGCGGAAGCGCGCAACGAACTCAATGCGCCGGTGATTCGGAAGCACGTGAAGGACTTGGAAGCTTTGGCCCAGGAAACGGGTCAACCGACGGGCAACCTGTTGTCGACGGCGGTGCGGTTCCCGGACGCCATGCAGACGTCCAAGGAAGCCTTCGACGAAGAGGCCTGGGCCGGCATTCATGCGTTGGTGCTGGAGGCGGCAGACAACTTTGATGCGTTCCGAAACACGGAAGGCGCCTCGCTTGAGGCCGACTTCAAGGGCCGTTTGGATGAAATCGAACGCCTCGAATCGGGCCTAAATCCGCTCTTGGAAGCCCGAATCAAGCGCGTCCGCGACCGCATTCGCACCAACCTCGAAGAGACCATCGACCGCGCCTCGTTGGACGAGGGACGCTTTGAGCAGGAGGTGCTCTACTACATCGAAAAGATGGACGTCAGCGAGGAACGCACGCGCCTCACGGCCCACATCGCCTACTTCCGTGAGATCATGGAGACGGGCAACGGCCAAGGGAAAAAGCTTGGGTTTGTGGCCCAGGAAATGGGACGTGAGATCAACACCCTCGGCAGCAAGGCCAACGACGCCGACCTTCAGCGCATCGTCGTCCAAATGAAGGACGAGCTCGAGAAAATCAAGGAACAAGTCCTCAACGTCCTCTGACCCATGCCCGCAGGCTCGAAACCCCAAGGCGATGGCTTGGCCATCATTTTTTCCGCCCCATCAGGCGCCGGAAAGACCACGTTGGTCAGGCACCTCATGACCAAGATGGAGTTGTCGCTCGGTTTCAGCGTGAGCGCTACGACTCGCGGACCCCGCGAAGGCGAAGTGAACGGCAAGGACTACCACTTCTTGCCCCCCGAAGACTTCGCTGAAAAGGTGAAGAACGGCGCATTCGTCGAGTACGAGGAGGTTTATGAAGGCTTGTCGTACGGCACCTTGTGCAGCGAGGTCGAGAAGTTGTGGCGCGACGGTCGCACCCCGCTCTTCGACGTGGACGTGGTGGGAGGCCAAACCCTCAAGGCCGTCTTCGGCGACAGCGCCTTGTCCATCTTTGTCATGCCCCCTTCGCTGTTCGCGCTGGAAGACCGTCTCCGCGGCCGTGGGACCGAAGACGAAGCCGCGCTGGAGAAGCGCATTGCCAAGGCCCAACAGGAGCTGGAAGCGGCCTCAGCGTTTGACCTCAGGCTGGTCAACGACGACCTCGACCTCGCCAAGCAAGAAGCCGAGGACATGGTGGGTGATTTCTTGGAACGCGCCTACCTCTGACCCAGCATCTGAACGCCATGAACCCGACCCAAGCCTCTTCCAAAGCGCGACGCGTTGGTCTGTATTTTGGGTCGTTCAACCCCATTCACTTGGGGCACTTGGTCATCGCCAACCACATGCTCAATCAGGCGGATCTTGACGAGGTGTGGTTTGTGGTGACCCCGAGCAGCCCCCACAAGCAGAGGATCTCCATGATTCCTGAGGGACATCGCCTTCAAATGGCGCGCCTCGCCTTGGCCGACCACCCGCACCTCAAGGCCATCGACGTGGAGTTCAATTTGTCCCGGCCCAACTACACGGCCGACACGATGCATTACTTGCGCGGGGTTCATCCCGATTTGGCGTTCAGCATCATCATGGGGCAAGACAACCTCGAGTCGTTCCACACGTGGAAAGACCACGAGGCTTTGGTGGCGTTGCACCGCATGTTGATCTACCCCCGATTGACGCAGGGGACGTCGGCCTCGGATGCCGCGAAGGCAAAATGGCTGGCGCACGACAACGTGGAGGTCCACGAGGCACCCATCATCGCCATCAGCTCGACCTACGTGCGGGACGCAATCATGGCAGGCCACGACGTGCAATTCCTGTTGCCCGACGCCGTGGTGGCGTACATCGGCAACAATCATTTCTACGAAGAAGACGAAGTCTAAACGGGGCTCACTGCCCGTTGTAGGTATTCATCGCCCGGGCCAAGCCTGCGGTGGTGATGTTCAGCACGGCGTCGCCGGCTTTGGTCAGGCGCTCTTCCATGCGCTCTTGCTCTTCCGCGCTCCACTTGCCCAGCACGTAATCGACCTGCTGGCCTATCCCAAACTCAGCCCCAATCCCAAACCTCAGCCGAGGGTACTTTGTCGTCCCCAGCACCTGTTGAATGTCCTTCAAGCCGTTGTGGCCCCCATCGCTGCCTTTGGCCCGAAGGCGCAGCGTTCCGAAGGGCAAATTCAAGTCGTCGGTGATGACGACCACCCGTTCCAAAGGAATCTTCTCCGCATCCATCCAGTACCGCAGGGCTTTGCCACTCAGGTTCATGAACGTGGAGGGCTTGAGAAGCAAGATGTGCCTTCCCTTAAATCGGACGGTGGACACCTCGCCCAGTCTGCCGGTCTCGAACGTTCCGGACAGACGTTGGGCGAGGGAGTCCACCACCTTGAACCCGATGTTGTGTCGGGTTTCCTCATATTCTGCCCCGGGATTGCCGAGGCCCACCACGAGGTACTTCATGCAGCGAGGGGGTTATCCTTCGCCGCCTTCGGATTCACCGCCTTCAGCGCCTTCGGCACCTTCAGCACCTTCAGCACCTTCTTCACCTTCCAAGGTGGATTCGGCAGACATGGCAGCACGCGTGCGCTTGCAAGCCACGAGGAGGGCGCTTTCGCTCAGAAGGATCTCCAGGCCTCCCACGTTGAGGTCACGCACACGGGCGTTGTCCCCAATCTCCAAAGGCGTGATGTCCACCGTGAGACACTCGGGGAGCTCGTCCGCGAGGCCGCGTACCGGCACGCGACGGTAGTTCAGTTCCAAACGTCCACCGTTCATCACACCGATGGCTTGGCCAGTCGTGCGCAATGGAAGCGCGACCTTGACGGGCTTGCCAGGGAGGATTTCGAGAAAGTCGAGGTGCGTGACGCGGTCGGTCACAGGGTGGAATTGGATGTCCTGAATGATGCAGTCCACCTTCTTGCCGTCGATGTCCAACTCGATTTTGAAGACGTCTGGGTTGAAGACAATCTTGTTGAGTTGAACCTCAGACACGCTGAAGTGGATCTGCTCAGCGCCGCCGTACAACACCCCAGGAACCTGGTTGTTGGCGCGGAGCGCATCGGCATCTTTTTTCCCTACGCTCTCACGGAGAGAGCCGCTCAATGATGCAGTTTTCATGATGAAAAATTATTGAAGAGTAAATTGAGAACTGATGGATTTGTTGGCCATCAAACACCGAAGCGTTTGGGCAAACATGTCGTGCACAGGAAGCACGGTGATTTTGGAGGTGTCCACGTCCGTGCGCAACGGAATGGAATCCGTCACGATGAGTTCTTGAAGAGAGCTGTTGGCGATGCGCTCGTAAGCAGGGCCACTGAGCACGGGGTGGGTGCAGATGGCGCGCACGCTCAAGGCGCTGTGCTCCATCATCAAATCCGCCGCCTTCGTCAAGGTCCCCGCCGTGTCGCACATGTCGTCGACGATGACCACGTTTTTGCCTTTTACATCGCCAATGACGGTCATGTTTTCCACTTGGTTGGCCACCTTGCGCTGCTTGTAGCAAATGGCCATGTCCACACCAAGATGCTTGGCGTAGGTGCTGGCGCGCTTGGTGCCACCGGTGTCCGGCGTGGCGACGCAGAGGTCGTTCTTTGCGATGTTGTGCTCCAACCAAGGAAGGAACAACGTGGAGCCATACAAGTGGTCCACGGGCACCTCGAAGAATCCCTGAATCTGGTCGGCGTGAAGGTCCATCGTGATGATGCGATTTACGCCTGCCGCCATGAGCATGTTGGCCACGAGCTTGGCGCCGATGGCCACACGTGGTTTGTCTTTGCGGTCTTGACGGGCAAACCCGAAGTAAGGCATCACCGCCACAATGCGCTTGGCGCTGGCACGTTTGGCCGCGTCAATGAGCATCAACAATTCAAGAAGGTTGTCGGAGGGGGGGAAAGTCGATTGGACGATGATGACCTCTTTGCCGCGCACGGTTTCCTCGATGTTGACCGTGAATTCTCCGTCGGAAAATTTCTGAGTGCGAACGGGAACCAGAGAGGTTCCGTACGCTGCAGCCACGCGTTCTCCAAATTCTTGGGACGCGGAACCAGCGAGGATTTTGATCATGTCAGACATGGGCGGCGCTTCGAGGCCGCAAAGATAGGCATTCTCAGTCTGTTGGCGCCACGAGCTTGAAGCCCTTGCCGTGGACGTTCAGAATCTCGATGCGATCGTCGCCTTTCAGGTGCTTCCGAAGTTTGGCGATGTAAACGTCCATGCTGCGTCCGTTGAAGTAGTTGGCGTCGCCCCAAATGTTCCGCAATGCGTGCGCTCGCTCGAGCAATGCGTTCTTGTGCTTGCACAGCATGAAGAGCAGTTCGTTCTCCTTGGTGGTGAGGCGTTGGGACGCGCCGTTGAGGGTCAGAGACTGCGTCGTGTAGTCGTAGGAATACAAGCCCACGGTGAACTCCGTGACCTCTTCGCCGGCCTCCGGCAACGCCGCAGAACGCCGCAAAATGGCCTGGATACGCAAAACGAGCTCCTCCATGCTGAAGGGCTTGGTCATGTAGTCATCCGCGCCCACCTTGAACCCCTCGAGCGTGTCGTCCTTCGTGGAGCGGGCCGTGAGGAAGAGGATGGGAATGCTCCGGCTCTCCAGGCGGATCTCCTCCGCCACTTGGAAGCCATCCTTGCGGGGCATCATCACATCCAGCACGATGAAATCGAACGTGTCGCGGTGAAATGCCTTAAGCCCCTCCACGCCGTCTTGCGCCCAGGTGACCTCAAATCCTTTGGCCTTGAGGTAATCGGAGAGCAAACGGCCCAAGCTGGGGTCGTCTTCACAGAGGAGGATGCGGATGTCTTTCATAAGTCTTAGATCTTGTCAGGTTGGCATTCAAACGGAAGCAACAGCTTCAATGTTGTGCCCTCGCCGACGCGACTTTCGATTTGAACGGATCCGCCGTGACGCTCGACCACGTTTTTCACGTAGCTCAGGCCCAGGCCAAATCCCTTCACGTCGTGCACGTTTCCGGTGGGGACACGATAGAGCCTTTCAAAGACCTTGCCAAGATGTTCTTTGGCGATGCCAACCCCGTGATCTTGGATGTCGAGTGACACTCCGTCAGGAATTTGGGCCGTCCGAATGACAATGTGCGGGTCTTCGCCTGAGTATTTGACGGCGTTGTCGATCACGTTGAAGAGGATGTTGGTCAAGTGGATGCGGTCCGCCACCAGGTTGGGGTTGCTCGCTTGCAAGTCCAAATCCACTTTCACCCCCTGCTTGTGAAATTTCACAGCCATGTTCTTCACCACACCCTTCACGAGGTCGTGCAGGTTCAAGGACTGCACGTACAGGCGCATGGCGCCATTTTCGGACAAACTCGCCCGCAGCACATTCTCCACCAACACCCCAAGGCGCTTGTTCTCCTCGCGAATCAGGCCCAGGTAATGTTTTCGCGATTCCTCGTCAAACGCGGGGTCAGACAACGCCTCACTGGCCAGTCCAATGCTTGAAATGGGCGTCTTGAGCTCATGGGTGAGGTTGTTGACCAGATCTCGCTGAAGGCGGTCGGTGCGCTTGGTGCGTTGAATGGCAAACAGCGTGTACCCAAAAACCCCCGCGATGAGGAGCATCATCATCACGCTCAGGGCAAAGGCCCCCAGCATTTGGCCGATCAAAGAGCGTCCCAACTTGGGGAAGTGCACCCGCAATTGCAGGGTCCCCAACGCCACGGAGTAGCCCCTCGCGAGCAGGGCGTCGTTGAAGGGCTCGGCATCGTCGAGCAGGTACACGGGTTGGCCGTAGCGGTTGTATGCCCCAAACACCGGGTCCGCCTCAATTCCCTGTTCCTGAAAGGCCAAACGAAGCAGCGAGTCCATCGGCAGGGCTTCCATGCGACGGACAATCAAACGTTCCTCTGGGGCGAGCTCATCGGTCCGCAACAGCTGCGGATCTTCGGCTTGCGGATCGTCGAGGTGCGTGGCCGTCAACCAGTTGGCCACGAGTTGCAAGCTCTGCTCGATGCTTTGGTCAAACACCTCCTTGCGAAGCTTTGCCGAGGATTCCAGCCAACTGACCTGCACGGCCACAATGACGAGCATTGCGGCGGTCATGGACCCGACGAGCACAGGGATAAGCCGGCCTTTCATGCTTCAAAGATGGCGCGACAGGGTCAGAATCGGGCATGGACTCCTGCCCCGGTGTCTCCAACGCCAACAAACATTCACATCCCCTTCACAAAGGCTTGACATCCTGGGTCCAAGGTCGAGGTAGGTTTACTCCGGATTCTGTTCTGGGCAGTTCCAACGGGGACCCCGGAATCAGTTGAGAAGTCGCGGCGGTGAACGCTCCGCGGCGCAGCAGGTTTGGCAAGGCACACTCCTTGCCGAGAACGGCACTCCAATCGGGGTGCCGTTTTTCATGGGGTCCTCAGAAACTTGGGTATCTTCGTCAGCCCACCTCGGGTCATTTCAACCCCATGATTCCTCAGGAAACCGTCGACCAAATCATGAACGCCGCCGTCATCGAAGAGGTGGTGGGCGACTACGTAGAGTTGAAAAAATCGGGGAGTTCGATGCGCGGACTCAGCCCGTTCACCAACGAGAAGACGCCGTCGTTTTACGTGCTTCCGGCCAAGGGCATTTTCAAATGTTTCTCGAGTGGCAAGGGGGGCAGCGTCGTGACGTTCCTCATGGAATTGGAAAAGGCGAGCTATCCCGAAGCGCTGCGAATGTTGGCCCGTCGGTACAACATCGAGGTGCAGGAAAAGGAGCGCACTCCCGAGGAAATCGCGGCGGCTTCCGCCAAGGAAGGCCTCGCCAACCTCGTGGGTTGGGCGTCCAAGTGGTTCATGGACCAAATGCGCAACACCGATGCCGGCAAGGCCATCGGCCGCAGCTATTTCGTGGAGCGCGGATTCCGGGACGACGTTCTCGATACGTTCCTGATTGGCTACAGCCCCGATTCGTGGGACGCCTTGGCCACGGCAGCGCAGGAAGCAGGTTACACGCCCGACAAGTTGGTCGAGGCAGGCCTGTGCAAGCAGCGCGAGGACGGATCGTTGTGGGATTTTTTCAAGGGCCGGGTCATGTTCCCGATTCGGGATGTGACAGGCCGCGTCATTGGATTTGGGGGCCGCACCCTGACCACGGACAAGAAAGTCGCCAAGTATGTCAACTCGCCCGAGAGCGTCCTCTACAACAAGAGCAAGGTCCTGTACGGTGTGCACCTTGCCAAGCCCGCCATCGTCAAGGAGGAGCGGTGCTTTTTGGTGGAGGGATACACCGATGTGATGGCGATGCACCAAGCTGGGGTGACCAACGTGGTCTCTTCCAGTGGCACCGCCCTTACCACGGGCCAAATCCACCTTGTCCGCCGATTCACCAAAAACATCACGGTCATTTTCGACGGGGACGCGGCGGGCATTCGGGCGTCGTTGCGGGGCATCGACATGCTGCTCGCCGAGGGCATGGCCGTGAAGGTGGTGCTTCTGCCCGACGGCGACGACCCTGACACCTACGCCAAGAAGGTGGGCAGTGATGCTTTGCAACGCGCCATTCACGAGGACGCGCAGGATTTCTTGCAGTTCAAGACCAAGCTTCTTTCAGACGAAGCGGGCAACGATCCCATGAAGCGCGCGGAGATGATCCGTTCGGTGGTGACGTCCATCGCCGCCATTCCCGACGCCATTCAGCGGTCCGTCTATCTGCAGTCTTCGGCTTCTCAACTGAAGATGGATGAAATCGTGTTGGGCACCGAGGTGGCCAAAGTCCTGCACGACCAATCGAAGGCGGCGGCCAAACGTGCCGCACAATCGAGCCCCTACGGCAAGTCCCGCGGCAGCGTGGCGCCGCCTCCCACCGGCGGTTTTGGATTTCCCGCAGACCCGGTCGCCGCGCCGCTCTCCGACCAAGCCCCACCGGTCGGAGACGACCTCAAGCCCGCCCTTTCGGAGCGCGCGGTCATCGAAAACGATTTGATTCGCGCCCTTTTGGAATATGCGACCGAGGTGGTCTCGGTGATCATTGAAGGGGAAGAAGGCGAAGAGCCCACCAAGCTTGAAGTGCCGTTTGCCGAACTGGTCATTCACCGCATCGAAGAGGAGGGCATTGACATCCAAGAGCCCGTAAACCAAGCGGTGGTCAAGCGGTTTTCCGACGAATTGGACCACGAACGCATTTTGACCGCAGACCAGCTGGCCCAAGACCAGGACATGGGGGTTCAGCAAAAGGTGGCGGGCGCTTTGGTTCAGCAACATGTGCTCAGCCCCAATTGGTCCCAGCGCCACAAGATTTATCCGGTGGTGGAACGCGATCAGCTCATTTCTCTTCTCGAAGACAGCTTGCGTCGGATGCATTTGACGGACCTGCGAGAGGCGTCCCGTGAGGTGTCGTCCAAGCTTGAGGCGGGCGGACTCAGCGTGGAGGAGGAACGCGACCTTCTGGCCCAAAAAGTCCAGCTCGCCCGCGAGGTTCAAGCCACGCTGAAGCATTTTGGCACCGTCATTTTGCCATGAACGACCTCCTGAACGCCACCCTTGGACGGTGTTCGTCTTGAGCATTCCAGTGTCGACAAAACGCCCGACAGCTCGACGGCCGGAAGAAGGTTAGGATTCGCTGGGGCGAATGGCGCGCAAGTGCATGTTCAACGAGGTGCGACCGCGGAACGTGTTTTGGACCAAGGTGAACACCAAGTCCATTTCCTTCATCCGGCGCACTTCCTCCAACCGGTCGCCCATGCCAAAGCCAATGGCCTCAAACCGGCCATGAGGCACTTCTGTGGTTTGGAGAATGAGCTTGAGGTGGCGCCCACGGTGACCCACCGTGCGCGGGGGCAAGGCGGCTTTCAACCCGCTGGCCATGAACACAGGCACGCCGTTGCCAGGCCCAAAAGGCGCCAACTTGCCCATTTCCTCAAACACCTGAGGGGTCATCGCGTTGAGGTCAATTTCGAGGTGGTAGCTGATGCTAGGCGCAGGGATGCGGCCGTTGACTTGGGACGCGATGCTCTTCTCGATGGCTGCGGTGAAGTCCTTGAGTTGGTCGCTGCGCAGCTGCAGGCCTGCCGCCATGGGGTGCCCGCCAAATTGCTCGAGGTAGGAACGGCAATCTTCAAGGGCGTTGTGGATGTCCACGCCGCGCACGCTTCGCGCACTGCCCATCAACAGGCCGTTCTCCTCGCTCAACACGATGGTGGGGCGGTAACGCGCCTCGACCAAGCGGCTCGCCACGATGCCCAGCACACCGCGGTGCCACCCTTCGCCACACACGACGGTGCAGCAGCGCCCGGCCGGTTGTTCGGCCATTTGGGCCAAGGCTTCTTCGGTCATGTCCTCGTCCAAGTCCCGCCGAGCCTGATTCATGGATTCGAGCTCGTAAGCCAGTTCATACGCCGTGTTGTCGTCGGAAGCCATGAGCAGCTCCACGGCTTTGAGTGCGTGGCCAACCCGTCCTGCGGCGTTGATGCGCGGACCCAACGTGAAGCTGATGTCTCGAACCGAGTTGGGGACGCGGTCGATGTTGGCAACGTGCAACATCGCGCGGATGCCCGGTCGCATCGTCTTGCGCAGTTTGCGCATGCCGTGGTAGGCCAAAATCCGGTTCTCACCGGTGATTTCCACCAAATCTGCGCCAATGCTCAACGCCAGCAAATCCAGGTGGTCGTAGACCGAAGACATGGTCAAACCAATGGTGTTGACCAACCCGGTGAGCAATTTGAAGGCCACCCCGGCGCCCGACAATTCCTTGAAGGGGTAGGCGCAGTCCTCGCGCTTGGGGTTCAGCAGGGCGTGCGTGACGGGCAAGGTGTCTGCAGGCAGGTGGTGGTCGCACACGATGGTGTCGATGCCGGCCTCTGCCGCCGCTGCGAGGGCGTCAAAATCTTTGGTCCCACAATCCAACGTGATGATGAGGGTGCATCCGGAGACTTTGGCGCGCTCCACACCTTTGGGCGACACGCCGTATCCCTCGCCGTATCGCATCGGGATGTAGGGGAGCACGGGCACTTGCAGACCTTTCAAAAACGACGACACCATGGCCACAGAGGTGGTCCCGTCCACGTCGTAGTCGCCGTAGACCATGATGCGCTCGTTGCGCTCGATGGCTTTCATGATGCGCGACACGGCTTTGTCCATGTCCTTCATCAAGAAGGGGTCGTGCAACTTTTCCCTGCTTGGGTCCAAAAAATCCTCCACCTCCTCGGTCGAGATCATGCCCCGCTGAATCAACAAGGATGCAACCAAAGGATTCAGACCCGTGTCTTTTGACAGGCGTCCGACTTCCTGAAAGTCAGGGGCTTTGGAAGGCTTCCATTCGAGGTTGTCCATGGCGCTTGAGGGGGATGCGGAGTCCGGTTGTGTTCCAGTTGTATCTTTCGGCACGTCAAAATTACGCACATGACAACTCACCCCATCTTTTCTTCCGCCGTTGGCCGTTTGACGGCTTTGTGTTTTGCGGTCCTTTGGTCCGGTCTTACGTTGACGGGATGCTTGAACGACGACAACCTCATCGGCGAGAACTGCTACGACGAAATCCTCAACAACGGAGAAGAACTCATCGATTGCGGTGGCCCCATCTGTGACCCCTGTGATCCGTGTGAAAACGATGCGTGGGATCCTCTCTTGGGCGAGCAGTGGGTGGATTGCGGCGGCAGCTGTGAGCCCTGTGCCACCAACTTCAACGGTGTCCTCGACGAGGGTGAGACCGGCGTGGACTGCGGGTGTGCGGGATGCCCGGCATGCCCAGAGTTGTGCGGAGACGGCTTGATGAACGGCTACGAAACCGGCGTCGACTGCGGCGGCGTGGATTGTGACGCGTGCCCCACATGTGACGATGGCATCTTGAATGGCAGTGAAACGGGCATCGATTGCGGCGGCAACACTTGCGACCCCTGCGAATGCCTCTGCGATTGCACCAACGGCATCCAAGACGGTTTGGAAGAATACATCGATTGCGGCGGCCCCAACTGCGAGCCCTGCGCGTCGACGATTTCATGGTACAATGCAGGTGTCCAATACTTCGGAGACGCCACGGCATCGGCCGAGTTGGTGGGAGGCAATCTCCAAATCACCGGCATCAGCCTCACAGGTGCGCAGGTGGGCTTTGTGGTGGCTGAACCGGCCGACGGCTGGTACAACGGCTACGTCATCGCCCTGAACCCCACGTCACTCCCCCAAGCGGCGGCGTACACAAGCACCGCGGGAATGAATTATACCACGTTGTTTGGCGGCAACACCACCGTCCAAATCACCTACATCGACGCAGAGTCTGGGGGATACGTGGTGGGTTCGTTCAACGGCTCTGTGATGGAGGCCTCAGGTTCTGCGACGACGCTCAGCCAGGGCAGTTTCCAGTTGTCCATCAACTGAGTTGACGGCGGCGTTGGGCGTTGCGATGCTCGGAATGCACTGACATTGCGATGTGGAAAAGGCGGCTTGGCCGCCTTTCCGCTTCTTGGCTGTGGGGGTGAACTTCGTAGGTGCGTTGTCGCATCTCATTCCTGCAATCATGATTCTGACTCCCTCTCTTCTTCAACGGTCTGGCAAGGCCATGTCGATGGTCCTTGTGGCTTCCACGTTGGCCTTTTCGGGCTGTGTGACCACCCAGCAGTACGAGGCCCTTCAAACGCAATTGGACGAAGCGGAGTCGGAGAACGCGAGCCTGCGCTTGGCCCGTCAAGATGCCCAAGTGTCCAGCCGTGAGTTGGAGGGGCAGGTGGCGCGCTTGACCGCAGAGAACGATGCCTTGGCGGAAGACGCCAACACCTTGAGCACGGAGGCCAAGCGGCTGCGTGAGGAGGTGGGGCGCCTCACCGATTTGAACGACGCCTTGACCGACCAGAGTTCTGGACGCTTGAGCGACATCGCAGCAGAGAACCGTCAATTGTTGGAAGATGTCATGAAAATCCGGGAGGAACTGCAGGCACGCGAGGATCGGCTGAATCGACTGGAAAAGGATTTGAATGAGAAGTCTGCCTTGCTCGAGGCCAGAAGCAAGCGTGTGGAGGAGTTGGAGTCGTTGCTCGAGGCGCGCGAACGCGCCGCAGAAGCCCTGCGCGCCCGTCTCGCCGAGGCGTTGCTTGGTTTCGAGGGCAAAGGCTTGAATGTAGAGCAGCGCAACGGCAAGGTCTACGTCAGCATGGAGGCCAAATTGCTGTTTCCCAGCGGAAGTGCCAGCGTGGACCCCGGGGGGCGTGAGGCCTTGCAAGGTCTGGCGTCTGTGATTGCCGAGCAGTCAGACTTGGAGATCGTCGTGGAAGGTCACACCGACACCGACCAGGTCCGAAGCACGAGCATCCCGCGCAACAATTGGGAACTCAGTGTGCTTCGCGCCACGGCAGTGGTCAACATTTTGCTCGAAAATGCCGGGGTTGATCCTTCCATGCTGGCGGCTTCTGGACGGAGCGAGTACCATCCTGTAGACACTTCGGACAAGGGGAAAAACCGCCGCATCGAGGTCATCTTGGCGCCCAACCTGGACAGCCTCTACGAGCTGATTTCCGAGTAAGAATCTTGGCGTCGAGTAAGGCATGAAAAAAGCCGCCTTGAGCAAGGCGGCTTTTTTGATGGTTGCCCCACCAGGACTCGAACCTGGAAAAACGGTACCAAAAACCGGTGTGTTACCATTACACCATGGGGCAATCGCGCATAGGCCGGGCAAAGATAGACAAGGAGAAGTAACTTTCGTCAATCATGCAGGTACTGAATTTCGTCGATGGAGCGTTCCAAAACACGCCTCAGATCCTTGAAAATGTGACGCCGGGCACCGGGCAGGTTTTTGGGACCATCCCCCGTTCTGGCGCGGCGGAAGTGGACCAAGCCATGGCCGCGGCCAAGCGTGCTTTTCCCTCCTGGTCGAAGACGCCTGTCGCGGAACGTGCCGCCTGCTTGGAGCGCTTGGCGGACGCCGTTCGGGACCATGCTGACATGCTGGCCAAGGAGGAAGCACGGGACAATGGCAAACCCCTGTCCCTTGCTGCCCACGTGGACATCCCCCGTGCTGAAAAGAACCTGCGTTTTTACGCATCAGGGATTCAGCATTATGCCAGTGAAAGCCATGCCATGGAAGGCGAGGCGATCAACTACACGTTGCGCAAAGCTTTGGGGGTGGTGGCGTGCATCAGCCCATGGAATTTGCCCTTGTACCTGTTCACCTGGAAGGTGGCCCCCGCGCTTGCCGCAGGCAACTGTGTGGTGGCCAAGCCCTCCGAGCTTACTCCCGTGACGGCCTATCTGCTGAGCACATGGGTCAAGGAGGCAGGGTTTCCCGACGGGGTGTTCAATGTCCTTCACGGCCTCGGGCCGGAAGTGGGTGAGGCCATGGTGACCCATCCTGACATTGCCGCCGTTTCCTTCACGGGCGGCACGACCACAGGTGCCCGCATTGCAGGACATGTGGCCCCCAAATTCAAGAAGATGAGCCTGGAGCTGGGCGGCAAGAATCCCGCCATCATTTTTGAGGATGCGGATTTCGAGGATGCCCTTCGCACCACGCTGCGCAGTTCATTTGCGAACCAAGGCCAAATCTGCCTCTGCGGCTCCCGAATCCTCATTCAGCGCCCCATCTACGACAAGTTCAAAGAGGCCCTCGTGGCGAAGGCCTCGAAGATGGTGGCAGGCGATCCTTTGGACCCTTCCACGAAACTTGGCGCAGTGGTCTCGGAAGCCCACATGGAGAAAATCCTCTCGTACATCACGCTTGCCATGGAAGAGGGGGGACAAGTCCTGTGTGGTGGCCATCGCCTGCATCCCGAAGGTGTGGAAGGGGGGTTCTATGTCGCGCCCACGGTCATCGAGGGCCTCGGTCCAGCATGCCGCACCAACCAGGAAGAGATCTTCGGCCCCGTAGTCACCCTGCAGCCGTTTGACACAGAGGAAGAGGCGCTGGCGTTGGCCAACGACACGGCTTACGGTCTGGCTGCGACGTTGTGGACCACTGATTTGAAGCGCGCCCACCGCGTGGCGGCAGGCATCGACTCCGGCATCGTTTGGATCAACACATGGCTTTTGCGGGACCTTCGCACACCGTTTGGGGGCGTGAAGGCCTCGGGCTTGGGACGTGAAGGCGGGTTCGACGCCTTGGAGTTCTTCACCGAACCCCAAAACATCTGCATCAAACTCTGACGTCAGTCAGGTTTTCGGTCCCTCAATTTCCGCCCAGCTCGTCGAGCTGGGTTTGCAACGCGCCGAGTTGGGCGGTGAGGGTGTCGACTTGGGTTTGCAAGGCGGAAATCAGCATCAGCAAGTCTTGGCCACTGGCGATGACAGAACCGCTCGCAGTGAGGTTGCCCATTTGGTCAACTTGCAGTGCGTCGCTCCGGTTGTCCGCATTTGCCCCGTTTCCGACGGCGAACAACACGCCTGTTTGGTTCTCGAGGTTCCACTGACCCACCACAGCACTGTTTTCCTGGTCTGCGACGAGGTTGTACCCAATGGCGGCAGCGCTGTTGGCCGTGGCCGAGGACGAGCGGCCAGCTGCGTGGCTGTAAAGGCCTGAGGCTGTGGTTTCGTAGCCTTCCGCGTGAGCGGCGAACCCGCTGGCCACACTTTGGAAACCTTCACTGTGTGCGGCATCGGCTGTGGCCGAAGTGCCTTCACCCTCCGCGTGGGCACAAGTGGCCGAGGCTGTGGTGTTGCGGTTGGATGCGTGGCTGTAAAGGCCGCTCGCCAAACTTTGGTACCCCTCGGCATGGGCTGCGGTGTTGGTGGCATCGGTGCGGTAGCCCTCGGAGTGGCTGTAGTTGCTGGCTGCCTCCGTGTAGTAGCCTTCGGCATGGGAGGCCAATCCTCCAGCGATGGACCCAAACCCTTGAGAGTGTGCGGCCGTGGCGGTCGCACTGGACCCTTCACCTATGGCACTGGAGCACACGGCTGTGGCGATGCTGTTTTGGTTGGACGCAAAGCTGAACGGTCCCGAGGCCGTGGTGTTGCGACCCTGTGCCTGGGAGTAAGATCCACTGGCGACCGTGCCAAATCCTTGGGCCAAGGTTTGGGTGATGCTCAGCGACCCAGATACTTCGCCACGCGGGCCTGTTTGGCCCAGGGGAGTGATGTCGGTGTAGGTGCTGACCCCAAGCACGAGTCGCGCACTGTCCAGCGTGCCAACCCCTGTGCCGCCACCTTCAATCGGCAGCACGCCAGAAGGAAGGAAGGGCGCCCCGAAGAAGGACAGAAAAGAAATCAGGTCATTGGATTCAATCGCCTCGTTCCCGTTCGCATCGGGATTGTAGGGGAATCCAGGGTTCGTTTGGGCCGAGGCCTCGTTGGTCAAGCAACACGCCATGAAGGCAAGGACGGGCAGGGCCCGAAGGCAAATCTTCCATTTCATGTTCCAAAAGATAACACCAAGCCAAAAAAGAAGGCCGCCCCGAGGGACGGCCTTCCGAATTTGATGCGCAAGCTCAGTGGGAGGATTACTCAATAACAAGCAATTTCTTCGTCGTCACGAAGTCCTTCGAGCTCACTCGGACCTGGTACATACCTGATTCGTAGTAGTTGGTGTTCAGCTCCAAGGTCGTTGGCCATCCCTCAAACATCTGTCCGTCGAACACATGTTCCACGAGAGACCCGTCCATGGTAAATACCTGGACCTTGGCTGTCAAATCTTGTTTCACCGTGACCGTCAACGTTGCCTTCACTGAGGCAGGGTTCGGGTGCAGTGTGGTGATTTCAATCAAATCCTTGGCGTAAACGATTTCGGCATCTTGTTCACCCTCAACTCCTCCATCAAGGAGAGGTGACTGCAATGCACCGGTGCTTTCCAAGCTGTAGTTGAACGTGTTGTCATTGCCACACTCGTCCACGGCACAGAAGTGGAACGTGGTCTTCCAGTCGTGGAGGAAGTCGAGGTCTCCGAAGAGGTCACCAGAGCCCATGGCGCTTGTTTCCTCACCGTCGATTACCAAGGTGCCTCCGTAGTAGAACCAACCGCTGAAGCCGTACTTGGCATTCTTGTTGTTGGCTCCAACACCAAACTGGAATCCGAAGTACTCGTTCGCTGGCTGGTGGCTCATGGTGAGCTCCGTGCCTTCAAATCCAGTTCCTTCCACACCCGTGATGGTTCCGTCCAAGAGGATGGCGTAATCCCACGTCATGTGATCGCCCAAGCCGCAATCCGACTTAAAGCTTTCCAGACCTGGAGTAGCGCACCACTCTTCCCAATTCATCAACGTTCCGAAGGTGGCTTCCACCTCGAGCTCGCCCGCACCGTTGGACACCTTCATGCTGATGGTGGCCGTGCCGTTCACGAGATCCTTCGTCATGGTGCCGGCGTCGGTCATGTAGTATTCACCTCCAAGGAAGTTGAACATGCGCATGCCGTGCTGGTTGGGGTTGTTGTCGCACGTCTCACCGTCAGCCATGGTCGTTGGCGTCGCGATGGTGCCGAGCGTGTACTCCCCACCCGTAACGAACGGGTTGTTGATGCCCGACGTCGTGACGTTCGTCAAGAGGTCGAGGTAGCCGTCTTCGCCGAGGATGTCCATTCCCAATGCTGCAGCGATTGCTGCGTTGGCATTTTCCGTGGCCATCGTGTCGCACGAAGTGGCTTCGCCACAAGCGTCACCAGCAGCAACATCTGCAATGGTTGGAACGGTCACCTCACCGCAGTAACTGTCGTAAGGAACGTCCACTGAAGCGTTGTTGACGGTTGGGGTGCCAGCCAACATTGGAGACGTGGTGTCCACAATGGTGTACGTGGCAGTCGTCGTTGAGCTGTTGCCGCAATCGTCTGTTGCCGTGAAGATGACCTCCACAGTTCCAGTCAATCCGCAGTCGTCGCTCAAATCACCCAACTCGTAGTCGTGAGACCACGTGATGGCTCCACAGTTGTCAGTGGCAGCAGCGCCGCCGTTGTCCGCCAACCAGGCCTCCAGTTGAGCAGAGTTGCTGGCCTCGTAGTCGTGACCTGCACACTCGTTGGACGCGTCCTGAGCTTGAGCCGTGATCACAGGGTTCGTCGTGTCAACGACATGGATGGTCTGCGTGCACGAAGTCGTGTTGCAGCCGGTGTCCATGGTCGTGTACGTGCGAGTCACCGTGTAAGTTGGGTTGCAGTTCATGGCAGTTTCCATGGACTCTTCCAAGCTCATGACCTGGCAGTTGTCAGACTGGGCTGGCGTGTGCTCAATCAAAGCGATGTCACCTCCTTCCAACACACCGAGGTTGTAGTTGGGGTTGATGCCAGTCACCAAGGCACCGCTGAAGTTCACGCGGCGCGTGTTGGGCTGGTTCGCCACACCCGTCACAGATGTGATGGTGCGCTGAATGCTCGAGCCGTTAACACGGGTCAGACCAATCTTGTCGCCTGCCTCAAAGAGACCTGGGAGCGCATCCACCAACGCAGCATTCACGTAGACGAAGGTGCCCGTGAAGCGGTTGGGGTTGAAGCTTGGCCAAGTGCCCGACACGTTGTTTTGAGTGATGGCAGCCAATGGTGCCACAATCTCATTTTGACCCACAGATTCAATCAAGCTGCACTCCACCGTACGGTCTTCGCTGCAAGTGATTTCTGGAGCAATGGTGTCAAGCACCGTGATGGTTTGCACCACAGAAGTTGAGTTGCCGCATGCGTCCGTAGCAATGAAGGTGCGCAACACTTCCCAGTTGCCTGGGCAAGAAGCATCTTGTGTTTCGCTGTCGACGTACGCCACAGAAGCGCCGCTCGCACAGTTGTCAGACGCCGTGGCCATTTCGGTCATGATGTCTCCGTAGCACTCCACGGTGTAGTCCGCAGGGACAAACGTGAAGACAGGTGCGATGTCGTCGTGGACAGTGATCACTTGCGTGGCCACCGTTGAGTTGTCGCAGTTGTCTGAAACGGTCCAAGTACGGGTCAACGTGAATTGGTTGGGGCAAGTCATGTCCATGTCTTCCTCGTACACCAAGTCAAGGCTTTCATCGACCAAGTCGCTGTACAAGGCGTGCAACATCACAGTGTCTTCCACGCAAGCCACGGTGTAGTCTTCAGGAACGAAGTCAAACACTGGAGCGTCGTCGTCGATCAAGTTGATGATGACTTCAGCCGTCGACGAGTTGCCGCACAAGTCGGTGATCGTCAACACACGCAAGTACGTGGC
>PKDW01000073.1 GCA_002863145.1 Flavobacteriales bacterium
TCTACGTGGGCAAGCAAACCGTCAAGCGCCTGCTTGCACGGGACATCAACCCCCTTGAAGCACGGGTGCTGGTGATGGGACTGACCTTCAAAGAAAACGTGGCGGACATCCGCAACACCAAGGTCATCGACGTCATTCGCGAACTCGAATCGTTCAATGTCAATGTGGATTTGGTGGACCCACAAGCCAGCGCGGAGGAAGTACACGAGGAATACGAACTGACCCTTCGGGAGGGTCCGGAACAGGGCGCCTACGACGCCATCATTGCCGCGGTCAACCACGACGAATACGCGGGGTACACCGAATCTGACTTTCGCAACCTGCTCCGCGACGGACAGGGGACGGTGGTGGACGTGAAAGGCGTGTTCCGCGGGAAGACGGGGGATTTGGACTACTGGAGCCTTTGAGCCGAACTTGGCACCATGACCGAACCCCGAGCACCACATTTGCCCCGAACCTTTCAATCCCTGCTCATCACTGGAGGGGCTGGGTTCATTGGTTCGCATGTGATCCGCCGACTGCTGCGCACCCAGCCGCAAACCCGCATCGTCAACCTCGATGCGCTCACCTACGCGGGCAACCTCGCCAACCTGGCAGATGTGGAGGCAAACGAGAATTACACCTTCGTCAAGGGGGACATCCAAGATGCCAAATTGCTCACCTCACTCTTCGCGGAGCATGCGTTTGACGGGGTGATTCACTTGGCGGCAGAAAGCCACGTGGACCGGAGCATCACCAACCCCTTGGCCTTCTTGGAGACCAACATCTTGGGCACAGCCACGATGCTGAACGTGGCCAAGCAATCTTGGACAGAGCGCGGGTGCATGACCGAGGCCTTGTTCTACCACGTCAGCACAGACGAGGTCTACGGATCGCTTGGACAAGAGGGGTTGTTTTCAGAGACCACACCGTACGACCCGCGTTCACCCTACAGTGCGTCAAAAGCATCGAGCGACCATGTGGTTCGGGCTTACCACCACACCTACGAGATGCCCATTGTCATTTCGAATTGTTCCAACAACTACGGTTCGCATCAATTCCCGGAGAAGCTGATCCCCTTGATGATCCGCAACATTGTCGATGAACGCCCCTTGCCCGTCTATGGCGAGGGCATCAACGTGCGCGACTGGCTCTGGGTGGAGGACCATGCGTCCGCCATTGAAGTCATCTTGACCCAAGGGTGGGTGGGTGACACCTACAACATCGGCGGATTGAACGAATGGCGCAACATCGACCTGGTGCACAAGCTCATTGAACTTGTGGACGCGCGACTGAACCGCCCTGACGGCACGTCGAAGGCCCTGATCACCTTTGTGAAAGACCGTGCGGGGCATGATTTGCGCTACGCCATCGACGCCTCGCACTTGGAAGAAAGACTTGGCTGGAAACCCAGCGTCACCTTCGACGAAGGCCTGGCCAACACCGTGGACTGGTACCTCCAAAACCAAACGTGGATGGACGAGGTCACGTCGGGAGACTACCAGCAGTACTACGCACAGCACTACGCCAACCGCGGATGAAGTGGTCCTGGCCTTGGCGCCGGGAGGCACCGGCTTCGGTGAAGTTCAGCCAGCTCGGCTGGGACGTTCACAGCCATTTGGTGCCAGGTGTGGACGACGGCGCACCCGATGTGGACGCCGCCTTGGAAATGGTGCGGCACATGGTGTCTTTGGGATACCGCGGCATGGTGCTGACGCCCCACATCATGAGCGACTTGTACCCCAACTCGCCCAACACCCTTCGCGGGCCGTACGACAACTTGGTTCGTGCTATGCAGGAAGCCGGCATTCCCATGGAACTGCGCCTTGCCGCGGAATATTTGATGGATGCGGACATGCTTCGCACGCTGAAAGAAGGCGATCCGATGACATTTTCGTGCGACGATGGCCAGCGCACGCATGAGGTGATGTTGATGGAATTTGGGTTTCATCACGCCCCGGAAGAGGCCCTTGTAAAGGACGCCCTCTTCGAAGCCCAAACCCGCGGCATCACGCCCCTTCTCGCCCACTGCGAGCGTTACCCCTACCTCCACAAAGACGCCTCGTTGCTCGAATTGTGGCACGAACGCGGCGGATGGATGGCGGTGAATGCCGCGTCTTTGGCAGGGGCGTACGGTCCCGAGACCCGCAACATGGCCAAGCAATTCATGGAACGAGGATGGGTTTCCTTCGTGTGCTCAGATGCACACGGCATGCGTCACGTGCGCGCCCTCGAATCGTTGGGGAATTCCCGCACTGTGGCGCAATGGATGGCGGCTGGGCACAGCCTGCACGGCGGCCTGGGTTGAGCGACCGGAAGGAAGGTTGGGCGTGAACCGACCGGTGTTATCCGACCGGCGCGAGGTGCACCGTCAAGCCATCGAGGTCGTCGGCCAAGTGGATTTGGCACCCCAAGCGGCTTTCCTCGGACACGTGGAACGCCTCGTCGAGCATGTCCTCTTCGTCGTTCGACTTCTCGGGCAGCGCGTGGTCACTCTTCACGTACATGTGGCACGAAGCGCACATCGCCATCCCTCCGCAGGTTCCCTCCACGGGCAACTCTGCGCTCTTGCAAAGCTCCATCATGTTCATGCCCATGTCCGTGGGCGCATCCAATTCATGGGAGGTTCCTTCTCGGTCAATGACCGTGACTTTGATCATGCTCATGGCGCGTCGTTTGGCGTGAAAATACGTTCAATCAGAATCCGCTGACGCCGTTCACCGTGGTGTACTTGAGCACCAAGTTTTTGTCGGGATAGATGCGCTTGAACGCACTCTGCACCATGAGTGTGGCCTCGTGGAATCCGCACAAAATGAGCTTCAACTTGCCTGGGTAGGTGTTGATGTCTCCGATGGCGTAGATGCCCGGCACATTGGTGCTGTAGTCGACGGTGTCCACCTCCACCGCGTTCTTGGTGATGTTCAAGTTCCAGTCGGCGATTGGGCCCAACTTGGGGCTCAACCCAAACAACGGCACCCAGTGGTCCGTGTCGAGGGTCATCTCTCCTTGTTGTTTGTGGTTCACCGTAAGCGTTTGCAGATGATCGTCTCCGTCAACCCCCACCACCTCGGCGTTGGTCAACAGCTTGATCTTGCCTTGCTCGGCGAGGTCCATGACTTTTTGGACGCTGTCGAGGTGGCCGCGGAAACCCTCGCGTCGGTGCACCAAGGTCACTTCACTGGCCACACCGTCTGCAAGGAAAATGGTCCAGTCCAAGGCGCTGTCGCCGCCCCCACTGATCACCACCTTCTTGTCCCGGTAGAACTCGGGGTCCTTGATGATGTACTCCACCCCCGTGTCCTCGAAGTTGGAGAGGTTCTCGATGGGTGGCTTGCGGGGCTCGAAGCAGCCCAAGCCGCCGGCAATGGCGATGATGGGCGCGCGGTGCTTGGTGCCACGGCTGGTCGTCAGGATAAACTGATCCTCGTCGTCCTTTTCAATGGTTTCGGCGCGCTCCCCAAGGGTGAAGCCCGGCTGGAAAGGCTCGGCCTGCTCCATCAAGCGGTCCACCAACTCTCCGGCCAAAATGGAAGGGTACGCGGGGATGTCGTAGATGGGCTTTTTGGGATAAATCTCCGCACACTGTCCTCCCGGCTGAGGCAAGGCGTCAATCAGGTGGCAGCGGAGCTTGAGAAGGCCGGCTTCAAACACGGTAAACAAGCCGCATGGGCCAGCACCGATGATCAAGATGTCTGTTTGGATCATGATGGCGTCTAAGGTACAGAGGCAACAACACTGTGTGCCGGGTGTTCAATCCCTGTTCTCCCATTCACGTGGTGGGTAACCCAAGCGGTCTGAAGATGCGGCTATAAGAGGTTGATGGCCTCGATGGCCGTCACCTCAGGTGCCGCCTTTTTGAGCGCGGACTCTACCCCGCCTTTCAGGGTCATGTTGATCATGGAGCAATCGGCACATGCCCCCAAGAGCTCGATGCGCACCACGAGGTCGTCTGTGATTTCCACCAAACGAATGTCTCCCCCGTCCGCTTCGAGGTAGGGACGGAGTTCATCCAAAGTGGACTGAATGCGTTGCTGCAGGTCGAGGGTGGCCATGAATCAAACGTCTTTGTCGAGTTGCTTCAGCAAGTTAGCCACCACGGCCCGAAACGCAGCCGCCGCATCGCCGCTCGTTTGGAGCGCTGCAGGACGGCCGGCATCGCCCGCCTCACGGATGGTTTGGAGGAGGGGCAGTTCTCCGAGGAATGGCGCATCGAGGCTGTCCGCCAAACGCTTGACGCCGTCTCGTCCAAAGATGTGGTACTTCTTGTCCGGCATGTCGTCCGGCACGAAGTAGGCCATGTTCTCGACCATGCCCAGCACCGGCACCTTCAGTTCTTCAAGGCGGAACATGCCGACGCCTTTCCGCGCGTCGGCAAGGGCCACGTCTTGGGGCGTACTCACAATGACAGCCCCGGACAGCGGGATTTGCTGAACCAGCGACAAATGGATGTCCCCGGTTCCCGGAGGCAAGTCCACAATCATGAAGTCGAGGGCGCCCCAATTGGCATCGGTGAACAGCTGGTTCAGCGCGCGGCTGGCCATCGGACCGCGCCACACAATTGCTTGGTCCTGGTCCGCGAAAAACCCAATCGACAGGACCTTGACGCCATACTGCTCAATGGGTTCAATCTTCGTCTTGCCATCAACCTCCACGGGTTGGGGTTTTTCGTGGGCCACGTCAAACATGGTCGGCACACTTGGCCCGTGAATGTCGGCGTCCACGAGCCCGACTTTGTAGCCAAGCTGGACGAGTGCGACGGCGAGGTTGGACGACACCGTGCTCTTGCCCACGCCTCCCTTGCCGGAAGCCACGGCAATCACATGCTGGACGCCAGGCAACACCTTGCGGGTCTCAAGCGTCCGTTCCTCCTTCTTGAGGGGCACCACCTCGACTTTGCACTCCACCGGTTTGCCAAACGCACGCTCCAGCGCAAACTCCACCGCCTCTTGCATGCGTTTGCGCGCATGCATGGCCGGGTTGCTGGATTTCACCTGCAGCGTCAACCCCTCGCCGTGTGTGCCGGCTTCGCCAGACAGCTCCACCAATTCCAAGGCGACAATGTCCTTGCCAAGTTCCGGCTCCACCACCCCGCGAAGGGCGTCGAGGATCGCGTCGTTTGTCCAGTTACTCATGCGTTCCAAAGTTCGGTCATGGGGTCCCAAAATCGCGTCTCAAAGTCCATCACCTTGTCGTTCTCAATCACAACGCCTTCGGCTTGAAGCTGCGCGGCCATGGGTTGATCAGATGGAAAGTGAATGGCGCCTGTCAACATGCCAAGGCGGTTCACCACACGATGGGCGGGCACCGGAGGCTGTGCACCAAAGCTCTTGTTCAGCACCCATCCCACCCGACGGCTCGCGCGGGCTGCGCCCAACACCTTGGCAATCGCGCCGTACGACGTCACACGGCCTTTGGGGATGGTGCGCACCACATCGTACACATCTCGCTCAAACGAACGATCGTCGCGGGTGTCCTTCACAACGACGGAGGAACGATTTCCATGAAGTGGATGTTCTTGCCCTCTTCCAACCAGCGCTGTTCATAGTACGTCTTGATTTCCAGAGCTTCGCGCAAGGCGGCGTCCACGGTGTCCAGGAAGCCGCCATAGACGTCGTCCGAATCGTGAAGGAACGGATACCCGGCCGCCTGGTATTCCTCCTTGGACAGGGCATAGAGGAGTTTGCTGTCTGACTTGACTTTCACGGAGCCACCAGGCGCCAAAAACTTGCGGTAACGCTCAATGAACTTTCCGGAAGTGATGCGTTTGGTGCCCTTCTCGTCCTTGGGTTGAGGGTCGCTGAAGGTGAGCCAAATGTCCGCCACCTCGCCCGGGCCAAAGAACTGGTCAATGAACTCGATGCGCGTTCTCAAAAACGCCACGTTGCTCAAGCCGTCTTGGTTGGCGGTTTTGGCACCTCGCCAGAAGCGATGTCCCTTGATGTCCACCCCGACAAAATTGCGGTTGGGCCATTTGCGGGCCAACCCGACGGTGTATTCGCCTTTGCCACAGCCCAACTCCAGCGTGATGGGGTTGTCGTTGCCAAACACCTCCGCATGCCACTTCCCGCGGTAAGGATGGTCCGCCCCTTTCACTGCCTCCTGGAGGTCCGGCTCAAAGACGTTGTCCATCTCGGCGTTTTCCTCCCATTTCCAAAGTTTGCCTTTGCCCATGGTCGCTGAATTGCTTCGAAATTAGGAACTTCATCCTCGATGACGAGCCCGAGTCGCCCCCAGCTCCTCGTGACCGTGCTCGATTGGGGCATGGGGCACGCCACGCGCACGTGGCCACTCATCGAGCACGCCCTCGGGGCAGGCTGGCGCGTCCACATCGCGTCCAAAGGCACGGCCCTGGCCTGGTTGCAGTCCCGGGCGGAGGAGATGGACCAACCCCACCTCACGTTTCACACAAAGCCCGGGCCGGACATCAAGTACGCCAAGCGGGGCAACTTTTGGCGCATCGCGTGGCAGATGCCCGCCTTTGTGGCCTACGTCGAGCGCGAGCGAACATGGGCCCAACACATGGTCCAAACCCTGCACCTCGACGCCATCTTGTCCGACAACTGCTACGGATGTGCGGTCCCCGGTGTCCCCTCCGTGTTGATGTCCCATCAACTGCAAATCCCCACGCCCAAATGGCTGGAAGGCCCGGCTCGCAGCGTCGTTCAGCGTTGGGCACAGGCATTCGATGAAGTTTGGGTTCCCGACTTGGCCCCGGGAGAAACGTCGTTGAGTGGCGCCCTTGCCGACGCGCAGGTCCACTCACGTACCCAATACATCGGCGTCCTGAGCCGGCTCGCCAAGCACAAGCAACCCAACGCAACCCAGACATGGGCCAAGGTTGGGATGGTCAGTGGCGTAGAGCCGCACCGATCGCTCATGGAAGCGGCCCTGCGCACTTGGATGGCAGATGCCGAGGGTCCCTGCTTGGTCATTGCGGGACAGCCTGGCGGGGGGACTCGTCAAGACGGTCACATCACCACGTGGTGCGACCCCACGGATGCCGAGCTCGCCTCCGCGCTGCAAAGTGCCGGAACCGTCGTGTGCCGGAGTGGCTACAGTTCGCAGTTGGACCTTGCAGCCCTCGGGGCACATGCCATTCTCATCCCCACGCCAGGACAACCGGAGCAGGAGCTGCTCGGCAAGCTTTGGTCAGAACGGTTTGGGTTTGTGTGTTTGACCCAACGGCAACTGGAGACAGGCGAACTGCCCGAGCATGCGACTGGAAGCCTGCCCAAGTTGGAGCCCAACGTTCGCGCCTTTGAACACCTTTCCTCGTGGCTGCACAAAGCAGCGGCCCATCCTGCCTAAATTCGTCGGATGACCGATTCCACCCCCTTCTCCGACGACGACGTGCGGTTCATGCGCCTGGCGCTGCAAGAAGCCAAGCGTGCCGCAGAACTCGACGAGGTTCCCGTGGGTGCGGTCATTGTGGCCCAGGGTCAAGTCATCGCCCGGGCCCACAACCTGTGTGAGCAGTTGAGGGATTTCACGGCGCACGCCGAAATGCAGGCCTTCACCGCTGCCTCCGAGTACTTGGGTGGCAAGTTCCTGGACAAATGCACGCTCTACGTCACCCTTGAACCTTGCCCGATGTGTGCAGGCGCTGCGTTTTGGACCCGCATTGGAAGGGTGGTCTACGGCGCCAAGGACGAGAAGCGAGGACATTCCAAATTTGACGGGCCACTGACCATCCTCCACCCCAAAACCACCTGCCAGGGCGGGCTTCTCGCAGACGAAGCGGCGGCCTTGCTCACCAACTTCTTCCGGGCCAAGCGGTCCTCTTGAGTCCCACATCCCGAGTCGGCCCGTACCTTTGCGCCATGCTCGAGTTGACCAAAGACCTCCTCGACGCGCTTCGAACCCAAATTGAAGCGGGACAAGACGTGGAACTTGCCGCCACCATTGGCGAGCTCCACCCGAAGGACGTGGCCGACGTTTTCGACGCGCTCAAGCGGGAAGAGATCCTGTACCTCTACCGCTTGCTCGGCTCCGACTTCAAGTCCGAAGTCATTGCCGAGCTCGAGGAAGACGTGCGTGAAGAGCTGCTCACCTCGCTGAGTTCCAAAGAGATTGCAGAGGACGTCATTGAAGGATTGGATTCCGACGATGCGGCGGACGCCTTGGCAGATTTGCCGGAGGCCAAAGTCGAGGAAGCCATGCGCATGGTTGACGACGTCGAATCGGCGTCGGAGGTCCTCGAATTGCTGAGCTACGAAGAAGGCACCGCGGGTGCATTGATGGCCGTGGAAATGGTCAAGGTCGAGGAAGACTGGACCGTGGCTCGGGCCATCCGGGAAATCCGTGCGCAAGCCTCGGACGTCGAAAACATCTACACCATCTACATGGTGGACGACCAAGGACGTCTGAATGGGCGTTTGTCCCTCAAGAGTCTCCTGTTGAACGCGTCCTCAGCACGGTCCATTTTGAAGGACTTGAAAGACGAAGACGACCTGGTGACGGTCGGCCCCAACGAGAGTGAAGAAGTGGTGGTCAAACTGATGGAGCGCTATGACCTCGTCGCCCTGCCCGTCATCGACGACGAAGGCATGTTGCTTGGCCGCATCACCATTGACGATGCCGTCGACGTGTTGATTGAGGACGCCGAACGCGACTACCAATTGGCGTCCGGAATCTCGGAAGACGTCGAGGGCAAAGACAGCATTTGGGCCCTCACAAGGGCACGTCTTCCCTGGTTGCTCATCGGCTTGGGAGGAGGTGTCGGCGGCGCTTACGTCATTGGGGCCTTCGACATCGAAAGCAACCCCGAACTCGCTTTGTTCATCCCGCTGATTGCGGCCATGGGCGGCAACGTCGGCGTGCAATCCTCGGCCATTGTCGTGCAGGGCTTGGCCTCGGCCAACGTCAACATGGGCAACCTGGTCTCCAGGCTCCTCAAAGAATTGAGCGTCGGTCTGGTGAACGGATTGATTTGTTCCGCCGTCATCTTTCTCACGAGCCTCCTGCTCGGATTTGGGTGGATGTTGAGCACCACTGTGTCGGCTTCACTGCTCTGTGTCATCGTGTTTGCCGCCTTGTTTGGCGCCTTTGTGCCGCTCATGTTGGACAAGCGCAACATCGACCCCGCACTCGCCACGGGCCCCTTCATCACGACGGCGAATGACATCATGGGGCTGATCATTTACTTCAGCATCGGTTCGCTCGTCGCGACCCTCATGGCGTAACCGTGAAGGAGTCCGCGCACGTTTGGTTTTTGGATGTGGTGCACGAGGCCCTTTGGAAGGCCCTCGACGCAGCGGGCATGAAGTGTCATGACGGCACAGGCGTCTCGCGCGAAGCCATCGTTGCGGGTGACCTTGGTCCTGTGCATGGGCTGGTCCTAAGGAGCCGAATTCGCCTCGATGCGGAAGTGCTGCATGCCCTTCCCGACCTGCAGTGGATTGCGCGAAGCGGCTCGGGCCTGGAGAACATCGATTTGGCCACGGCCGCCGAACTCGACATCGCCGTGCACAGCAGCCCCGAGGGCAACCGCGATGCAGTCGGCGAACACTGCATCGGCATGCTCCTGGGCACCTTGCACAAATTGCCCAGCGGAGATGCCTCCATTCGCCAACACCAATGGCTGCGCGAAGCCCACCGCGGCCGAGAACTCAAGTCCATGACGGTCGGCATCGTCGGGTACGGCCACATGGGCAGCGCGTTTGCCGAGCGCCTCGCGGGATTTGGGTGTCGCGTCATGGCCTACGACAAGTACAAGGAAGGCTGGGGTGAACAGCCGACCACGCAGCGCCCACTCCCATACGTCAAGCCCGTGGGTTGGGATACATTCTGTCAAAGCGTGGACGTGGTGAGCCTTCACCTCCCCTGGACCGTCGAAACCAAAGGCATGGTGGACGACGTGTGGCTTGCCCAATTTGACAAGCCGATCCTCCTCTTGAATACATCCCGGGGACCCATTGTCCAAACAAAGGCCCTGCTTTCCGCGCTGGACGACGGTCGCGTGACAGAAGCGTGCCTGGACGTGTTGGAGTTTGAGGGACGCTCGCTCGAGGCCTTGGACGGTCTCGCAGACGCGGAAATGCGGGCAACTTTCGAACAGCTCCTCGCCCATCCCAGCGTCCTGCTGAGCCCCCACGTCGCCGGCTGGACCTTGGAGAGCTACGTGAAGCTGAGCACGGTGTTGGCCGACAAGATTTTGGGGCAGCTTTGACCCTTGGCCCTTCGGCAATCGTCCCGTTTCCCGACAAGCTTCCCACGCCGCGAAGACAGCCACAAAAAAGCCCCAGCACAGGCCGAGGCTTTTCAATGAGGTTGTCGAATGATTTACTGGCCGCTTCCCGTGCGCTGACGGGTCGAGGCCGAGTACAGCACCTTCAAGGCCGAGGCCTCGCGAAGCTCCTGCTTCACCTCGGTGACCACACCCATCTTGGTGTCTTGGTCCACCTTGAGGGACACCCACATCTTGCTTTGCTCCGCTTCAGCAAGGGTGGTGCGCTCCTTGGCAATCCATTCTTGGATGGCCCCAGAATTGGAAAATTGATCGTTCAATTGAACCACGGGCTCCGTGCCGTAACGCTTGTCCATGGGAGGGCCAATGTTGACGTAACGGATCAAGTGCTTCTTCTCAATCTTGTAAAGCTCGGAAGCTTCTGGACGAATCACACGCACCTTCTCCTCTTCGGTCCGCAACACCGTTGCAACCATGAAGAAGAAGAGCAGCATGAACACGATGTCCGGAAGGGATGCCGTCGAGATGGCTCCCATTTCACGCTTGCCTCCTTTGCGAAACTTTCCCATATCAGTAGTAGTTGGCGCTTGCGTCGCGCGGCTCCGCTTCGGAAATCCGTTGCGGGTACACAGCACGAACGGCGGTGATTTTCTCGAGCGTCTTGGAGTCCTCCTTGTTGCGGCCGTAGATGTCCTCCATTTGGCTGTACAACATGCCAAACTTGTCCAACGCCAATTCGTCGCGCAACTCGTTCACCGCAGACTGAAGCTCGTTCTGGACCTGCAGGTACGTGTTGTACGTGGTGTTGTTGTCGTTTTGCATGGAGATCAGGGCTGACGAGGGAAGCTGCTTGTAGTCGCCCCCCAACAATTCAATGGTGGTGAGCTTCTCGCGCCATCCATCAAGCACTTTGCCAAACGCGTCTTTCTTTTTGTCGGTGTCCGCGGCGGCCACAAATTGCTCGTACTCGGCAATGCGCTGCTTGACGTCGGCCTTCCGGACCCACTCGCGTTCAGGGAACGCGGCGTTGGTCTTGCCGTTGGCGCCAGTGATCATCTCCACTTCGCGGTTGCGACCGATGGTCTTGGCACCCACGCTATGCGACATCACACCATCGCCTGTGGCAATGAGGAAGTTCTTCGCTTTGTCCTTCAATTGGTCCAAGTCCAGGGGCTCCCCTTCCACCAAAAGCTGGTCGAGGAAGTTCACCTTCACGTTGAAGACGTTTTGCTCCTTGGCTTGCGGCACGTCAATGTCTGGCGGAACCGGCGGCGGAAGCTGTCGCTTGATGCCCTCGTCTGAATCGATGGTGGTGGTCACCAACCAAAAGATGAGGAGCAAGAACGCGATGTCCGCCATCGAGCCTGCATTGATTTCTTGCAATTCGCGGCGTGCCATGGACCTTACTTGATTGCTTTGTTGACTTCAGCCACCAAGATCGAGCCGAGGGCCACGAGGCCGAGCAAGTACACGAAGTACATGCCACCGCCCGCGAACAAGCTCTCGCCTTCCGTCACGGTGATGCCACTGGCTTCGTACGCACGGAGGACCGTGGAATCAGCCAAGGCATAGAAGCTCACCAAACCCAAAACGGCGAACCCGGCCACCCCGATGAGGGTGCCCATTTTGGCCTTCAGGTTGGTGGCAAAGAAGTACAATCCAAACAACACAGCTGCCGCACCGCATGCGATGCCCACTGCGTAGATGATGTAGAAGAGGTTGTCGAGGAGCGCGCCGTAGCGTTCCTGACCCTCCACGAAGGTCTCGTCTGCTCCACTCTTGGAAGTGATCATGATGCAGAGCAAGGCTCCGGCAACGATGACCAACATCCGCACAGCGGACAGGACCGTTTTGATGGTCTTGTCTCCCATGGTGCAGATTATTTTCCTTCGAGGTTGCGCTTGTACAACAAGTCCACGAGGTCCATGCTGGCCTCTTCCATGTCGAGCACGATGCTGTCGATCTTGGACAGGATGTAGTTGTAGAAGATTTGGAGGATGATGGCCACGATCAATCCAGAGACGGTCGTGATCAATGCCACCTTGATGCCCCCTGCCACGATTGACGCGTTGATGGTGTTGGCCTCCGCAATCTTGTCAAAGGCAGAGATCATCCCGATCACCGTACCCATGAAGCCCAACATCGGAGCCAAGGCGATGAACAAGCTGATCCAGCTCAAGCCGCGCTCGAGCTTGGACATCTCCACGCTGCCGTAGTCTTCAATGGCCTTGGCCACTTCTTCGTAGCTGCCAGAGCTGCGGTCGAGACCTTGGTAGAAAATGGACGCCACAGGACCGCGGGTGTCGCGGCACACTTCTTTGGCCGCATCCACACCCTTGCCGAGCGCACCTTCGATGCCTTCGAGCAACTTGCCGGTGTTGGTGGTGGCCATGTTGAGGTAAATGATGCGTTCGATGCTCAACGCCAGGCCGAGGATCAAACAAATCAACACGAACGCCATGAACGTGGCACCACCTTCGATGAAGTACTTCTTCACGGTTTGGTGGAAGCTCAACACTTCACGTGTTTCCACGGGCTCGGCCGCAACAGGCTCTTCCACTGCAACGGGTGCAGCAGCAGAATCAACGGCAGCGGAGTCGGTTTCCGCAGACATGGTGTCCACAACCATCTCAGTGGCTGCGTCTTCTTGTGCCATCACAGCTTGTGGCGCTGCGAACATCACGAGCCCTGCAATGGCGAGGAGGGCGAACAAATTCTTCATGACGAATTGAAGTTGAAAAATGAATAATTGTTGCGGAGAGACAGGGATTCGAACCCTGGAGGGGTTGCCCCCAACACGCTTTCCAGGCGTGCGCCTTAAGCCGCTCGGCCACCTCTCCATTCCCCGTTGGGAATGTGAGCCTTCATGCGTCAGTCCAAAAGCCATGTCATGAACCGCGCGCACTTGGGCGCCGCAAATTACCCAAGAATCCACGACTCCCGCAAAAGAAATGTGCCGATGTCGCAGAGAGAGGCAAAAAAGAAGGTGACTTTCCGAGTCAGGAGCCTCACGCCCCATCCAAACCGGCCGATCCTGCAGGCCCGTGACCCTGCGTTGGCAAGGACCGATGTGGGGTAAGTTCTCCCCGAAGATTGGAGGTCATCAACTCTCGGATGCGCTCGGGATCGTCGGTTTGGGCCAAGACGTGCATGAGCTTGGTCAACGCAGCCTCCGTGGTCATGTCTCGGCCTGGGATGACCCCGCATCCTGCGAGCATGTGGCTTGTGGCGTACAACTCCGGATGCACCCCTCCTTGGCCGCATTGAGTCACATTCACCATCGTCACCCCCCGGTCGCGTGCCTCCCTTAGCAGGTCGCGCAGCACTTGGGACGTGGGGGCGTTGCCGCTGCCAAATGTCGCGAGCACCACGCCCCTCAAATCCTCCCACTCCAAGGTTCGGCGCAGGCCCTCCATGGGCATGCCGGGAAAAAGAGGGACCCAGGCCACTTCAGTGCGCATGCCAGGGTGCATGAGGGGCTTTTGCATTCGAGGAGCTGGGCGCCAAAGCGACGGATGGTGGATTTGGAATTCCACCCCTGCCTCCACCAGCGGTGGGTGGTTGGGGCTGATGAGTGCCTGCAAACTTTGGGCGCTTTCCTTGTGGGTTCGGTTTCCGCGAAACAGGTGGTTGCCAAAGTAGACGGCCACTTCTTGGATGGTCGGCTCGCCGTCGGTCATGTCCGCAGCGAGCATCAACGCACTGAGCAGGTTTTCCCGCCCATCCGTGCGTGGGATGCCAATCGGCAATTGGGATCCGGTCAAGATCACAGGCTTCCGCAGACCTTCGAGCATGAAGCTCAAGGCCGAGGCGGTGTACGCCATGGTGTCCGTGCCGTGGAGCACCACAAAGCCGTCAAAGCGGTCCATGCATTCCATGACGGTCGACGCAATGCCGCGCCAATGCCTCGGCGCCACGTCGCTGCTGTCGATGGGCGTGTCAAACGACACCGCTTCCACGCGAATGCCCGCATGGTCCAGTTCAGGAACGTGCTTGGACACTTGGCTGAAGTCCAAGGGCACCAGAGCCCCACTGACTTTGTCTCGTACCATGCCCACCGTGCCGCCTGTGTAGATGACGAGGATGGACTTCATGTCGTGCGGTTGTGTCATGTCTCGGGGACGTCCAAATGAAACAACCTCACTGCATTTTCGGTCGTCACACGCGCCACCTCTTCCACCGAAACACCGGTCAACTCCGCAACACGCTGCGCCACGAGGGCAGTGTAGCTCGATTCGTTTCGCTTGCCCCGGTGAGGCACAGGCGAGAGGTAGGGACTGTCGGTCTCCAACACGATCCGTTCGAGCGGCACGTGCGGAAGCACCTTGTCCAGTCCGCCATTCTTGTAGGTGGACACCCCACCGATGCCCAGCATCCAGCCAGGGTACGAAAGGGCATGATTGGCCTCCTCGAGCCCGCCAGTAAAACAATGCATCACGCCAGTCAATCGGTCGTCCATCTCGGAATCAAGCACTTCAAACAGCTCGTCGAACGCCTTTCGCACGTGGATGACGACGGGGAGGCGACGCTTTTTGGCCCAGTCCAATTGAATCCGAAGCGCCTCACGCTGGATGTCCAACGTGGAGGTGTCCCAGTGCAAGTCCAAGCCGATTTCACCCACCGCAACCCACGGCGAACCCGGCATGGGGGCATTCAAGGCGGCCTCAATCGTTTGGAGCTCGGCCTCCCACCCCTTTTGCACATGGCAAGGATGAAGGCCCATCATGCCCCGGCAGCAGTTGGGCCACCGGATCATCATGTCCTGAACACGCGGGATGCTTTCCACGTCGATGTTGGGCAACAACAGCAAATCCACCCCTGCTTCGGCACATCGCGCCATGGCTTCATCGCGATCGCCGTCAAACGCGGGCTGGTACAAATGGGTGTGGGTGTCGACCAAAAACATGACGCTGCGAAGATAGGTGGAGGGCTACCTTTGATGCGTGGCTGCCCAATTCAACTCCACCCCGCGCGCGCCGCGGATTCTCATTGCCCGATTCAGTGCCCTCGGCGACATCGTGATGATGCAGCCTGTGGTGACTGCGCTGCGTGCAGCGTACGGCAAGGATGCCGTGGTGGACTTCGTGTGCATGGCCCGATGCCGGCAAGCCGCTGAATTGCTTTCAGGAATCGATGTGGTGCACACCGTGGAACGAGGAACCGGGGAAGTGCTGAACACGCTGCGCGAACGGGAATTCGACTACCTGCTGGACCTGCACGGCACGGTGCGATCCCGGTCTTTGGCCCGCAGTTTGGACGTCCTCACCTTTTCCGTCGACAAACAGGCATGGAACCGTTGGCGCCTGATCCGCGGATGGCGGAGCGCCCCCGTACCGTCCTTCGTCGACCGTTGCTTGGAGGTGCTTCGTCCCTTTGGAATCACCCCGCCTCGGACCGAATCGTGGGGACCTGAAGCTTGGGGCGCACTGCGACCCAGCGAGGCCACGGACGACCTACCGCCTGCAGACCTTGTGATCGGCTTGGGATCCTCTCATCCCGGCAAACACCTTTCAAACGCCGTGGTCGAGGCCGCGTTGCAAGCCTCCCGGCATGTCCGTGTTGTGCTTGTGGGCGGAGAAGCCGAACGCGCCCGGACGGAAGGACTCGCGGCCCAGCATCCGCACGCCCGAGCGGTGGCGGGAGATTGGGATTTGGCCCAAACCACCCACGCCATCTCGCGCGCCCGAGCCGTGGTTACCGGCGACACGGTGACCATGCACTTGGCAGCAGCGATAGGCCGGCCCACCGCAGCCGTGTGGGGATGCACCCGTCCTTCTCTCGGCCTTGCCGGATGGCGCCCCCATCCTGACAGCATCGACGTGATGCCCGATGTCTCAGCACCACACAAACCTTGTTCCAAGCACGGCGCCACGTGCAAGCACACCCGTTCTGGCGATCCCTTTCACCCCGACCGGTGCGGACAGCAAATCGACCCTGCAGAAATCACGTCATGGCTCGAGCGCATGCTCGCATGACGTCTATGCGTCAGTCGAAGAGCGCCTTCAACTCAGTCGCGTCCTCCGGCTTCAACTTCCCAGCCAAAATCAACCGCAGCTGACGTCGACGCAAGGCGCCATCAAAGCGGGCGCGCTCTCGGTCAGATTGAGGTTCAATGGCGGGAACCGCAATCGGCCCGCCCAATTGGTCCACGGCCACAAACGTGTAGTATGCCTCATTGCAGCGGCTGCGCTCGCCTGTCGTGGCATTCTCCACAAACACTTCGAGATAAACCTCCATGGACGAATTGAACGCCCGGGTGACCTGAGATTCGATGATGACCACATCTCCCAGCTTGATGGGCCGGTCAAAAGACACATTGTTGACCGCAGCCGTCACCACCACGCGCCTGCAGTGGCGGTTGGCGCTCACAGCCGCCGCAATGTCCATCCAATACAGCAAATTTCCGCCCATCAAATTGCCGAGCGTGTTCGTGTCGTTGGGCAACACAATGTGTACCGTGGAACTGAATGTGTCTTGGGGATGGCGAACTTGAGTCATGTGGGCGATGTTTGTCCTGCAGATGCTTCATGCATCGCAATGCACCGCAAATGTCGTACACCCTCCTCAAGGCCCTGCACATCATCTTCGTCGTGACGTGGTTCGCGGGCCTCTTCTACATGTTCCGGTTGTTTGTCTATCACCGCGAGGCGCAAGACCAAACCCCCGGCCCCGTCCGCGATGCCCTCATCGCCCAGTTCCGCATCATGGAACGTCGGCTCTGGTTTGCCATCACCTGGCCGTCTTCGATCCTCGCCATCACCTTTGGCGTCGGCATGCTCTACCACATCCCAGGCTACCTCGCGCAGCCGTGGCTTCACGTCAAGCTGGGATTTGTGGCGCTGCTCCTCGTGTACCAAGCGACCGGGCACCGCATTTGGGCTACGTTGCGCCACGCGGATGCCCCATGGTCGTCCACCACGTACCGACTCCTCAACGAGGTGCCCACCATCATTCTCATTGCCTCGGTCTTCCTTGTGGTGTACAAGGACACCTTGTCGTGGCTTGGCGGCGTCGGCGGCATCCTCGGCGTGGCCGTCGCACTGACGTTTGCCGTCCGCCTCTACAAGAAGGTGCGCGAGCGCAACAGCTGATCCGCGAGTCGCGCGAAACAAAACAAGGCGGGAGTCAAGCCCTCAAGTTCATGGGTACTTCAACTTTACCCCCATGTTCCATTCAACAGCCTCTGTGGTTTCTCCGTCCGTCGCCTTTCCTCTCATCAAGCTTTGAAGCGTCGCAGAGGTCCCTTTCCCGGCAACCATACAGCCGTGGACCTCACCCTTCAGGTTCTCATGGCGTCCATGCTTAAATGCAAAAAGAAAGCCGCCCCGAAGGGCGGCTTTCCGCAGTCAGTGTTGTGATGTGACTTAGTTCGTCACCAACAACTTCTTCGTAGTCACGTATTGCTTGAACTGGGCACGGACCTGGTACATGCCAGACTCCAGGTTGTTGACTGGAATCTCCACGTTCGTGGGCCATGAGTTCACCAAGTTGCCGTTGAAGACGGTCATGACTTCTGCACCACTCATGGTGGTCACAGTGACGCGAATCTTGATCATCTCCTCGTCGGTGCTCAACACCAACGTCGACATATCGGAAGTTGGGTTAGGCTGCAAGCTCAACACCTTGATTGGATTCTTGCCTGCAGTCAACACTGCGTCTTCCTGTTCGTCGCTGATGTCGCCATCGTTGCCTTCCGCACAATCTTCACCGGTCAAGCGAACGGTGTAGTCAAAAGAAGTTTCGTTGCCTGCGCAATCCGAAGCCACGTAGCTGCGCTCGAGGTCGTATGGCAAGCAGCAATCGAGGTCACCGAAGATGTCACCCGAGCCGCTGACCGCGTCGCCCATGAATGTCCCTGTGTAGTACATCCACTGGCTGAAGCCGTAGTTGCCGTTCTTGTTGTTCGCTCCTTCGCCGAGCTGGAAACCGAAGTAACCAGAAGCAGGCTGGTGAGAGAACGTCAAGCTAGAACCAGCGTAGTTGCCCCAGCCCTCAGCAGAACCGCTTTCGAGCATGGTGTACATCCAAGTGGTGTGGTCACCCAAACCACAATCTGACTTGTAGCTCTGAGCACCTGGCTGATCGATCCACTCCTGCCAGGTCATGAACTGGCCGTAGCTCAATTCGATGTCCCAACCGGCGTTCGCATCGTCTGCAGACACCACAGTCACAGTGTACGTCTTCGTTCCGTCGTAGTGGTTGGCCACACGACCTTCCACGGTGGTGTAGAACTCAGAACCTGCGAAGTTGAACAAGCGCAAGCTGTGGACGTCGTAGTTGTCGCAAGTCTGGCCGTCAGGCATGACCGCAGGGTTCAACACGTCGCACCAGCTCTCCACAGTTTCCGTGGGGCAGTTGCCGCCGATGCACTCTTCACTATAAGCGACAGAGGCATCTTCATCACAGTTGTCCATGATGCTCAACGTGATCGCTGCAGGGATGGTGACACCACCCTCGAGAGATTCACAGCACACTTCAACCACTTCGCCATTCATCAAACCACCGGCGTCGGTGATCATTGGTGCAGTGGTGTCCTGAACCGTGATGATTTGGGTCGCGCTGCTGCTGTTGCCGCAGTCGTCGGTCGCAGTGAACGTACGCTCGATGCTGTACTCTTGATCACACTCTGTTTCCACAGTGACTTCTTCCAATGTGATTTCCACAGTCCCGCAGTTGTCTGTCGCCGAAGCGTCGTCCAAAACGAGTTCTTCGTCACACTCGGCAGTGTAATCTGCAGGAATGGTCAACTCAGGAGCAGTGGTGTCCTGGACCGTGATGGTCTGGGTCGCCATGCTGTTGTTGCCACAGTCGTCCGTGGCAGTGAACGTACGCGTGATGGTGTAGTTGCCCGTGCAGTCTCCGGCAGTTGTCACGGCTTCCACAGTAATGGTCACTTCGCCGCAGTTGTCTGACGCCATGGCGTCGTCCATCGGCATGTCCTCCGTGCACTCGACAGTGTAGTCGGCTGGCACGAAAGTGAATTCCGGCGCCGTGGTGTCTTGCACCGTGATGTTCTGTACCGCAGTTGTGGCATTGCCAGCGTCATCGGTTGCAGTGATGGTGCGTGCAATGGTGTAGTTGCCTGTCGCGTTGCCCGGCGTAATCACGTCGGTGAACGTCACAGCGACAGGGCCGCAGCCGTCCGTGGCCGTGGC
>PKDW01000076.1 GCA_002863145.1 Flavobacteriales bacterium
GCTTGGAAGCCTCGGCGCCCTCGGCAAACCTGCATCCACCCATGCACTGTGCCATGCGGCGGCAATGCGCTGTGAGGCTAGGCAATACCGTGGCCACGTGTGTCCATGGGTGAGGCTGTCCCATACGGCCAAAGACCTCGCGGTCGGGGCAAGCTGCATGGTTCGCCCGCGTCGGCGAAACCCATGGCCGTCCCGGTTGCACATCGATTGCCAATTGCGCTCTGCCGCCAACACCTCAGGCACCATCGCATGGCTCTCGAGGATGATTTCCCAAGGAGTCCACACCGGGTCGTAGTTCGCCAGGACAGCGTCTCGAGGGGGGCACGCTTGAAGCTCGGGCCTCGAAAGAAGCCACTCTACGGCATGGGTTTCCCACAAGGCGTGGATGCCACGCTGCCCGGTGCGTTGACCGTCGTAGTTGCCCGACGTATGAAGGGGAACATGCGCGTCTCCGAGGTAATGGCCCAAATCGGCTGCCGCCCTTACGATCTCATTCAAGTCAGGATCAGAACTGTCCGAAGGCGCCCATGCCCTCACCAATCTCCAGTAGCTCCATTCCAATTGCCAAGGCAACATGCCCAAACGGCGCACGGAGGCCGAGGAGTCCGCTTCTTGAAGGAGCTGTTGCGCGCCTGACCAAGGGTTTCCCCACAACTCCAGTCCTTTGGCATGGGCGTCGTCGAGATCGAAATAGTGTCGCGCGGCTTCAAGGCTGTCTGTGTGCTTTCGCGAATCGGCGTCGGTGGCACGGGCAACCAGCGGGGTGGGATCGTTGCCTAACGCCAAGCGCAGTTCAGGGGGAAGCGATGCCCACGCTTTGGCGTGAAGGTGGCGGTGGGGGACAAATCCCCAAGACGAGATGACCAAAGTGACGCCAACAACGGCAAAGACCCTGCAAACAGGATTAGACTGAAGCGCTCTCCACGGTTTCATGGTTCAACCGAACCAAGGAACCGTTTTTCAAAATGGGAATGGCGATGCAGTTGTTGGGCGTCAGGCAATACTTCACGTCGTCGTTCAAATTCAGCTTGCGGAGCCTGCGACGGTGAGACGATGCTTTGAGGAAGGCAAACATGTTGTCCCGCGAAGAGCGGAAAATGAACTTGGCGGCCACCGTGCTGTCTTCGTTGGCAAAGAAGCGACCTGATTCGAGACACTTGTCGGCAATGGCGCCTGCGCAAATGGTGTCTTCAAGGTTGAATTTGTCCTTCCATCCCGATCCGAGTACGAGGATGTCGCGCTCCTGTTCAATCAACCAGGCGCACAGGGCGTCGAGGTTGTTGAGCGAGCCAATGACCACCGTGTCTTTGCCTTTGGCCATGTTGATGGCTTTCGTGCCGTTGGTGGTGGTGAGGACGACCGTTTGGTCTTTCATCTCGGGCTTCATGTAGCTGTAAGGCGAATTGCCCAAATCGAATCCATCCACAATTTGTCCGCCGCGTTCCGCCGCCGCGAGGAGTCCCTGCGCTTGAAGGGTCCGCGCCTCTTCCAAAGTGGCCACGGGAATGATTTCCTTGACGCCGTGCTCCATGGCCGTGCAGATGGCCGAGGTGGCCCGAAGCACGTCCAAGACGACGACAAGCTGAAAATCAGCTTCGTACAAGTGGTACTCTCCGGGGGAGAAACAAACTTCGATTCGATTCATGGTGCCATTCCTGTTCTCTGGCGGGACATTGACCGCCTCGGGTGCCACGCCGCTTAGCTTTTGTAGAAAGGGAAGCGAACCACGTGACAGGCGACAGATTTGTGTCGAATCTGGACTTGAAGGGCGGTGTCCGCTCGGGCGTAAGACGCCTCAATGTACGCCATCCCAATTCCGTGGCCTAATGAGGGCGACATCGTGCCACTCGTGACCCGACCCACGACTTCGCCTTCTTTGTTTGTGATTTCATAGCCCTGACGTGGAATGCCGCGCTCGTCCATCACGAGTCCCACCAGCCGAAACGGACTCCCGTCCGCCGTTTCAGATTCGAGAACTGCACGGTCCACAAAATCTTTGGTAAACTTGGTGATCCAGCCCAAGCCTGCGGCGATCGGAGACGTGTCGTCGTCAATGTCATTCCCGTACAGGCAAAAGCCCATTTCCATGCGCAATGTGTCGCGTGCGCCGAGCCCACATGGTTGAACGCCGGCACCTAGGAAAGCTTCCCAAATGGAGGCCGCCGCATCAAGCGGCATGTAAATCTCGACACCTCCTGCGCCCGTGTAACCCGTGGCGGAGATGAGCACGTCGTGACCAAGCAACTTGGCTTCTGAAAACGTGTAGTAAGCGAGGGTGCTCCACCCTGTCCCGTCCTTGCGCTGGGGCGAGAGTTGCGCCACCAGGTGGTCTGCCTCCGGCCCTTGTACGGCGAGCAACGCAAGGTCGTCGGTTTGGTCTTCGATGGACACGTTGAAGGACTTGGCTGCGATGTGGTCTTGAATCCATTGCCAGTCCTTGGCGCGGTTGCTCGCATTGACCACGAGCATGTAGCGGTCGGCGGAATGGCGGTACACGAGCATGTCGTCGACGATGCCACCGCGGCCATTGGGCAGGCACGCGTATTGCACCTTTCCGTCCACCAATTTGGCCGCGTCGTTGGAGCTGATCCATTGGATCAACGCCAAAGCGTCTGGCCCCTCCACCAAAAACTCGCCCATGTGACTGACGTCAAACATGCCGCATCGGGTGCGAACGGCTTCGTGCTCTGCTTTCAATCCTTCGTATTGAACGGGCATGTCGTATCCTGCAAAGGGGACCATTTTGGCCCCGGCTTGGAGGTGGGCTTCGTGCAGAGAGGTTCTACGCAGGGTCGTGGGTTCCATGCCGCGAAGGTAGGGTGACGGCCTCCGGTCCGAGGTGGAAAAGCACGTCCAAAATGGACCGTCCTGCCACAAAGCCCAGTCGGTCTTCAAAGACTTGGGGATACCGCTCGGAGGTGACATTTTTCCAGCGCGCCTTGTCGCGCCAATCGTCCCATGCGCCTCCCTGCTCAAATTGCGTCGAGGTCAAAGGGCTGGGCATGCCCAGCATTTCGCAGCTCCACACCGTGGAGGCGAGCGCGGCCTCCAGCCAGGAACTTCCGGGATGCAGATGGTCTTCTGCCCAAACTTCAATGTCCGGGAAATAGTGGTCGAAGAATGGGGCGCGTCCGCAGTTGGTGCGCAGCACTTTCAGCAGCATCCCAGGGTCCACTGCGTCGGTGAACACAATGTCTTTGACCAAACGGGTCGCGGCACCCCTTCGGTGAACGGGCAGGGACACGTCGATGGGGCCTTGGGTGTTGACCAAGGCCACGCGGTTGCGAAGGCTTTGCTTGACAAAGTGCTCATGCACACACACCGTTGCCCGATCCTTTTGCGCCAAATGAAACCACGTCAACGGAGGGAAGGTGGCTGCTGGCAACAGGGGAGGTGCGGACATCACGGGCACTCATTCCACGGGCCGCATCACGCGGTCCCAACGGATTCTGGACTCCCCGTGTTGGGCTTCGTTTTGCTTGCTGAACCACGTGAATGTCGCACATCCCACGATGTGGTCCTCGGGCACAAACCCCCACATGCGGCTGTCGGCCGAGCGGTGACGGTTGTCGCCCATCATCCAGTAGCCATCCATGCCAAAGGTGTACTCCGTGGCCAATTCGTCGTCAATGCGAATCTCACCGTTGGGCAATTCTTCGAGGGTGTGGTCTTCGTAGGCGGTAATCCAGCGCCGATACAGGTTCATGTTGCGTGGCGTGAGATCAATCGTCATGCCTTCTTTTGGAAGCATCACAGGGCCAAAGTTGTCAGGGTCCCACTGGTTGAATTCTTCACCCCACACATTGGGGAACATTTCCAAGCGGCCCCTGCGGTGTGCGTTGCTCATGGGCTCCACCGTCGACGCCAACGTGTTCATGGCATTCACTTCGCGTTCGGTCAAGGCCATCACCGCCGCGATGCCTTCGGGAATGGCGCTGACGGGACCGAGGTCGAGTTTGGTCAGTCCGAGCTTGCGGAAGGCGTTTTGGGCTTCGGCTTGGTTGGCGAACACCACGCGGTATTCCATCTGCAAGCTCTCAGGGTTGTCCACCGGTTCGCCGTTGATGTGCAATTGTCCTTCCACCACACTCACCGTTTCGCCTGGCAGACCCACACAGCGCTTGACGTAGTTCTCCATCTTGTCCACTGGACGGGCGCGAAGGCCTGGGTTTTTGGTTGCCTTGGCACGTGCCTCTTTGAGGTAGCGCTCGGGATTGAGGGCAAACGTCTGAACGTCGCCACCCGCACGTCGAATTCCATCCCGGCGCAGCAACGCGTAGTAATCGTGCCCAACGAGGTTGGGGTCGACATACACGGTGTCTCCGTGAGGGAAGCTGAACACCACGGCATCGTAACGCTCCACGTCACGGAACCCGGGCAAGCGAAGGTTGGGAAGGGAGAACCAGCTCGTGTAGCTCGGCGTCAGGCCGCCTGGCAGAGCGTTGTGCACGAACGGCATGGTGAACGGCGTCCGCGGCAATTTGGCGCCATAAGACATCTTGGAGACAATCAGGTAATCACCCACGAGCATGCTGCCCTCCATGGACGGGGTGGGAATCGTGAAGGGTTCGACGATGAGCATGCGCAAGGATCCGGCCACCACGGTCGCCCAAATGAGGGCTTCACTCCACTCGCGCGCGGTGGATTTTCTTGTTTTGGACCAATCCCGTTTGCCGACCCAATTGTCGTTGCCTTGGCGCAGCTCCCAAAGTCCCCACCAGGGCAAGGCGCCCATGACCCACTGCTCCTTCATGCTTCTGCGGCCAAAGGCCAACCCGAGTTCCACGTGCATCACCGTCAAGAGCAGCAGGTTGATGCCTGGAACCAAGAGAAAGAAGATCCAGTACCAAGGTCGCTGGATCAATTCCAACCACGACAGAAAGTGGAGTCCAGGAATGGCGCCTTTCCAGGAAGCAGCCTCGGGGTCTTTGCGACGCAGAAGGACAGGCAGCGTGACCAGCTGAAGTGCCACAGCGAGAAGGAGGAGGATCCAGGGAATCAAAGTCATGCTTGAAAGAGATCAGTCATCGTGTACAGTCCAAATCCACGCTCCACATGGCGTTTCCAGGTCCAGCAAAGGGCCCACACGGCCCCCTCGGCGAATCCAGCACGGGTTTTGGCTTCGTGCTGCAAAACAACGGCATCGTGCGCAGAGTCCCACGCCAAAGCATGCAAACCCACGACTTCCCCCTCGCGAACGCTTTCGATGGGCAGGTCCCGCGTCCAACCGCCGTCCGTCACATGCTCGGCCAAGGTCAGGGCCGTGCCGCTCGGGGCATCTTTTTTGTGAACATGGTGCACCTCACGGATGTGCGGCGCGTATCCCGGGATTTGATTGAACACGCCCGCCGCATGCTTGGCAATGGCATTCAGGGCGTGGATCCCGGGGCTGAAGTTGGTGCTGTAAAACGCTGTGCTGTCCGCGCGAAGGGACAAATCACGCACCTCGTCGAGGCGTTCAAGCCACCCCGTGGTTCCTGTGACCACGGGGACCTGCGCCTCGATGCACCGCGCGAGGTTGCCCACCGCGGCGTCAGGCGCCGTGGCTTCGAAGACCAGTCCTTGGGGTTCCCATGCGTCTGCAGCCGTCACCCGGGCAGCAACGGAGCCGCCGCGCTGTTCCCAGGCCACGGCCACGGCTGTGCCCAGCTTACCTGCACCCACAACCGTGAGGGGAGGCAAGGCGGAGGGAAGGGGGAGTTCAGCGGTCATGGCGATTGAAATTCCATGTGAGGTGAACGGTGGGTACCCCCCACATCGCACCTCCGCGCAACGTGAGTTCGTCGGAGGTGTCGAGGTTGCGGAGCATGGCACCGGTGTTGGCGTCGAGCACTTGCAGTCCGTGGGCGATCAAAAAACTCAGGATGCTCAAATCCCGGTTGCGTCGGTAAAAGAATGCACGGTCTTCCAACTGGCCTTCGGAGAACGCGTTGCCGTTCTCGTCGGTAAGTACGGTTTGGGTGGTGGGGTCGTCGTCCGTCAATGCAATAAGGTCGTCGACGCTGGCACGCATCTCACGTGCGTTGTCCCATGTGGCCCAAGCGGCGTAGCCCATGCCGCCCCAGACCAACGGGACCTTCCAAATTTGGCGGTTGCGGATTTGACCCGACCCCGGAAGGCAGGCAGCCCAAACGGTGGTTCGCTTGACTTGAAGGGCAGTGCTGTCTTGCGCAGACATTGACGCGGCATCAGGCTGGGCCGCAAGGGCGGTGGTGACCATGGCCAGCACCCACATGACACGGAACCTCAACATGGTGGATTCAGGCCAAGCCCAATTTGACCAACACAGCCTCCAATTCCTCCGCGGTGCGGTAGGTCAAGGTCAGTTGACCACCTCCCTGCGAGCGGCGTTTGAGCGCCAATTTGGCATTCGTGCTGCTGAGCTTGGTGCGAAGGATGTCCAAGGCTTGCTGTTCGTCCGCGGACAACGGGGACAAGGAGGGTTTGGCCGAGGCAGGAACCTTCCATCCGCCTTGCTTGACCCAACGCTCCAGTTCACGAACGCTGACACCTTCGGCAGAGGCCTTTCCGGCCAATGCGATTTGGGTGTACTTGGCGTTGGCACCTTTCACACCGGACAGCGTCTTGGCATGTCCAAAACCGAGCGTTCCCAATCGAAGCATGGTTTGGATTTGCGCTGGCAAATCGAGCATGCGCAGGTAATTCGCCACGGACGAACGGCCCATGCCAATCCTCTTGGCAAGCATCTCTTGCGTGAGCGCACATTCTTCCATCAGATGCCGAAACGACATGCCCACCTCAAGGGGGTTCAAGTCTTCGCGCTGGATGTTCTCGACCAGGGCCATCTCCAAAAGGCTTTGGTCGTCGGCCTCACGGACGTAGGCAGGCAGCTCTGTCAGCCCCGCCTCTTGGGAAGCCCGGAAGCGACGCTCCCCAGAAATGATTTGGTATTTCGACGCGCGGATTTTTCGAAGGGTGATGGGCTGGATGATGCCGTGGGCCAGAATGCTGTCTGCCAGCTCCTTGAGCCCTGCCTCGTCAAACACCCGCCGTGGCTGGTTGGGGTTCGCTTCAATGTCCTGAATACGCACCAATTCAACCGCGTTCACGCGTTCTCCCGCCGTTCTTGGAAAGTCACGGACATCGTCGGGATGAGACGCTTTGCTGTTGCCCGCAGGTGGGGCGCCAAGCAAGGCATCCAATCCACGTCCCAGTCCGCGCGGCTTAGTCATGACGCGAGGTATTTGTCTTCGGTCCGGATGTGCGTCATGTTGTTCTTTTGGAGCAACTCACGCGCAAGGTTGAGGTAGTTCACAGAGCCTTTGCAGGTGGCGTCGTGGAGGATGATGCTCTCGCCGTGGCTCGGTGCCTCACCGAGTCGGGTGTTCCGGTGAATGACCGTTTGCAAGACCAAATCTTGGAAATGGGTCCGCACTTCTTCCACCACTTGATTTGCGAGCCTCAACCGCGTGTCGTACATCGTCAACAAAATGCCCTCCACTTCGAGGGACGGGTTGAGTTGGTTCTGCACGATTTTGACGGTGTTGAGCAGCTTGCCCAACCCCTCAAGCGCGAAGTATTCACACTGCACGGGCACCATGACCCTGTCGGCCGCTGTCAGGGCGTTCAAAGTCAACAAGCCGAGGCTTGGCGAGCAATCCAAAACGATGAAGTCGTAATCGTCCCGCACGCTTTCGAGCGCGGCACGCAATTTGCGCTCGCGTTGTTCCGCGTGCACCAACTCAATTTCCGCGCCCACCAAGTCAAGGTTGGTCGGAAGGATGTCGAGGTTGGGGGAGGACGAAGGAACAATGGCTTGGCGAACGTCGAGGTCGCCTGAGAGCACCTCGTAGCTGCCTTGGGTCACCAGTCGGGGGTCGATGCCCACTCCGCTGGATGCGTTGGCCTGCGGGTCGAGGTCGACGAGAAGGGTCTTGAATTCAAGCACCCCGAGGCAGGCGCCCAAATTGATGGCCGTGGTGGTCTTTCCGACCCCACCTTTTTGGTTGGCAATGGCAATGATTTTTCCCATGTCTGCTGCAGCTTAACGCGTTTGAGCGAAGGTACAAGCAGCAGGGGGTGGGTGTGGAGTGAGTTTTGCACACTCGCACGGTCCTTTATCAAGGAATCAGAGGTCGTCGAACGCAATGTCGTCTTCGCTCGAAGCCGTTTCCTCGGCGGATTCGCCGTCGGTTTCCGGTTGTGATTCTTGGGCGGCGCGCTCTGCAATCGGATCACGGAACTCGCCTGTTTCCATCAGCTCTTTGATTTTGTCGACGGCGTCCAAAAATCCATCTTCGAACTTGTCAAAGTCTTCGCGGTACAGGAAAATTTTGTGCTTGGTGTAGCTCGGATTGCCGTGGTCGTCAAACCGACGCTTGCTTTCCGTGATGGTCATGTACAGGTCTTTTCCACGTGTGGCTTTCACGTCAAAGAAATACGTGCGCTTGCCTGCCCGAACGGGGCGGCTGTACAATTCGTCTTGGTTCTCGTAGCTCGACATGATGTAAGGGCTTCGTGGACGTCAAGGTATGCAAAAACAGACCAATCTGCGTCAACGTGCCACGTGGAGATGTCCTTCCGCCATCCGCGGGTAACCGATCTGGTCGGTGTAGGTGGCCCGGTACAAATACATGCCGTTGGGTACGTAGTGCTGGCCTTCGCTGCCCATTTGACCGAGCCAAGGCTCGTCGGGATCGGTCGTTTCAAACACCAATTGCCCCCACCGGTTTGTGATTCGCAAGGCATACTCGGACACCCCGCGCACCACGGGGAGCCAAACGTCGTTCAGGCCATCGCCGTCCGGGGTGAACGCCGTGGGGGCGTAGAAGACCGAGCCGCTCACACTCACCTGGCCCTCGGCCGTGTTGGCACAGCCAAATTCATTCACCACCGTTTGGGTGATTGTGAAGGTACCGCCGTCGCTGTAGATGTACTGCCCTTGGCATCCTTCCAGGCCGCCTCCATCCCCAAAGCTGTAGTAGCAGTCAACGTTTTGGTCGCCCAAGTATTCCACCCAAACCAACGGATTCAAGATGTCTACTTGGTTGGGGGTGACATCGATCGCCGCCACAGGGATGGGCAGGATTTCCACGTTTTGGGCCGACTGCAATTCCAAGGTTCGTTGGCAGTACCCCCCGGTTTCCATTTCCAGCGTGACCGGGTAGGTCCCTGGCGACGCATAGGTATGGCTGGTGCTTACGGCACTCGATGAGGTTCCGTCTCCAAAGTGCCAAGTGTACGTCGTGGCCGTCTCAGTGGTGCTGAGGTTGTCAAAACTCACCGCGTGGGGCGGGCATCCCGTCCAGGGGCCTGCCGCAAAATCGATGGTCGGTTCTTCAATGACCGTCACCTCCGCCGTGAACGACTGAATGCATCCAGTCAGTCCAGGCACACTGGCCGTCAACGTCACGTCGTACGTGCCCGGCTCGGCATACATCAATCCCAACACCTCGGCTTCTTCCACGTTGCTGTACGCCGTGGCTCCGCCAAAATCCCATTCATACATCGTGTTTTCATCGGACGATGCGGTGCCGCTGAACGTGAAGAAGTGGTCGTCAAAACAGTTTGGATCAGGCGTTGCAAAGTCAGGTTCGAGCAAGAACTGAATCTCCACTTGGGCCGTGGCCACATCGGGACACGTGAAGTCGGCAGCGGCGGTCAAGCTGATCTCGTAGATGCCCGTATCGGGGAAGGTGTAGGTGGGATTGGGGTCGGTGCTTGTGCCGGAAGGAATGCCTCCCTGTCCATCGCCGAAGTCCCAATAGAATGCGTCGGCGTCCGTCGACAGGTTGTTGAAGTCGAATGTGAGTCCAGTGCAAAATTGGTACTGGTCTTCCACAGAGGCCTGGGGCTCCGGGGGCGCGGTCCACGTGAACGAGGCATCTGAGGTGCAACCGTGGTTGTTGACACTGACGGTGACGTCCCACGTGTTGGCGTTCCCAAAGGAAATGCCTCCTGGGCTGGGGAGGTCCGCCAAATTGGGGGTTCCCGTTCCGAAATCCCAAAGCATCGAGGCGTTCCCGTCGATGTTGCCTTCCACGGCAAAGTCAAACACCTCCACGTCGTCCTCGCAGGTGAATCCATCCACCACAATGGTAGGATCCAAAGGCTGCCAGACCTGGTACAACGCCTCCGACGAGTCTGCGCAAGGCCATCCGGGATTCACCACGAGCGACACCCAGTAATCCCCGGGCTCAGGCCAAGTGTAAGTGGGCTCAAATTCTGTGCTCACGTCCGTGGTGACGTCCGGCACCCCAAAATCCCATTCGTAACTCGATCCGTTCACCGAGTTGTTGTCGAGGGTGATGGTCTCGCCAATGCACAATTGCGCCGGTACCTGCTCCGCAACCACAGACTGAATGTTGGGGTCACACAAGGTCACGTTGAACTGAAAATCCCGCATCGTGGTGCTGAGCAGCACGCCGTCGCGAAATTCCGACACACAGATGGCGATGGCGTACTGACCGGGTGCCGTTGGAAAGCCAGTGATGACGCCCGAGACAGGGTCAATGCTCATGGCAGGATCAGAGGTGATGGGATAGGTTCCACTGAACCCGCCGATGTATTCCACCTCGGAGTAAGGTGGCGCTGCGGGTGGATTGGGCACGGGGCTGTCGATTCCGTTGCCGCCGCCCGTGCCGCCGCCGTCAAAAGGGGCACAAAATGAATACGACAATTCGTCGCCGTCGGGGTCGATGGCGCTGTGGTCCCAGCTGAAATCGAAGTTGGCGCACACCGCTACTGGAGGCAATTCCTGAAACACGGGGGAACTGTTCTGTGGCGCAGTGGCGCCTGCCAAGGTGCCCGGAACGTGTGTGACAAACGTCGCACCGGGGTTGTCTGTGCCTCCGAAGTTCTGAAGGTTGCTGATTGAGGGGTTTCGACAACAGCGCTGCCACACCAAATCCCAGCCATACGGGTTGGGTGGCAGGGTCACTTGGGTGGAGTAAATTGCTTCCTCAATGCACAAATCCGGAGGTGGCGTTCCACACGGGTTGCCCAGCACGACCGGGACACTCGAAATGTTGCTGAACGACAAAGGAATGGTCAGCACGTCGTTGAAGCCGATGTCCCCGTTGCCATCCCACATCCCAATGTAGACTTGGTCGTCAAACCCCGTTTCCAGGGTGTTGGCGGGACCACAATCCCGATATACCTTGAGTGTGACGAGGTAGTTGTTGCCTCCCAAGTGGGTGTAAAAAATCTCTCCGCCTACAAGGTGGGTGGCATGGGCAGTCCACGACCAAAGACAAAGCATGGCCGGTGTGCCCGCCCGAAGCAGGTTTCGCAAAACCTTATGGTAGAACCTCTGATTCATGTCGATGGCCATGCGTTATGCATGCAACCTGTGTAACGTTGGAAAGTGCCAAAAGGTTGACCTCATCGTGCGCGAAAGACATGCAAGCTGCCGTGGTCACTGACGCCATCCGCACGGATGAGGACCCATTGGTAGTGCCCGTCCGGCACGTCGTCGCCATTCATGTACCGGCCGTCCCACACCAACTCAGGCTCATCGTCTTGCAAGGTTTCGTCGTGCCAAACCTCCACGCCATATCGGTTGAAGATGAGGAGTTTGGATCCCATCATTCCGGTCAGTCCCTGAACCCTGAAGAGGTTGTTTCCCGTGACATTGTCTGGGGTAAACACGTTGGGGATCTCACAATCCCTGACGCGAATCACACTCTCTGTCGCAAAGCCACAAGTGTCGATGAGGGTCAGGGTTTCCTCCCACGCTACAGGCGTATCCAAAGCCTCGAGGTCGGTCAGTCGCCAATGTCCGTCCTCAGGGACTGCGAACGCGTGCAAGGGCATTCCGCTTTCTGTGGTGTTCAAAATGGAAACGCCGCCATACTGAACGTCGTAAACAGGGATGCCATCATTGTGCATGGGGAACTCGATGATTTCGAGCGGACAGAGCTCATCGTCAAAGGCCACGGGATGCAGCACTTCAATGGGGTGTGTGATCGATTTGCCGCACTGGTCTTCAATCACCAACTCAACAAGGGTGGCTGGAGGCAATTGTCCTTGGCCATCGAGCATGCTGAACAAGGAATCGAATTGCACCGTCCAATCCGCCGTCGGCTGTGACGCGTTGTTCCATGTTCGGCCATCCCAGGTGTACGTGAATGGACCGTATCCGGTGACGTTGCTGTAGCCCAAGGTTTGGGTTCCGTTGGGGTCAATGCAGCCCAACGCCGCCGGCGTAGCCACAATCGGGATGGGATCGACGATGACCACATTGGCCAAGGTCGTAGAGACTTGGTCACATGCATTCACGTATTCGCATTCGATGACGAGGTGCTCCACGCCTTCGTCAAAACCATCGTCGATCAAGCCCAGTTCGATGGTGCTCGTGGTGGAATCTGCAAGCATGACCACCTGGGAGAAGTACTGGTCGTAGTCCAGCCCCTCAGACGCCGTACCGGTCAGGGTGAGGTAGGTGGTGTCGAGCAACGCCGCTTCTGATTCCGGGCGCTCAATGGTGAATCGGGCGTCGTTGCAGCCTTCCATCACCACGGCATCCACCACCATGGAAGTTCCATCCACGTCGATTGTGATGTCGTTGTCGGCAATCCACGCGGCCATGGGAAAAGTCTCTCCGTTGGCGTAGGTCAGCATGTCTGGAAGTCCAACGGCTGCTTGATACGGGACCAGCACCTCAATGCCTGCAGAGGCAAAGGGGACGGCATCGGCTTCCAATTCAAATTCCGTGGGCTCGCACACAGTCACGTTGAATTGAAAGTCCCTGGTGACCGTGCTCAGCAGTACCCCGTCGCGGTATTCCTCCACACAAATGCCAATGGCGTATTGTCCTGCCGCAGTCGGGGTGCAGGTCAATTCTCCCGTGTTGGGGTCGATGGCCAGTTGTGGATCGGCCGTCATGGGATTGTCCCACGAAAAACCCGCCAAATATGGAACGTCGAGGTAGGGAGGGGTGGAAGGAGGGTTGGGTTGAGCATTTTCAGGGTCGGCTCCTTGTTGGGGGGGACACAACGAATACACCAAGTCATCTCCATCAGGGTCAAGGGCAGCGTGGTCCCACACAAATGGCAAATCGGTGCACAAGGCCACAGGCGGAAGTTCCTGAAATTCTGGACTGCTGTTGCTTTCGGTGGTGACGTCCGTGCCTGGAATGTGCACTTGCAGGGTCATTCCGGCATTTTCAACCCCTCCAAAATTGTTCAAGTTGACAATGGTGGGATTGCGACAGCACCGCTGGTACACCAAATCCCATCCGAACGCATTCGGAGGCAAGGTGATCACAGTCGTGTAAATGGCCTGCTCAATGCACAAGTCTGGCGGCGGGGTTCCACAGGGGTTGCCCATTTCCACAGGCACCCCGGAAACGTTGGCGGACAGAAGGGGAATCAACACCACGTCGTCAAACTCGATGGTCCCTGTGCCGTCCCACAGTCCAATGGCCACATTGTCATCGAAGGGCGTTTCATTTGAATTGGCCAGGCCGCAATCGCGGTAGACCTTCAGGGTGATTTCATATTGATCCCCTCCCAAATGCACGTAGCTGAAGTCCCCGCCCACCAAGTGCGTTCCCCTAACCTCAGACACCATGAAGGCTGCACAAAGGACAAAGGCGATTCTCAAAAAATGGGGGGCAAGCGAGGAGGGGGTCATGGCGGTCTTTGGCGTGTCGTGGAAAACAAACATAGGCGAAGGCCCCCCGATTCGCCGTACTTTCACCGCGTGGAAGAACACAACGACGAGCACGCGGGAGGAGAAAAGCCTGCGGAAGCGCGAGTCCGGTTTGAAGACCTCGACTTGCACCCAGACATTGAAGACGGACTTTGGTCCATGGGATTTGAAACGGCCACGCCCATTCAGGGGCAGGCCATCCCCCATGCCATCAAAGGCAAGGACATTTTGGGCATCGCCCAGACAGGAACGGGAAAGACTGCCGCGTTCTTGCTGCCGACCATGGACCGCATCATGGACACCCCCAACGATGGAAAGGTCAAGGCCTTGGTCGTGGTGCCCACACGAGAGTTGGCCATCCAAATCGACCAAGCGGCCCAGGGCTTCGCGTATTACACAGGCATCACCTCGCTCGCCATCTACGGCGGCGGCACAGGCAAAGAGTTTGCCCAAGAAAAGAAGGCATTGACAGAAGGGGCCGACATCATCGTTGTGACCCCAGGTCGCATGCTGTCCCACCTCACGTTGGGCTACGTCGATTTGTCGTCCCTTGAGGTGTTGATTTTGGACGAGGCAGACCGCATGTTGGACATGGGTTTCCACCAGGACATCATGCGCATCGCCACGCACTGTCGGGAAGAACGTCAAACGCTCTTGTTCTCCGCCACCATGCCCGACCGCATGCGCACTTTGGCGCACGATCTTCTGAACGATCCGGTTACGGTGCAGCTCGCGCTCAGCAAGCCCGCGGCGAAGGTGAAGCAAGGGGCGTACATTTTGTTTGATCACCAGAAGGATGCGGTGCTCGTCGATGTGCTGAAGGAGCGCAACGTGAAGAGCGGCATTGTGTTCACCTCCCGCAAGCGAACCGTGGGTCAGGTGGTACGCGCATTGCAAAAGGCCGGCATCAAATGTGGCCGCATGTCTAGCGACCTCGAACAATCGGAACGCGAGGAGGTGATGTTGGCGTTCCGCCAACAAAAGCTTCCCATCCTTGTCGCCACGGACGTGGTGTCCCGAGGCATTGACATCGACAGCATCGAGCTCGTGGTGAACTACGACGTTCCGCCCAACGAGGAAGATTACGTGCACCGCATCGGCCGGACAGCCCGTGCAGAGCGCAAGGGCGAAGGCATCACCCTTGTGACGCCTGACGACATGCGCCGCTTCGGGAAGATTGAAAAGCTCATTGAGAAGGAAGTCCCCAAGCTCCAGGTGCCGGAAGCCCTCGGAGACACGCCTAGGTACGATCCCAAGTCGTCAGGTTCCCGCGGCGGCGGTCGCGGTGGAAACCGCGGTGGCGGTGGCCGTCACGGCGGAGGACGTCGTCATGGCGGTGGTTATTCAGGTGGCGGACGCGGCAAAGGCAGTCACGGCAAAGGAGGCCAAGGCGGAGGAAAAAACTTCCGCAGAAAAGGGAAACCCAGTGGCGGCCGTCGCGGCGGCTCAGGCGGCCAATCGCAAGGCGGATGAGCCTGACACCCGAAGAGTGGAAGGCCAAGCTCTCCGAAGAGGAGCACCGCGTGATGCGCGAGAACGGCACGGAACGCCCACATACCAGCGAATTCAATGCGGAGTGGCGAGAAGGCACGTATCACTGCAAGGGATGTGGCAAAGCACTGTTTGCGAGTCCCTCCAAATTCAATGCAGGATGCGGTTGGCCGAGTTTTGATCGGGAAGTGCCCGAAGCAAACATCACGCAAGTGGTGGACCGCTCGCATGGCATGGTGCGCGTGGAAATCCGCTGTTCAGGATGCGACAGCCACCTTGGTCATGTCTTTCCCGATGGCCCCACAGAGACGGGAACCCGGTACTGCGTCAACGGCGTCTGCCTCACATTCCAGCCGTCTCAAGCCTGAGCTGCTGGGTTCAGTTCTGGCGATTGCGTCGGGTCGGTCTTGCCGATTGCCCTTGACGCGGTCCTGAAGGACCTTTGCGGTCTGCCCCCATGAGCTCCCGAATTCTGCGGGCCAGCTGCCGCTGCATGTCCTGCAGCATCAGTGCGCGGTCTGCACCGAGTGCAGCAGCGACCTCCAACAAACATTCAGATTCGAGATCCACCATGTCTTTGCGCTGTTGGGCCAACGCTTCGACAAAATCACGCAGTTCGGCGTCCGACACCTTTGTGGCATCAAAGGCATCTTTTTTCGCCTTCAGAACCTGACTGAGAGGGAAGGTGCATGCTGGGGTTTGGCCCAATCTGGACCCCAAATGTTGAGCGCATCAGCGAGTTTCCTTCCGCCGGGCGGCCCAAACCCACAGGACGATGCCTGACAGGAACGTGCACACAGAGATGAGCTCCGCTTGCGTCATGGTCATGCCCAGGAAGTCGAAGGTGGTGTTAACCCGGATCTTCTCCACCCAAAACCGCTCGAATCCGTTGAACATCAGGTACGCGGCGAAGATTTTGCCTGGCACATTCGTCCAACGCTTGCGCATGCCCCAAAGGAATGCGAATCCGATCACCGCGGCCGTGGTCTCGTAAATCGGCGTCGGGAACACTGCAGGGTCGAGGTACGTCCCGTAGCCCTCAAACGCGGGCCAAGGCTGTGTGGTCGGTTCGATGAGCTTGCCCGTGTAGCCCGCAGCACGCGGTCCATACACTGCGTTGACGTTGTTGGGGTAGGCGTAGGCCCAAACCCAATCCGGAGCCCATGACAACCAGCCCGGCTTGGGAAAGGGGTTGGGAATGCCCCAGTCACCATCGCCGCTGATTTGGCAACCCATCCGGCCAATGCCGTAGGCAAGCAGGAGCGCCGGGGCGGTGGCATCTGCGAGCCTGAGGAAGTTCATCTTGTGGCGCCGCGCAAACACGTACACGGACAATCCGCCCACAATCAAGCCTCCGTAAATGGTGAGGCCGCCCAAGAAAGCATTGAGGCTGGGCTGTTTCAGGAACGCGATGAATTCATCGGGGTATTCGAGCAGGTGAAACAACTTGGCCCCCAAAATGCCTCCGACGGCGGCGGCGGCGGTGATGCCTCCCACCAAATCCTCGGGGTGGAGGACCTGTTCCACGGTTTTGGGCTCGGGAAGCCGCTCACGTTGGACTTCCCAATAACGCCAGGCTGTCATCCCCAAAGCCCCCAATACGCCCCAGACCACGTTGCCTTCGGTGCTGAACAGGTGGGCCTGTGGCAAGCCGCCGCCTTGAAAAATCTCACCTGCGTTGAATACGAGGTAAAGCACCTTCCATCCAAGGACAAACCCCATCACCGCCTGCAACCCCAAATCCAGGGGGTGTGGCGCTTGGCCTACGACTGCGGTGGTCGTTTGGGATTGGAAGTGGCCCAAGTCCGCCAGACGCTTCAATTCCTTCCGCAAGAGGGCGTGCGCCACGAGGAAGGCCAGCGCCACAAAGAACCCAAAGCTGTTGATCAACTTCAGCGCGGGAAGATCCCAGCCGAGCAAGTCGAGAAAGGCGAAGTACAGGTTGGGGTACATGTGACGAAGCTACGTCAGTCAGACCAACGTTCCGTGCACCCATCCAAGGGGGTCAATGCGGTCCAGCTTGACGGAATGGATGTCGTTGCCTTGCACCTTGTCCGAGGGAACTGCGACGCGGATGTAGTTGGGGGAGTAGCCCATCCGAAGGCCGTCTTCCTCGGCTTCTTCAAACAGCACGTCCATTTCTCGGCCGAGGAACGCCTCGTAGTGCGCGCGTTGGGCTTTGAGGCTCACGTTGCGCAGCGTCTTGTTGCGCTCCTTCCGCTCAGGCACGGGCACGACCGCGTCGATGCGCAGGGCGGTGGTGTTGGGGCGCTCACTGTAAGTGAATACGTGCAAGTAGCTGATTTGTAAAGACTTGATGAAGTCGACAGAAGCCAGAAACTTCTCCTTGGATTCTCCGGGGAAGCCCACAATGACATCCACACCAATGCTCGCGTGCGGCATGCGCTCACGGATGCGCTCAATCCGGGAACGGTAGTGGTCGGTGCGGTAGCGCCTGCGCATGGCAGACAACACCGCATCGTTGCCGGATTGCAGCGGGATGTGGAAGTGCGGTTGAAATTTTTTGGACGCGGCCACAAGGTCGATGAGCTCGTCGGTCAACAGGTTGGGTTCAATCGACGAGATGCGGAAGCGCTCCACGCCCTCGAGTCCGTCAAGTTCGCGCACCAAGTCGAGGAGCGTTTCGCCATGGGCCGTACCAAAGTCCCCAATGTTGACCCCGGTCAGGACGATTTCCTTGGCACCTGCGGCGACGGCTTTTTGGGCTTCGGCCACGGTTTGGGCCACATTGGCGCTGCGCGAACGACCACGGGCCAGCGGAATGGTGCAGAATGCACAGAAGTAGTTGCAGCCGTCCTGCACTTTCAAAAACGTGCGGGTACGGTCGCCGCTGGAAAAGCCCGGCACGAAAGCCCGAACTTCCTTGATCTCGCCGGCAATGGCGCGGGCTTCTTCGCTTTTCTTTGCGCCTTCGAGGTGGGCGGCCAAGTTGAATTTTTCGCCGGCGCCCAAGACGAGGTCGACGCCTTCGATTTGGGCAATTTCTGTGGGCTTGAGCTGGGCGTAACATCCCACCACCACCACAAAAGCTTCAGGGTTGCTTTGCATGGCGCGACGCACGGCGTTTCGGCACTTGGCGTCGGCGTGATCGGTCACGCTGCACGTGTTGATGACCACCACATCAGGGGCGTCGTCCAAGTGCACACGGGCGTACCCCGCGTCGCCCAATTGCCGGGCGAGTGTAGAGGTTTCGCTGAAATTCAGCTTGCACCCCAGGGTGTGAAAAGCTGCTTTGAGGCCGGATGCCATGCCCGCAAAGGTACGTTTGACCCATGCATGCAACTTCAAATTGGTATGCTGTGTTACCTTGCAGAGCCTCAACTCTGCTTGAGCACCAATCAAGAAACTGAAACCATGACCGCATTGTATCGCGCAGGGCTGTTGACCACAGCATGCGTCG
>PKDW01000119.1 GCA_002863145.1 Flavobacteriales bacterium
GGTGGTGTTTCCCGATTGCGTCACGGTGGATTGGGATTCCGAAAAGCCGGTCAGCTGCAGGCCCCGTTCTTCGTTGAGGTTGTAGAGGATGCGGACGTTTTGGAGTTGGGCTTCGCTCAACGCTTCCTGCGTCATGTCCCGTGAGCCCAAGGCACCCTCCACTTCGAGTTTGTCCTGGAAAAACGAAGCTTTTAAGGCGAGTTGCAGGGCGTCTTGGTCGACCGATGACGGATTCAGTGCAGAGGAGGCGTCGTAGCGGATGCCGACATCGATGTCCTCGTTGATCTTGCTCAGCCAATTGGACAGCTGGGAAGTCACCATGTCGATGCTGTACTCTTGAAGCCCCGCGGTTCCGAGTTCGAGGGTGTTGATTTGCTGGGGAAGAAACTCCTGCAAACTCAGCAGGGCAATGGCCTGTCGGGTGCGCTCTGCATCGTCCAACACGGCCGTGGCAAGGGCTTCGGCCACGATTGAAGGCGCGCGAGGTGCATCGAGGTCAAACCCGATGTTGGGCCGCAACATCGGTCCATTGAGGTGAAGGATGACGTCGATGTCTTCGTTTTGCACCCCAGTCGAGGCGCTTCCAAGGAGCGGTTGGACGTTCGCGCGGGTGGCGTATTTGGCATTCAAGTCCACCGTGCCTTGGTATGGATCCCCACTCCAAAACAGCGTCCCGCCTTCATCCACACTGAATTGCTTGCGCAGCAGGGGACCCAACGCAAAATCGTAGCGTCCTTCCACCACCGTCAAGGTGCCTGTCAAGGTCATCCGTTCCCAATCTTCCAGCGTCAAGTGGATGCTGCCCTCGGTGCTGCCCACCAGGTTGGCGTTGTTCTCGGGGTCGGTCAATATGGTGACCTGTGCCTCGGGTTTGGCCTCGATGTTCAAATCCAAAAGCACATTGAGCTCGTCTTCTTCATTGGGGGTCACCACCGAATCCGAGGGGGCATCTGTGGCAAAGACCACCCACGAGCCCCAGCCTTCGGATTCTCCATCCTCCAAAGACAAAGTGAAATCGGTGGGCGCCTCGGCGGACACGTCCCCGCGCAATTCGAGACGGTTGCTCCAGAAGAAGGCATCCAGGCTTCCTTGGCCGACCAAAACCCCGGAAACCGGCGATTTCGGGGAAGGGGGAAGGTCCATGATGAGCATGTCGTTGGGCGTGTCCACCATCGACACGTCGAAGTTCCAGTCGGCAAACCCGTCGTGCAGAAGCGCTCCTTCCACACGTGCCGTTGCGCCGAGGCGATCCGAGAGCACGCACGAACGCAGCACCACTTCGTCTCGCCCAATCACGAATGCCCCCGAAGCGCCGAAGGAGGTGCCCAGACTTGGGATTTCAGCCGTCAGCGTGTCGATGATGCCACCCCCGGACAGCACGGGCGCACGCCAAGGCCCCGACACTTCGACCGCGGCATCCAACGTTCCGGTCAGCAGGGCTGCACTGGTGTCCACCCAGGGTTGAACCCAAGACAGGGGGATGTGCGTCAAGTTGGCGTCGACGCGAAGTTCATCGGGGGTGGACACCTCCCAAATGGCGGTACCTTGCAATTGCGTTTGCGACGTGGGTCGTTCTGCGTCGACTTCGGCATGCAACCGCCCCTCCCGGAATTGCATGCGGGAAGTCAGGGATGCAAAAGAGATGGATTCGAAGGCCACATTGTGCGACGCTGTTTGGAGGGTGCCCCACGACCCGGAGGCGTGGTCATGGTTCCATTGTCCTTGGAGTTCGAGCCCGTCCGCGCGGAGGGCAGGATGCAACGACGACAGCCCGCCAGGCGTCAATTGGCCTTCGACGTCAACTGTCCATGTGCCATGCGACGATGTCAGCACGTTCATGGCCATGGAGCCCAAGTCTCCGCCCAACAACACGTGTGGTCCAGAAGCACGGTCGTCTTCTGGATTCCAGTAAATCGGGCCGTTTTGCAAGGCCAGACGTTGTGTCCCCAAGGGGATGGAGGTCTCCAAGAGTCCCCATGTCCACGAAGTCCCTTCGGGACGGGCGTCCGCGAGGAGAGAGGCCACTTGTCCATCGGGAAGAATGACTTCGGTCAGGGCCTGCCAGTGATCGGTTCCTTGCAAGTCGACGTGGGCGTTCCATGGCTTGCCTCCAACCTCTGCGCTCACGCCCAAGTGACCTTGAACGTGGTTGTCGGTGCTCGAAAGACTCAAGTTGGAGGGGCCCAAATCCACGTTCGAAACCCGTCCTCTTGGCACATTCAAGGACAGTTGAGCCACGTCGCCACCACAGGACACGTGGAAGGATGCGGTGTCCCGCAACGACAGGCCAGGCATCGTCAAGGCAACCAGGTGCTGGTCGGGACCGATCTGTCCCGAGCATTCGAGCGCAGGCCATGAAGTGGGCCGGCGATGGAGCCACGCCATGGCCGCCTCAGCCGCCGTCCAAGGCAGGTCCTCACCACGTGCTTCGAGTTTGGCATTCATGCTGTGGAGGGACGAGGTCCAAGAAACTGCAGGCGCATGCCAATTCACGTCCCCCGTCCAAATCAAGGTGTCTTCCCAGGCCAAAGCGCGGTTCAAAGCCTGCCACCGCAGGCCATCCTCACGCAGGTCGACCCGGGCTTCAGAGGAAAAGGCCAACGTGTCTCGCCCGAGCACCATCGGACCCGCTTCGGCCCGAATGTCCCAACGATTTTCGGTGTACCGACCTGCCGCTGACCAAGGGAGGCGCGAGGTCAATTGGGCGAGGCTCACAGAACATTGTTTTCCGTCTTGATGCAGGCTTGCGGTCAGGCGTTCCTCAGGGGAGGAAATGATGTCTCCCCAGCGATCCAATTCCACCTCGAGATGGGGCCAAGTGTTCCGCGACGTCAGCCATGCTTCCCAGGATTGAGGAGGGCGGATGCGGATTTGGGCGGAAACCGAAGAATCCCCGGCCACCGTGAGGCGACTTTCTTGGACATCGCCTTCAAGGTCGATGTGGCACACGTCAGAAGGCCAAAATTCTCGGGCCACAGGCGGGATGGAAGAGAGGTCAAAGCGTCCCACCCAGCTGGAGTCTGACCCGCTGGCCTGACAAGAGAGCCAGTCTGGACCTTCGGCAGAAAGTTCCCAATGCGCATCTTGGGTGGACCACGTCATGTCAGATTGGGCGGATGCCAATCCGAAGTCGTTCACCCAGGCTCCCATGTCGGCGGCTTCGAGCCACGGCTGCAGGACCGGCCAATTGAGGTTCAACCTACCGCGTCCGTCGTCCATGGGCCAAGAGAGGTCCCCTTCGAAGGACAATCCGGGCAAGCTCAAGCCTTCGCTGTGAAGCGCAAGCCCTGTCGGTGTCCACGACGCACCACATTGGCCAGGGGGCAAATCGAGCGTGTCCGGCAAGGCAGGCGAAACCACGCTTCCGCTGCCAAAACGCAGGTCTTCCCAACGGAGGCCGGTCTTGTCCAAGGTCAGTTCGCCCAACTGGCCCCCAATGATGTGTGCGGTGTGGCGGCGGTCGGCCGACACCGTCACGTGTTGCCAAGCCATGGTGTCGATGTGCACTCCCGTCGCGAGGCCCTCCCAAAACGGGGGTGCATCCTCTTCCTTGCGCGTCGCACCGTTCACATCCACATGAAGGGAGCTGGCGTGTGCAGAGGCGAGGTGCCACACCCCGGAACGCCACTCCGGAATGGCGCATGCCAAGGAATCCAAGGTCATGCGCGCGTTCCCGTCGGCCGATTGCCAAGAGAGGCCCACGATGGTGAATTGCCTTTGGCCCACATCGAGGCGGACATGTGCCAAGGTCGCGTCGATTGCCATGGTACCCAGGGCGCCATTGACCACCAAAGTGATCCAAACGTTGAAGGTCAGCACGCCCAAAGCAAGTGCTCCTGCGACCCCGGCCAGAATGCCCCACAGCCTTCTGCGGTGTCGCGGAGTTGGGGTGGAGTTTGCATCTGTTGGGGTCATGGCGCGCGTCGACCTGCGGTCGTGTCCCCGAAGATAGGCGTGGCGAAAAGCCCGTCGTATTTTTGACCTGCATGGAACACGCACCGCATCCACTCATTTTGGGAATTGAGTCGTCGTGCGACGACACCTCTGCGGCGGTGATTCGAGGCCCTCAGGTTTTGAGCAACGTCGTGGCCAACCAGGCCCTGCATGCGGAGGTGGGGGGCGTGGTGCCCGAGTGGGCTTCGCGTGCACACCTCTCCAAGATTCAGCCCGTGGTGCAAGCTGCTTTGGACAAGGCTGGCGTGGCCGCCACGGATTTGGATGCCATCGCCTACACCTTGGGCCCTGGTCTGCAGGGGTCCCTGCACGTCGGCACCTCGTTCGCCAAGGCCATGGCGTGGGGATTGGACATTCCTTCCATTCCGGTCCATCACATGCGTGCGCACATCTTGGCCCATGTCCTTGAGCCCGGGCCACCGCCGGCGTATCCCTTTCTCTGCTTGACGGTCAGTGGGGGACACACGCAGTTGGTGAAGGTGCACCGTCCAAACAACATGGAGGTCTTGGGCCAAACGTTGGACGATGCAGCCGGCGAGGCCTTCGACAAGGTGGCCAAATTGACAGGCCTGCCTTACCCCGGTGGCCCTGTGGTGGACAAGTTGGCGGCGCAAGGCAATCCAGATGCATTTTCTTTTTCGCGTCCAAGAATGGACGGCTACAATTGGAGTTTCAGCGGATTGAAAACACAGGTGCTGAACTTCTTGAAACTGGCGCAGGACAAGGATGCGCGTTTCGTGCAAGACAACCAGGCCGACATCTGCGCCTCCGTTCAGGCGGCCATCTTGGACATGTTGATGGCGCCCTTGATTCAAGCGGTGGAGGACACGGGCATCACAGAGGTGGCGATTGCAGGTGGCGTGAGCGCCAATTCTGGCCTGCGCGCGCGCCTGGCCGCAGCCCAAGCAGAGCGCGGATGGACCGTGCACATTCCTCCCATGGCCTACTGCACCGACAACGCGGCGATGATTGCCGCCGTGGGCTGGCTTGATGCCTTGGAAGGCTTGGAGGGAACGCTCGAGGCTTCGCCTTCGCCAAGGTTGCCTGAACTCATGAGTTTGGCACAACCAAGGGAAGGCTGATCCAGACTTCTGTGCTCCAAGGCGCCCGCGCTTCACGCAGTTCAAACCGCGCCTCGGGATGAACCTCGCGAAGGCGCATGGACGTGATTTCAGTCCCCATGGAAACGTGGTCGGACGGCGCGTCTGTTGAGGTGGTGGAAGAAGAGCGGGAAAGACCGACTCCGTTGTCCCGAAGGACCATGTTCACCCAGGATGGGCGCCCTTCCTGTGGTGAGATGGCAAGTTCCAATCGGGGGTGGGTCACAGAATCGTCGAGGCCATGCCACAAGGCATTCTCCAGCGCCGGTTGAAGAAGCAGGGCAGGGAGGCGGCCATCACGCGAAACCGAGGGGTCGATGCGTACCTCCATGGCCACGGCCCGGCCCAAGCGCTGCACCTCCAATGTCAAATACGCTTGAAGGGATTCCAATTCTTCCTGCAGGGTGTGCGTGCTGGCCTCATGGCTGCGCCAATGGTGGCGCCAAAGGGTGACAAAATTGGAGAACAACCGGGCCGCCCGATCGCGCTTGTGGTCTGACCACAGCCACTGCACGGACGACAGGGCGTTGAACATGAAGTGCGGACTGAGGTGAAGCTGAAGGGTTTGCTGCTGGACTTCGTGTCGAGTGTGTCGGACGTCATGGCGCCGCTGGGCCAATTGGGATTGGTCGCGCAGCCTCTGGTGTCGCTCCATCCACGCATCGTGAGGCGAATTGGAAACGCGCCCGGGCCGTGGGGGCGTCCAACGCTGACCCCACCACATGCCCAGCGCCCCAAAAAGGGCCGCAGTCAGCACAATCGTCAGCAAACTCATGCGAAGAAGCTACAAGAACCACTTCTCTAACGGGACCTCCCGGTCCACTCAATTCATGAACGGGGGCTCAGTCTTCATCGTTGAAGGCATGTCGCAGGGCCGTCTTGAGGTTGCGACAGTACTCTTCTTCCAACCAACTCCGGTAGTTGGGGGTGGCCTTGGCAATGCACTTGGCGTATTGCTTCACCCTGAACTTCACATCGTCCGCGAGCAAATCGACGACTTCCAAAGCGTCCCAGTAGTCCTCTGAGGCGTACTTGATGATGGCGACGTGCTGTTCCATGCTGCGCTTGATGGCCTCCTTGGGGCGAAGTCCTTCGCGGGTGACCTCGACGTACGCTTCAGCCATGTCAAACTCCGTGATGGGACCGCCCTTGAAGCGCTCGGCGAGATCGTCGGGCATCTCGTACACGAATTCGTTTTCGATCTCTTCGTCGGTGTACAGCCCGTCGATGTACGACTGGGGAGACTTGAAGATGTCGTGCCAGTTGATGTGGGCGTCCCACAGCCCAAACCGCCGTGCGTTGTTTCCCAAGTCAATGACCACAAACTCCTTCTTGTTATTCAGCACACGAGACCCACGGCCAATCATCTGATGGTAAAGTGTCAACGACTTGGTCGCCCGGTTCAGGATGATGGTCTCCACCGTCGGCTCGTCAAATCCTGTGGTCAAAATGGACACCGAGGAAAGCACGGCATCGGGGGTGGTGTGGAACCACTTTAAAATGTCTGCACGTTCTTTCTCGCTGTGTGTGTTGTCCAAGTGCATGCACGGGTAACCCTCTTCGGCGAACATGGCCTGAACCTGCTTGGAGGTGTTGATGCCGTTGTTGAAGATGAGTGTCTTGGTGCCTTTGGCCTTCTCCTCGTAGGCATAGAGCAACTTCTCCTGCATCAGGAAGTTGCCGTAGAGGCGCTCGGAAGAGCTCACGGTGTAGTCGCCGTTGATGCCCACCTTCAACGCACGCAGGTTCACGTCGTAGCTGTAGGTGTTGGCCTTGGCCAAGAAGCCCTGGTCGACCAAACTTCCGATGCTCTCACCCACAATGAGCTCGGTGTAGTTGTCGTGGAGGGGGAGCTTGATGTTGCTGGACAGGGGCGTGGCCGTGACGCCGAGAAGCACCTGCTGATCAAAGTGCTTGAAGAGTTTCCTGAAGCTGTTGTAGTGCGCCTCGTCAACCACGACCAACCCCAAGTCCTCAAAGCCGATGCGCTCATCGTTCAGGCGATTGTTGAGCGTTTCCACCATCGCCACGTAGCACCAGTGATCCTCGCTTTCCTCGAGTTCTTTGACCTTGCTGTTGATGATTTTGTTGGGCACACCAATCTCTGTGAGCATGGAGGAGGTTTGGCCCAAAAGCTCGATGCGGTGCGTCAGGATGAGCACGCGCTTGCCGGTTTCCAAGATGTAGCGTTTGGCGAGCTCCGAGAAAATCACCGTTTTGCCACCCCCGGTGGGAAGTTGGTACAAGAGGTTGTATCCGGAGGGAAATTTGCGGAAGCGCGCCATGATTTGGTCGATCGCTTCTCCTTGATAACCATAGAGATCTTTCCCTTTTTTGCTGTTGAGGCGCTTGGCGACTTCGGGGTCAATGGGAAGGGCTTCGGTCATGGCGTAGAGTCAAGTGGGAATGTGCAAAAATACCCCCTAGATTGCCCCATGAAAAGCCAACGCGCGTGAAACCGTGCTGAGGTTTTCCACAAACCTTCAAATTTGCACATGTCGAGCCCGTCCAAAACCTGGTGTGCACCTCCCACCAAGTGGCAGGATTTCCTGCCGTCATGGTGCATGGAGGGGGGCAAGGGTCAGTCTGTGCTCAAAGCCCGCATCCGTGAGGCGGAGCGCAAGGGTTTGCTTTGCCCGCCCATGGCCGACATGTGGCGTGCTTTGGAGTGCACACCTCCGGAAGAGGTCAAGGTGGTGCTGTTGGGACAGGATCCTTACCACGGCATGCGTCAAGCCCACGGCTTGGCTTTCAGTGTGGCCGATCCTTTGCTGTCTTGGCCGCCTTCGCTGCGAAACGTGTTCAAGGAGCGGGCCTCCGACCTCGATGTACCCCTTGATCGGCCCGCAAATTTGGAAGATTGGGCGCAACAGGGCGTGCTCTTGCTCAACGCCGTGTTGACCACTGAAATGGGCACGGCTGGGGCGCACCAAGGCCTGGGATGGGAAAAGGCTGTGCACGACTTGCTCGTGACCTTGATGGCGCGTACACCTTCCTTGGTTTGGATTTTGTGGGGCAAACCAGCCCAACACACCCACGCCCGCGCTGTGGAAGCGCACGGAGCTGTGAGGCCTGGCGATACGGTGATCGCTTCAGCCCACCCCAGTCCGCTTGCGGCGTACCGTGGTTTTTGGGACAGTCAACCGTTCAGCCGATGCAACACAGCGCTGGAAGCACGTGGAGAGAAGCCCATCGTGTGGTGAGGGTCAAAGTGCCCAAACCTTGATGCTCCGGTCGTCACTTCCCGTGGCGAGATGCGCCCCGCCCGGTCCGCCCAACGCCATCGCGTTGACGGAGCGGGTGTGAGGAAGCTTGAGCTTGTCCAAGGCATCCAGTGAATCGAGGCTCCATGCTTTCACGCCCTTGTCCCGACCGCACGTCCAAAGCGTCGATCCGTGGATCAAGCCGCGGTACACGGCGCTTTGATGCACGTCTAACGTCAGCAAGGATTCGTCGTGGCGCTGCACCCGCAACTGTCCGTCTTGGCCGCCACTGAGTATCACATTCTTGGCCTCCAGATGAAGGGCCCAATAGCAGCTCCTCGCATGCGCCTGCACTCCTCGTTGGAGCTTGCCCGTCTCGTCCAAAACGCACCATTGGCCGCTGCCTCCTGCCATCAAGAGGCCCTGAGGGTGGGAGGAGAAGTGCCGGATTTTGCCTAGGCTCGTGTTCCATTGTTGTTCGAGACGCAGGCCTTGGCCATCGCGTGACCACATGCCAACCACCCCTGCGCCATCACCGCTCCAAAGGCGGTTTTGGGCATCCACAAACAAGGCGAAAATGGGCGCCTTGTGAGGGGTGTAGACCGTGTGCTTGTCAAGGGTTTTGACAAAGAGCTCTCCCGTGTGGTTGCCACCAAGCACAAGGTCATCCCAGACGGTCACGGCGAAAAAGGGGGAAGCATGTTGAAAGAGGGCGGTGCCATCGGTTTTCCCAAAAGACCAGCGCGCCACCACGCCATCGCCGCCCGCAGAAATCCACGAACGCTCCGAGGTGTCCCAGGCCAAATCGTAGACCGCACCTTGGTGACCGCGCAGGGTGAGAAGGGGAGCTTGCGGGAACATGCGGCAAAAGTAGGGGTTGACCGAACGGAAAAGGTTGTATGTTGGCGGCATGCAAGTGATTTGGATTTTGACCGCGGTGTTGATTGTGACTTTGTTCATCCAATACCGCCGACGCCTGAAGCGCTGAGGATTCAGGTCTATTTTTGCAGGCCATGAGCAAGCCATCAATCCCCAAGGGAACCCGTGATTTTGGACCGCGCGCCATGGTGCGCCGGCATTGGATGTTTGGCACCTTGCGTCACGTGTTCGAGGCCCATGGCTTCGTGCCGATCCAAACGCCGTCCTTCGAGAACCTCTCGACGTTGACTGGCAAATACGGGGAGGAGGGCGATCAGCTCATCTTCAAGATTCTCAACAACGGGGATTACCTCGCCAAGGCAGATGACGTCCTTTTGGCGAGCAAAGACAGCACGGCGTTGACGTCGCGCATCAGCAAGAAGGCGTTGCGCTATGATTTGACGGTGCCCTTTGCCCGCTTTGTGGTCATGAACCGCAACGAATTGACCTTCCCTTTCAAGCGTTACCAAATCCAGAACGTGTGGCGCGGCGACCGTCCCGGCAAGGGACGCTACCAAGAGTTCACCCAATGCGACTGTGACATCATCGGATCGGAGAGCACCCTGTGCGAGTTGGAACTCGTTCAAATTTTCTCTGAGGCCCTTACTGCGCTGGGAGTCCCAGGTTTCCGAATCCAAATCAACGATCGCCGTTTGCTCCAAGCCTCGGCTTTGTTGGGGGGGGTGACTGAGGCGCAATTCACGGACTGGACGGTTGCGGTGGACAAGCTTGACAAGGTGGGGGTGGATGGCGTGATTCGCGAATTTGAGGAGCGCGGACTGCCTCAATCGGCTGCAGCGCAATTGCCTGAGCTCGTGGCGTTGCGCGACCACAAGGACCCCATGGCTGCCCTCGACGCGTTGGCCACCTTGTTGGAAGGCCACGCGTCGGGCGAGTCGGCCTTGGCCAGTGTGCGTGACCTCATTGCGCGCGCTGTGAACACAGGTGTCAACCTGGACGCGTTGCGCATGGACCCCTTGCTTGCCCGAGGGTTGGATTACTACACGGGCGCCATTTTTGAGGTCACCGTGGACGGTGCGCCGGTGGGCAGCATTTGCGGCGGGGGACGTTACGACGATTTGACGGGCATCTTTGGTTGGAAAGGCATGAGCGGCGTAGGCATCAGCTTTGGCGCAGACCGCATTGAAGATATTCTGAATCACTTCGACGCATGGCCCGCCATGGCCAGCGATGGGTTGGACGCCATGGTGGTCCAAATGGAGCAAGGCGAGCTGCCCAAGGAGTTGCGTGCGACCCAAGCCTTGAGAGAGGCAGGCCTGTCCGCCGAATTGTATCCCGACCCCGCAAAACTGAAGAAGCAATTCAAGTACGCCAACGACCGGAACGTACGCTGGGTGCTCGTGCTGGGGGAAAGCGAATTGGCATCGGGCCAAGTCATGGTGAAAGACATGCAGGAAGGCGCTCAAGAGGCCATGACGGTGGAAGAGGCCGTGCAGAAGATTCAATCTTTGCGAACGTCCTGAGACCACGATACGCTTCGCCAGGTGCCATCGCTCAGCCGGGCTGTGACCCCTGAGTCACGCCCCAAAAAGGGGAACATTTCGTCGGTCACTTTCAACCTTTGAAATTCAATCATCAGTTGAATCAAAACAACCTTATTACATTGTTTTTCAGCATTTTATGTTTCATCGAATGTGAGTGTAGGAGTGGGGAGGTCTCGGATGAGGCAAAGCGTTTTGTGCAGGTGGGTCAAGGTCTCCTGCGCCCGCTGCCAGGTTGTCATCGGTTGCCTTCCGGCATCCAACACCAAGCGCAGGGCTTTGCCCGTGGCGTCGAGCATGTCCTCCAGCCGATCGGGGTCGTGTTCGTGATGTTTGGTCAATGTTGATTCCACCTCGGACAGGAGCCAATGCACCTCGTCCTTCAAATCTTGCAGAAGCTGCAGGTGCGCTTGTTCCTCTTGCAGGCGTTGTTGGTTGGAAGCCAATTCTTGCAGCCGCATACCCATGTTTTGGGCATGCAGCATGCGCCCTTGCAGCGTCTTCAATTGAGAAGGAGAGACGTTGGCCTGGCGTGGCTTTGCCCGCGCCCGCCCGAGGACCACACCCGCTGTCCACGCCAACACAGCAACAGCTCCGAGGCACGCGAGAACATTCACGAATTCAACGGGAGGTGGACCCAGCTTCGCGCCGAGGCGAACGGGCTAGCTTCACCTTGCAACACCTCCTTTTCCAGGCGTTTCCATGCTTCGGATTTGTGGTGCATGTGCGACTCGATCAGCAACTGGCGTGCGTGGCGGTGCATGGCATCGAGCCGCTGCTGCGTGCGCTGGGCCTTCCACCAACCGGAGTCCTTCCAAGTTTCCGTGAGGTGTTGAATGTGGTCCCAAAGCGCGTCGTGGCCGTCGCCCGTCAAACTGGACACCAGCATGACTTCGGTGTCGGCGCCGGAGGGAGGCTGGGGCAAGACGTGCAGCGCTTGGCGATAGGCCCCGGCCGTGGTTCGGCATGCCGAGAGGCGTTCTTCCTCGGCTTTGTGAACCACCACAGCATCGGCCATCTCGACCACACCTCGTTTGATTCCTTGGACGTCGTCCCCTGCGCCACCAATGAGCATGAGCACAAACACGTCGACCATGCTCCGCACGGTCACTTCGCTTTGGCCGACGCCTACGGTTTCGACCAAGATCAGGTCGTATCCAGCAGCTTCACAAAGCTGAATGGCTTCGGACGTGGAGCGGGCCACACCGCCCAGGGTGGAGGAAGCAGCCGAAGGGCGGACGAAGGCATCGAGATGCTTCGACAGGTCGTGCATGCGCGTTTTGTCTCCCAGAAGCGCACCTTGGGTTCGTTGAGACGAGGGATCCACGGCCAAGACGGCCACGCGTGCGCCACGACGGACGGCATCGAGCCCAAACCGTTCGATCAACGTGCTCTTGCCAGCCCCAGGAATTCCCGTAAATCCGATGCGCACGCTCTGCCCCGCACTGGGGGCGAGGCGCAAGAGGGCTTCGTTGCGGTCCTGGTGGTCGGGATGGGCGCTCTCCACCCATGTGATGGCCTGCGCCAGAGCCTCGCGCTGTCCTTCACGGACAGCCTTTGCCAGCGATTCCGGAGTCCAAGCCTGGGCGGACTGGATCAGCGCCCGGGCGGCGTCGCGGGCCCGTGAGCGCGCATTCTGTGGAGAGGAAGCATCCGAGGACATGATGGGAAGGTACGTCAAAGCCGACCCAGCTTCCGTGCGTTCTGCCCGTACTTTGTACGCATGCGTCCGCTGTTGACATTCGTCGTTTGTGGTCTGTGCAGCGTCTGGGGTCGAGCCCAAACGGCACCTTCTTCCGTGTGCGACAGTTTGGTGGTGGTTTCCGGAGTTGTGGGGGATGTCCACGGTCGCTGGATTCCCTCGTCCATGGTCGTCAACAGGCGATCCAGTGCCGGTGAATTTGTGGGAAGCGACGGGGAGTTTCTGGTGCGGGCCTGCGTCGGGGACACGCTCGTGTTTGGTGCCGTGGGGTACCATACCCAAGAATGTCGCGTGGGGTCTGGAGACGCCATGAACGTGGTGTTGCGCGTGCTCAAAGTGGAAGTGGGCACGGCCGAGGTCATTGCGCCGCGGACGCTGAAGGAAATTGTCCGGGACATCCAAGCCTTGGGGTACCGAGAGGAGGACTTCCGCGTGTCGGGAATCGATGCGATGCAAAGCCCCATCACGTTCTTGTACGAAGCGTTTGCGCGTGAGCCCCAAAGCCAGCGCGAAGTCGCCCGTTTGGAAAACGAAGACCGTCGCAGGGCCCTTCTGCAGGAGCTCTTTGTCAAGTATGTGGACTACGACATCGTCGACCTGGAGCCTTGGGAGTTTGAGTCCTTTGCACGTTTCTGCGATCCGGGCGAAGACGCGTTGAAGCGGTGGTCACAGTACGAGTTCATCTTGTACGTGAAGCAGCGATACCAGGTGTTCCGCATGCTGCCGCGCACCCTCCCTGCCGAGGAGTTTGACTACCACCTCGACGAGGACTGAGGTCCATCGAAGAGGGGTCAGTCCACGAGGTAGCTCAAGTGGAGGTACAGGACAAACCACTTGAAAATCATGCCGGTGACGCAAAGACCCACGCCCGCAACACGGGGCACTTGCCACGATTTGGCAATCTGATCAAAGCGAACGACCAAATCCACGAAAAGGGCAACCACCGCAATGAGCTCCATGATGCTCAGCAAGGCTTGCACGTCGCTGAGTGCGTCTTTCCAAAGCCGACTTTGTCCCGACAAATGCAGGGAGAAAAACGAGGCGTTGTAGGCGAGAAGCACTCCCAAAATGCCATTCAAAATGCGGTGCGGCGTCATGGATGCGAATGTACACCCTCGGCTGTTCACAAGAGAGGCAAAAGAGCTTGACATTGTTCCACTTCGGTTGCACCTTGGGAACATGAAAACAACACGACTTTCCATGCTCGCTTGGATCGCATGTGCGGTCATTGTCGTTGCGTCTTTGGCCTCTTGCTCCACGCAGGGACACCAAACGTGCAGCGCGTACCAAGAAGTTCCTGTTGCAACCCAGCCTGGGCGCTGATCGCATTTAGAATTGCCAGTATATGAAGGGCTTGGGGTAGCTTGCGCTGCACCACAAGGCCAGCATCGTTGCGATGCACCACAACAACCACGTCAGCCACAAGGGCTTCGATGTGGTTTGTTGTTCCATCCAATTCCGGATGCGCCCAGGCATGAGGTGCAACGCGTAGCCCAGGACAAGAAGTGAAATGCCCGCCGCGTAAGTGGGGGACCACACTTGATTCATCGGATTGGGCGCGGCCTTTCCCAACTGTTGCCACAGCACTTGCGCGGTCTCCCACGCATCTTCCGGGTGGGGTGCTTCGGTGGATTCGTTCCATGCAATGAGGGAACCGGCCCGAAACCAAATGCGCGCCAGCACGACCGTGTGGAAGGTGATGAGCCAGCCCAACAGTTTGGCCCACGGGGCCTGAGCGCGAAGGGGCCACACAATCCAAAGCACAAGCACAACTCCGTTCAGCGCCCCCCATGTCACGAAGTTCACATGCGCACCGTGCCACAATCCGCCGAGGAGCATGACGATCAGCACGTTGACAACAGTCGCCAGTTTGGCTTGCACGCGGGGAGCCATCAAGACGCCTGCCACCGCCAGCAAGGTACCTCCCGCAAGCAGGAGCACGCCCCCCAATTCTCCCCACAACACCATGCCGCTGAACAGCATCGACGCCACCCAGAGCAAGGACAGCGCGCTGAAGCGTCGGTTTCCGCCCAAGGGGATGTAGACGTAGTCTTTCCACCATTGCGACAGGGTGATGTGCCACCGCCGCCAAAAGTCGGACGGTGAAGTGGCGCGGTACGGAAAGCGGAAATTCTCCGGGAGGGTGATGCCGAGGAGGCCCGCCATGCCTTTGGCCATGTCGGTGTACCCGCTGAAGTCGGCATACACTTGAAGACTGTAGCCGTAGAGCGCGAGCATGACTTCCCACGACACCCATTCGGCGGGGCGCTCAAACACCGGGTCCACAAGCCATGCCCCCACCAAGTCCCCGAGCACGAGCTTCTTCAAAAACCCACCAAGAATGAGATGGACATGACGCGCGTCGTCTTCTCGGTGGGACGTCCAAAGTTTGGCCTGCAATTGCGGCAAAAACTGCTTCGCCCGTACGATGGGGCCCGCCACCAATTGCGGAAAGAAGGTGATGTAGGTGGCAAGGGAAAGCAGGGAGGTTGGACGGGCCAAGGTGCCACGATGCACATCCACGATGTAGCTGATGGCTTGGAACGTGTAAAAAGAGATGCCCACGGGAAGCATCCATTGGTCCAAACGCCACGCTTGCAACGTGCCTTGCAGGGGGCTTCCGGGAAAGAGGTCTGCGACGAAGTAGGCGTATTTGAACACGCCCAACACCACAAGGTGGAAAGCAATGCCAGCGCCAAGGAGGAGGTGACGAAGTGGGCCTTGTTGCGACCACATGGCCCGTGTGAGGAAGTGGTTGACCAAAATGGATGCCGCCAAGAGTCCCACAAGTTGCCCTCCGACGAGGGCATAAAAGCCCAAGCTGAATGCCAGCAGCAGCAGCTGCCGCAGTTCGGGAAGATGCCACCGTTCGGGCATGACGCGTTTCCACCCCGACAGCATGAGGAGCACCGATGCGAAGGCGGCCCAAAAGGCCCAACCTGTGAAGGTGAATGCGGTCATCATGGCGTTCGGAGGGATTGCCAGGCTGCCAAGAGGGCCTGCTCCAGTCGCTCTCCTGCCTCTTGGGCCCCGCGACGGGTGAAGTGGATGTGGTCGTCAGAAGCCCAACCTCGGTTGACCCACTCGGCCATGCTGCCAGGGCCGCCCATGGCAGCTTGCAAGTCCCAGTGCAACGCATTTGTCGATGCGATTTCCGCGGCCAAGGCATCGACGACCAAGGGGAGTCCAGGGAACGCAGTTGGAGACCGGCCCATGTCCGAAGGACCAATGAACAGGATCGGGATGCCTGGGAAGGTCCGCTCCAAGAAGCGAATGTTGTTGGCGAGGCGTTTGGCAAACCACCGCGCTTCTTGGGCCGTCTGGATGCCCGGGACGGCGTTGCCGCCAAACTGAAGCAGAATCAAGGAAGGGGCATGCGTGGTCTTCAAGTGCATCCAATCGGCGTCGGGAACATTGTCGAACAGCGTGCCCGACGACCCGCGCATGGACAGGTTGTGCACGTAGACCCCGTGCGGTTGTCCCAGGAAAATGCCTTGGATGTGTTGGGGTGACAAGGTCAAGGCCAAATCTCCCATCACAGGCGCATGGCTCCAAGACAGGCTGTCCAAAGAGGAGGCTTCTGGTTCTCCCAAGAGCCGTACGGTGCCGGAATCTTGAGACCACAGGTCTGTCCATGTCCAGCCTTTGTGCGTCAGGCTAGAACGGCCGTTGCCGCGCACCATCCAAGTCGCAGTGTCTGGCACGTCGTTCACCGCGAAAAACGGCAGCCGAAGTGCCTCGGCGTTGCGCCCGCGTCCAAACCCCGACCTTCGACGCATGGTCCCGGCCTTCAACAAACCCACGATGGCAGTGTTGCTGGCAGGGGTGAGGGGCAAGACCCAACCTGGACCGCGACCGCCCCACTTCGATTGCCAGCGCTGTCGGAGCACCTTGGAGATGCGGTCGCCCTCGATTTGGCTGTCGCCCCAATGGTAGACTTCCACGCGCCGTTTGTCCGCTTCTGGAAGATGCAGGAAAAACCGGCGCAATGGGTACCATGCCCTGGCGCTGCCCTTCAATTGCCACGATGTGGGGTGGTCCAATTCCAGCGTGTCCAGGAATTCCCAAGCTTTTCGGGATGCGCCTCCAAAGTGCGCGTGCGCGCGGTCTTCGGTCGCGACGACCCTTGGATGGCGAGGCTGAAGGGGGCGCAGGGTGGCGGTGACGTCAAGCCAAGGTGCTGCAGGTCCCCAGCGTTCCACCCCCCACCACGTGCCGAGCAACAATCCCCACATGAGGAGCCATTGAAACCAGGGGCGTGGCTGGTTCATGATTCAGAGGAGGTCAGGGATGATCAACGCCATGCCGGGCTGGAGGTCGTCCCAAACGCCATTCCATTGGGCCAAGCACCGCGGTGGCAGTCCGTAGGTCCTTGAAATGCTGTAAACCGTTTCCCCTTGTTGCACCACGTGGATGCGAGGGAGTTCGAGGTTTTCCATCAGGCGCATGCCTGTGCGCATGGCTCGTGCCCAGTCGTTCAGGTCAACCGTTCTCGGGCGGGCTGCGTGCGCCTGCTGCATGGCGGACAGGGGAGTGGCATTGGCCTTCCACGATTGGAGCATGGCTTCCACAGCACGTTCGTCCCATGACGCGCGGGAGAGACGCGTCGCGTCGTCACATGTGGCCCACCACGCGAGGTAGGCGGCGCTGGGAGGCAGGCCGAATCGCTCGGCCATGGCCTGCTGGGCTGCGGCATGAGGTGCCCAACCGCGCCACACAGAAATCACCTGTTCAAATTGCCCTGTGCGCCAAGTTTGCAGAGCATCAGAGGCCTCTGGCCAAGCGGCTTCCCACGCCGTTTCCCACTCGTCTGGCGGCCGAATGTCCTCCCTGAAGGGAATGGGTCGGATGTCACACTCAGAACGGAATTGCGCATGGACCGTTTTCACCCATGTCATCCCGCCCAAAAGGCACAAGCCCAGGCTGCCATGGACAAGACGGAAAGATGTGGGAATGAACATGAAAAAAGAAAACGAATCGCCAAACATTTATGCGATAACAAGGTATTTTGGTTCCATGCGCGAGCCTCACATTTCCATGTCGGATTCTTCACGCCTTTTGGCCATGCTTGAGGAAAACTTGCCCGACAACTTGGATCTGGTCGCCCAAGTCCGTGCGATTCGTGCGAGCGAATTCAAGCATCGGACCATCCTCGAAGAATTGGACTTGGGGTACATGGAGGTTGATGTGGAAGGCGTAGTCGTGCACGTGCACCCTCGATTTTTGGCCATGACAGGCTTCACGGAGCAGGAGTTGGTGGGCACGAAGGGGGAAGCCATGCTCGACGAAGAAGGAACCGCGCGAATGGCGCAAGTGGTGTTGGAGCGCAAGGCGGGCAAAGCGTCGTCCTACGAGATGCCCATCCTGCATCGCGACGGGCATCGCATGTGGTTTCTGATCACGGGAGCACCCATTCGCCAAGAGGATGGCACGTTGACGGGCTCGGTGGGCATCCATTTTGACATCACGCAGCGCAAGTTGCTCGAGTTGGAAACCAACAGGGCACTGACCGCAGAGGCATATGCGCGCAACCGAGAGCGTGGTTTGCTTATGAAAATGAGCCATGAAATCCGCACGCCCATCAACGCCATCAATGGCATGTTCAGTTTGATGAACAACGTGCCACGTTCAAAGGAGTACGAGGCCATTTGGCAAGGAGCCATGCGAGCCACCGCCATGTTGCGGAAGGTGGTGGACGATGTGCTGGATTTGTCCAGGTTAGAAATTGGGAAGTCCTCAGTGCAATTGCGCGAGGTGGATGTTGTGGACGTAACGTCAGGGGTGGCCAAAATGCATCACCTCCTCGCCAACGAAAAGGGCATTCACTTGGAATGCAATTGTGAATTGGATGAAACCCAACGTGTGCTTGACGTCGACAAGTGGCTTCAAATTTTGA
>PKDW01000179.1 GCA_002863145.1 Flavobacteriales bacterium
GGACAGCTCGGAGAAGACCTTGCCGTGGCGCACATGGAGGGCCTCGGTCACCACGTGCTGGCGCGCAATTGGCGCTGGCGTCGCTTTGAAATTGACGTGATTTCGGCGTGGGCGGGGCAACTCGTCTTCCACGAAGTCAAAAGCCGGACTGGGTGCGATGTCGCTCCTGACCGACCTGACATGCCGTCCTCGGGGCAGCGACGGCGGATTGTCCAGGCGGCCCAGGCCTACCTCCTGCGCGAGGGTCGGCCCGGGCGAGAGTGCCGGTTTGACGTGTGGTGGGTGACCTTTCGCGACGGGCGAAGTCCGCACTTGACGCATCTCTCCAACGCGTTTGACGGCGTGGCCAAGCCACCCCGCAAACGCAAGCCGTGGCGGGCCCTGCGATGACCTTATCCCGCGACGTACCTTTGCGGCATCATGAAACAAAACCCTGACCAAGGCCGCCGCGGAGGCGCCCGCAAGGGAAGTGCTGGCCAACGCAGCGGCAGCGCGAAACCTTCGAACAAACGAGGCGGACAACGTTCTTCCTCTTCCCGCCCAGGAGGACGCCCTGGCGGTCCCAAACCCAAGCTCAAATTTGCGCCCGTGCCGGACTCCACGGCGACGATGCGCCTGAACCGCTACATCGCCCAAGCGGGCGTCTGCTCCCGCCGAGAAGCCGACGTGATGATTGGCGCTGGGGTAGTAAGTGTCAACAACAAAGTGATCACGACGCTCGGATTCAAGGTGGACCCCACCAAGGACCTTGTTCGCGTCGAAGGCGACACCATCCGTCCGGAAACCATGCGGTACGTGCTGGTGAACAAGCCGAAGAACTTTTTGGGCATTGAAAACGATCCGAGTGGGCGACGCAGCGTGGGTGACCTCATCAAGAACGCCTGCAAGGAGCGCATCTACCCGGTCGACCGCATCGAAAAAGAGAGCACGGGACTCATCCTGTTCACCAATGATGGCGAACTCGCCAAGCGCCTGAACCATCCCAAGGTGGGCCTGCGTGAGCTCTACCACATCACCTTGGCCAAAAAGGCCAACCCCGAAGACCTCGAGAAAATGCTCGAAGGGTTTGTGCTGGATGAAGGCTTTGTCAAGGCCAAGGAGGTCGCGTTTGTCAAGAACGACCCCCACGACATTGGCATGGAAATCCACAGCAACCGGAGCCGAATTGTGCGCCGCATGTGGGAGCACCTCGGCCACAAGGTGATTAAGGTCGATCGCGTGGTCTATGGCCCGCTCACCAAAAAAGATTTGCCCCGCGGCCACTGGCGCCACCTGACCAAGGAGGAGCTGAACATGCTTCGCATGACCACGTGAGTGGCCGTACCTTCGAAATCATGAACGACAGCCTGGTCATCATCCCGACGTACAACGAGCGCGAGAACGTGGTTCGCATGCTCGAGACGGTGATGGGCTTGGAGTTCCCCTTTGATGTGTTGGTGGTCGACGACGGCTCGCCCGACGGCACCGCCGCCCTGGTCAAGGAGTGCCAAGTGGCGCACCCCGACCGCATCCATTTGCTGGAGCGCAAGGGCAAGCTCGGACTCGGAACCGCCTACATCGCGGGGTTCCGCTGGGCACTCGAATGCGACTACGACTTCATCTTCGAGATGGACTGCGACTTCTCCCACGACCCCCACGACCTGGTGCGCCTGCGCATTCCGTGTGCCGAAGGCGGCGCCGGCATGTCGGTGGGATCGCGCTACGTGAAAGGGGGCGGCGTGGCCAACTGGCCCGTCAACCGAATGATCCTGAGCTACGGCGCATCGATTTACGTGAACACCATTTTGGGGTTGGGCGTCCGAGACAGCACGGCGGGGTTTGTGTGTTACCGACGTGAGACCCTCCAAGCGATCCAGCTTGACGCGGTCCAGTTCGTGGGCTACGCATTCCAAATCGAAATGAAACTGCGGGCCAAGCGGAATGGTTTCGCCGTGAAAGAAGTGCCCATCACCTTTGTCGACCGCGAGTTGGGGACGTCAAAGATGAGCATGAACATTTTCCGCGAAGCCCTTCTGGGCGTGCTTCAAATGCGGTTCAAGCGCATCTTTTTTCCCGCCAAATCCTGAGTTTCAACGATCCTTTCCTGCCATGAGCCAAGCCACCCTGTTTCTCCACGCGCACGTCGTCACGGACGGCGCCGTTCGAGTTCAAGACGTCCTTGTGGACGGGGAGCACATTGTGGCAGTCGGCGTCAACTTGGCGAAGCAAGCCGCCGACGCACACGTCAAGGCACTGGCAACAAGCGCGGAAGTGAAAGACTGCACCGGGTTGTGGTTGATGCCCGGATGCATCGACGACCAAGTACACTTCCGGGAACCCGGGTTGACGCACAAGGCGGAGATCGCGACTGAGTCGGCAGCCGCTGCGGCCGGCGGAATCACCTCGTTCATGGAAATGCCCAACACGGTGCCTCAAGCCTTGACTCAAGACCTGCTCCAGGACAAATACGACCGTGCCGCGGAAGTGAGCCCCGTGAACTACAGCTTCTTCATGGGGGCGAGCAACCACAATTTGGACGAAGTGCTCAAAACCGACCCCGCCCGCGTCTGTGGCATCAAGGTGTTCATGGGTTCCTCCACAGGTGACATGCTTGTGGATGAGTCTGCGGTGCTGGAAGGCATCTTCAAGGAGGCGCCCACCCTCGTGGCCACACACTGTGAAGATGAGGCCACCGTACGCGCCAATTCCGAAGCGGCCCGGGCGCGTTACGGCGAGACGGTGCCCATTGCACAGCACCCGCTGATTCGCAGTGCCGAAGCGTGCTACAAGAGCTCGTCCAAGGCCGTGGAGTTGGCCACCAAGCTCAACACCCAGTTGCACATCTTGCACATCAGTACGGCGCGCGAGTTGGACTTGTTTGACAACACCCAAGCGCTTGAAGACAAGCGCATCACCGCGGAAGCCTGCATTCACCACTTGTGGTTCAGCGACGTCGATTACGAGTCCAAAGGCACCCACATCAAGTGGAACCCTGCCGTGAAAACGGCCGAGGACCGGGAACAGATTCGCGCCGCCATCCTCGATGGCCGCATCGACGTGGTCGCCACCGACCACGCCCCCCACACCAAAGAAGAGAAGAACGGCAGCTACTTCAAGGCGCCGTCGGGCGGTCCTTTGGTTCAGCATGCGCTCGTGGCCATGCTCGACATGGTGCACGACGGCGTCCTCCCGGTCGAAAAAGTGGCAGACCTGATGGCCCACCGTGTGGCGCGATTGTTCCGCATGCCTGACCGCGGTTTCATCCGTCCGGGCATGAAGGCCGACCTCGTCCTGGTGCATCCCAACGATCCTTGGACGGTCCGCGAGGACAACGTGATGTCCAAGTGCGGATGGTCCCCGTTCACGGGGCACACGTTCAAGAGCCGCGTGCACGAGACCTGGGTCAACGGAACATGCGTGTGGAACGGTCGCCGCATCACAACCTCACACGGAAACCATGCTGGACAACGGCTTTCGTTCAACCGCTGAGCGCATTCGCAGGCGTGTCATTCGAGGCCGCGTGAGTGCGGCCTTGCTCCTTGTGGGCATGGCCGGGTGCAGCCCTGCACCGGTGGGTGGTGAAGCCGATCCCCTTCCGCCACGAGGCGTGCTTGAAAGGGAGGAGTTCGTCCGCGTGATGACCGAGGTACAGCTCATCGAGGCTGTGGCCGACAAACGCATCTACCGCAACGACAACGAACGCCAGCGACTTGCAGAAGCATACAACGACGTTTGGGCCCGGACCGGGGTGAGCGCGGCCACGTTCGATTCCAGCTACACGTGGTGGTGGGGACACCCCGAAGCCATGAAAAGCGTGCTCCGCGACGTGGTGGACGCCCTCAAAGACATGGAGGTGGAAAGCAACCGAGGAGATGCCGCTGGGGAGGAAGGGAACCTCAAGAATCGCGTTGCCGGCGATACGCCTGCACCGTCGACTGAATGACGTCGTCGATGGGGGTGTACTCCCAGGACTGGCCAAGCTCTTTCAAGACCTGAACAATTCGGGATCCGTCATAGCGCTGGTGTTCGCTGCCACTTGTCAGGCTTTCGCGTGAGATCATGGACCTGCGCCCGGTGAGGCGCTCCACCACCCAGACCAACCGCCAGGCAATCCCTGCAATCCAAGGCTTGACGGCTCGGGTTGGGGCGGGTCTTCCCAAGGCTGAGGCAATGGTCGTCATGACATCCTGATGGGTGCGGTGCTCCGCACACAAGACAAAGCGCGCGTCACCCACCTCGCTGTCCCCGAGCCGGATGCACACCTCGGCCACATCGTCGGCCCCCACGTAGCCTCCACTGCCCACGGGATACCAAGAAAAGCCGCGGTCCAAGACCCGGAACAAGGCGGACGAGCTGCGGCGAAAATCGCCCGGCCCCACAATGACGGTGGGGTTGACCACAACCAGTCCGCCGGGCAGGCCTTCCGCCGCGCCGCGGAACGCCTCCATCTCGGCGCGGTGCTTGGAGCGTGCGTAAGCCGACGTGCTGGGTTGTTCCTCAAACAGAGTGGACTCGTCCGTGGGTTGGCCAGCCTTTCTGCCCAAAGCCGCGACGCTGCTCACGTGAATGAGGCGCGGGGTGCCACAGTGGAGCATGGCGTTGACAAGGTTGGCCGTGCCCTCGGCGTTGATGTGGCGCAAGGCCTCCCTGTCTGCCGAATGAAACGAGACGAGCGCAGCGCTGTGAAAGACCCGATTCACACCCGCGAGGGCATCTTCGAGAGAGGCTTGATCCGTCAAGTCGCCTTCCACCCACTCCAACCGCGAGAGGCTGTCTGGGTCGGCTTCGCGCACGGCCTTCTCGACGCGGGCACGGTCGGACGAGGGGCGGTGAAGGGCGCGGACGGTTTGGCCTTGGGACAGAAGCTTGACCACCAAAGGCGTCCCCACAATTCCCGTTGCCCCTGTGACCAAATCCATGCCGCAAAGTACTGCGCGACCTACCTTCGTTCAACGATGGCGACCACCGACCACATCCAAGCGATCCTCGAGCGGATGCCCCACGAACCGGGCGTCTATCAACACTTCGATGGGGACGGAAAATTGCTGTACATCGGCAAGGCCAAAAACCTCAAGAAACGCGTCGCCAGCTACTTTACCAAGCAAGATCACAACGGCAAAACGCAGTTGCTGGTGAAGAAGATTCGGGATGTGCAATGGATCGTGACTGCGAGCGAGGCCGACGCCTTGTTGCTGGAAAACAACATGATCAAAGAGCACAAGCCGATCTACAACATCCAGCTCAAAGACGACAAAACGTATCCCTTCATCGTGCTCAAAAAGGAGCGCTTTCCCCGCATCTTCCCCACCCGTCAAGTGCGGAAGGACGGGAGCGAATATTTTGGGCCGTACTCCAACGTCAAAGGCATGCACGCCGTGCTCGACCTCTGCAAGAAGCTCTACCCCATCCGCACCTGCAGCTTGGCCCTGACGGAGGACAACATCTCCAAAGGCAAATTCCGGGTGTGCCTGGAATACCACATCGGCAACTGCATGGGGCCCTGCGTGGGCAAGCAAACGGAGGAGGCCTACAACGACAGCATCGCGGCCATCCGCCACGTGTTGAAGGGCAACCTCGGCGAAGTGAAAAGCGCGTTGAAGGAGTCGATGATGGTGGCCGCGAGCGATCTGCGCTTTGAAGAAGCCGAGCGCCTCAAGCTCAAGCTCCAGGCCGTCGACAAGTTTCAGGCCAAGAGCACCGTGGTGCACCCCACCGTCTCGGACGTGGAGGTCTACGGGGTGGTGAGCGACGCGAAGTCGGCGTTTGTCAACTTCATGCGGATCCACAACGGCGCCGTCGTGCAAGGCCAAACCCTCGAGTTCCGCCGACGCCTCGACGAGTCAGACGAAGAAATCCTCTCTGCGGCCATTCCCCAAATTCGGGACCGCTTCGACGTGGCGAGCCGCACCGTGCTGGCCCAAGTCGACGTGGAGGTGTTGGGCGCAGAATGCCTCGTGCCCCAGCGGGGCGACAAGAAGAAGTTGCTCGACATGAGTCTGCGCAACGCCCAATTTGCGATGCGTGACCGCCACGCCCAACTCGAACAGGTGGACCCCGACGCGGCGAAAGACCGTCTCATGGAAACCATGATGCACGACCTTCGGCTCAAGGAGCATCCCGTGCACATGGAATGCTTTGACAACTCCAACATCCACGGCACCAACCCCGCCTCGGCATGTGTGGTGTTCCGCAACGGCAAACCTGCCAAGCGCGACTACCGCAAATTCAACATCCGCACGGTCGAAGGGCCGGACGATTTTGCCAGCATGAAAGAAGCGGTCTACCGCCGGTACAAGCGATTGCGCGACGAGGGGGAGTCACTCCCTCAGATGGTGGTCATCGACGGTGGCAAAGGCCAACTCTCCCACGCCATGGAAGCCATCGACGAACTCGGACTTCGGGGCAAAATTGCGTTTGTAGGCATCGCCAAGAGGCTGGAAGAGCTCTACTTCCCCGGCGACAGCGTGCCGATCTACCTCGACAAGCGTTCGCCCACCTTGCGCGTGGTGCAACAAATGCGCGACGAGGCGCACCGGTTCTCGCTGGCCCATCACCGCAAACGACGAAGCAAAGCCTTCCTGCATTCCGAATTGGACGACATTCCAGGGGTGGGGCCCAAGACCCGTCAAGCGCTGATGACGGCGTTTGGGGACGTCAAAGCCATCTCCGAGGCCTCGGAAAAAGCCCTCCTCGACGTCGTCAGCCTCAAAGTGGCCCGCGCCGTACGCGTGCACTTCCACGGATCAGAAGCCTGACTCAGTCGCAAACCCCGCCAAACACGGCGAGCAATCCGAGCAAGTCGGCCACGCTCACAAGGGCGTCCCCGTCCACGTCACTTTGGCATCCGTCCACACACCCAAAGTCGGCAAGCACCATGAGCAAGTCGCTCACCGTGATGCTTCCGTCGCTGTTCAAGTCCCCGGGGCACGTGCCGGCGCATGAGTCGTATTCACACGAACCGTCGTCGATGACCGCAGAAGGATTGTAGTTGCACGCTTGCGGGTCAGTGCATTGCGTCACCACCACATCCACGTCCGCACGGGCACTCACGCATTCCACATCCAAGGTGCTCTCGACGTTCCACTCGTAGAAGAAGTAGTAGTAGTCCAAACTTGGTCCCGCCGTGCTGTTGGTGATGCTTCCGAGACCTGCCAAATCGTAAGGGTAGGTCAGCGTCGAGGACGTGCCTTCGCGCCACAACTGCGGGTCGTCCGTGGTGCAGCGCAGGCCGTAGTTGGTTCCCGGCGCAAGCTCAAACCCAATGGGCAGCACAAACTCCCCGTCCGTCACCGTCGCGCTCGTCGACCACAACACCTGTCCGATGTCGTCGATGATTTCAAATCCACGATCGAAGGTGCCGTTCGCGTAAAGCTTGACATCCACCAACCGCATGGATTCAAACACGTCAAATTCCAACCAGCGCGCGCTGTTGGGGTGGTACTGGCCCCCGGGCTGGTTGGTCAATTCACCCCCCGTTCCCGAAGGTCCCTGGGTCGATTGACTTGATTCCACCCAAAACGTTGTGGATGCTGTGACCGCAGGCAACGGAAGGCTGTTGCCCTGACCAAGGAGGGTTCCGCCCACCTCTGCATCGTACCAACGCAACAACTGCCCCGTCTCTGCTTGGGCCGTGAGCGTCACGGGACCCGGTTCGGCAAGGGTGGTGTCTGGAGAGGTTGTGGGAGGCGCCGTGGGGCCCTCAAACACCTGAACCTCGATCGCATTGGAGCTCACGACATTGCCACACTGGTCCTCCACGTCCACGCTGTAGAGGCCCGAAGTGCCGACTTCCAATGTCGCCGACGTCGAACCGTCGCTCCACAGGTACGATGCGCCTTCGCTCGCCGTCAAGGTCCACGTGCTTCCCGCGCAGAGGTATTCGTCGCCGGACACCTCGACCGTGGGCGCATCCGTGCCATTCAGCACGTCCACCACAATGGCGTTGGACAACCCGGCGCAACCGTCCCCGTTGAACGCCGTCAAGGTGTACACCCCGGCCTCAGAAACCTCTAGCGTGTTGCCCGCAGTCACCCCACCACTCCATTGGTAGGAATCAAACCCAGCAGGGGCCATCAAGGTGGCGGTTTCGCCCGGACACAATGCCGTGGTGGATGCCGTGATTTCCAGTGGCACAGTGCAGGGCACCTCCAACACCGTGTGGTATTGGTCAATGGCAGGCGTCGTCAAGGACGTGGTCAGGCCGCTGGGCCAAAACACCGTCGCCGTCTCCACCACGTCGGCCGCGCCCAATCCAAAGTGGCACGAAAACGTCGACGTCATGCCGTAGCTCTCTCCGGCGCGAACGCTCCGTACCTGCGTGCCAAACGAGCCGGTGATCTCCACCGTCGCCCCAACCGCATCGCGGTTGGATTGAAAGCCCTCCAACTCGAAGGTGATCCAGTGCTGGCCGGGGTTGCCGTTGTTGATCCACAACACATCGTCATTGCCGTTGTCTGCACTCACGTAACCATTGCCGTAGCTCGCATACAGGTCAACCTGCCCATCGCGGTTCACGTCGCCCGTGGCGAAGCTGTGCATGGTGTCGCCGTAAGGGAACATGCCAGGGACGTTGGAAAACGTTTGGTCTCCGTTGTTCTTGAAGTAGGCGTGTGCCCCTCCACTGTAAACCAAATCCACGAACCCGTCGTTGTCAAAATCCTCGAGTTTGGCCTGCAAAAAGAACCCCGTCACTTCAAGACCGCTCCCCGCAGTGATGTCCGTGAAATTGCCCGTGCCGTCGTTTTCCAACAGCAAGAGCGTCGCACTGTGGTTGGTCACAAGGCAATCGAAGTCGCCGTCGTTGTCGATGTCAGCGAAGTCGGCCGTCCAGCTCTGCTCAAAAAACACCAAGCCCCGCTCAGAAGCCTCCTCCGTGTAGTTGCCCTCGCCGTCGTTCACCCAAAGCTGGTTTACCCGACGCGGGTCCTGCGGGTCGTTCACGAATTGGCGGCACTTGGCGATGTACAGGTCAATGTCCCCATCGCGGTCAAAGTCGGTCCACACCGAGCCGTAGTTGCCACTGTGATCCGTGTTGGAGTAGCCGCCCGTGTCGTAACTCGTAAGTGGCATGAGCGCCTGGTTGTTGTTCAGAGCCCCAGCCTCATCCCCCTTCCAAAGGCGGCTCACCGCATCGTCGTGACACGCGAACACATCGAGCACACCGTCTTGGTCGATGTCCGCCATGTTGCACGCTTGCATGAACATCGAACCGTTCCCCAAACTCTGCAAATTCCCCTGTCCCGGTGCGGTAATGTGCATCAAATGCACGCCGTCGTAGGCCCCGCCGCTGAACACGTCCTTGTGGCCGTCGTTGTCAAAATCGCCCACGCACATTCCCCATTGGCTCGAGCCCGAAACGTTGCCCAAATTGAAATCTGTGAACGTGCCATTTGGGGCCTGGTACAAGGTGTGCAACACGCGGCTTTGGTCGAGGATGATCAGGTCGTCATAACTGTCCCCATCCAAATCCGCGAACCCCACACAGCCCCCACTGTTGTAGGTCGCGGGCAAGGCGCCGTTGCCGTTGGTGAAGGTTTGGGCTTGGGTGGCCAGAGTGCATCCCCAGCCCCCGATCAGGGCGAGCATGAGGGTTTTCAGGGCAGACGAATTCATGATTCAGGGCGTTGGGTTTGAGTCGCTTGACTGGCAACAATCACGTTGACAGCGATTTGAAAGATACGACAGCCACACGCCAAAAGACGTCACCCGGGTCACAGGCAGCCGATTTCAAAAGTCAAACCGCCCACCCAAGGCAGCCCCGCCCAGAGCGCGACACTCTTCAGCCAGGCGCCGCACCAGGTCTGCGGCCGGCTCCAAACTGTCCAACATGGCCGAGATTTGGCCGATTTCCAGTTCGCCTTCTTGCAAGTCGCCTTCGAACATGCCCCGCTTGGCACGACCTCGGCCCAGAAGCACACGAAGCTCGTCAGACGTAGCGCCACCCTGCTGGGCAGCAATCACCTGTTGTGCAAAATCGTTGTGCAGCAAGCGCACCGGCGTGACGTCCTTCAACTCCAGGCTTGTGGCCCCCTCTCCTGCGGCCAGCACCGCCTCCTTGAACGCGATGTGCGCCGAACTCTCCGGCGTGGCCACAAACCGCGATCCCAGCTGCACCGCCTCCGCACCGAGCATCATGGCTGCAAGAATGGACCGGCCATCGTGCAATCCTCCTGCCGCGATCACGGGAATGTCGCACGCATCTGCGACAGCTGGCACCAAGCACATGGTTGTCGTTTCCTCCCGTCCGTTGTGACCGCCAGCCTCAAAGCCTTCGGCCACCACCGCATCCACCCCGGCCTCTTGGGCCTTCAAGGCAAATTTGACGCTGCTCACCACATGCACAACCTTGATGCCATGGTCCTGCAAATGCTTCGTCCACGTCCGCGGGTTGCCCGCGCTGGTGAACACGATGGGCACGCCGAGTTCGGCGATGCTCGCCATGTGCTCTTCCACCGCGGGATAAAGCAAGGGGACGTTCACGGCGAAGGGCTTTCCCGGTGCGGCGGCTTGGACCTTTTGGATTTGGTCCCGCAACACCCCGGGATGCATGCTCCCCGCGCCCAAAATCCCCAAACCCCCAGCCCCACTGACAGCGCTGGCCAATTCCCATCCGCTGCACCACACCATACCCGCTTGAATGATGGGCAGCTCCATGCCCAAAAGGGCGCACACGCGGTTGGAAGTGTTCATGAGGGCAAGTTCGTGGAACCGGGGTGGCCCACAAAAAAGGGGCGCCCAGAAGGCGCCCCTTTCAATCTCTGTGGACGTCCCTCAGGTCAAAGACAATTCGCGCCGAAGCTTGCCAAGAAGCTGAGCAAATCTGTGGTGGTCACCGAGCCGTCGCCATCCAAATCGGCCGGACAAGAATTGTCTACAAGCTCAAACTCACAAGACAAATCGTCCACGTTGGCTTGCGGATTGTAGTTGGTCGCCGCGTCGTACGGGCAACCATACACCGCCAACGTTCCACAAGAACCGTCGTCTGTGGTGGCATATGGGTCGAACTCCACGTAGGCAGGATCTGTGCAACCTGTTCCCGCACTGTCCTCGCACGCAGAGCATGATCCAAACACGTCGTTGGCGGTTGAACCCGCCGAGATTTGGCGATTCGCGTAGCCGAAGAAGTGCAGAGAACATTCCTCCTACATAAAAGGTACACGACCCTTTTGACTTTTTCGGCTTATTCGCTGAACAACTGCACGTTCGCGTGCACAAGATTGTCATCCTCCACGAGGCTCCGGTGCTTCGCGACACAAGCCTCCGACATCGCTTGCCATGTCTCTGTGGACCAATGGAGGGCTTCTTGCATCCGGCCTACCCACAACGTTTTCTCCAACGGCACATCCCAGCCCAAGCCCGCCTCGGACAACCCCCTCCACGGAGTCTGGTCGCTCAAAAGCACGGGGCGGCCATGGGCCCAAGCTTCCACGACGGCATGGCCAAAATTCTCATGCGTCGTCGGCATCAGAAGCGCATGAGACCGACGCCAAACCTCCCCAAGTTCATGGGGCGGAACGGCACCCACATGGACGATGTCCAGTCCGGGCTTGGACAAGGACAAGAGGTGTTGCAGGTACACCTCGTCTTCTGCGGGCCCCACGAGCTCCACCCGCAGGTGCTTGCCTTTCAAGTCGACGTCCTGCAGGGCTTCGAGCGCGAAGTGAAGGTTCTTGATGGGGTGGACTCGACCGAGGGCCAACCAATTCAAGGTCTCCCCAAGACACAGGGGCAGGCACTGTGAAAAAGGGATGGGCACATTGCTCGCGCAATGAATTTCCGCATTTGGAAAGCCCCTTCGCACATCTTGAGCCTCCACCTCTGTGCTGGCGTGCCAGCGGACGCCCCGGAAAAGACCGAGCAGGCGGGCTGCCGTCATGAAAACCTTTTTCTTGACCGGTTTGATGGCCAGGGCGCCTGCACCCAACATGCCGCGCGGCGCAAGAACCACGCGGATGCCCAAAGTTCGGGCCGCCCTCAAGGGATGCAACGCGAACGGAACACTGAACAGGCTGTTCAGGTAAACCACGTCTGGCGCGGGGTTGTCGGGCGTGCCTCGCAACTTTTCGAGCCACCATGCGTGGGTGACCGAGGAACGATACGTGACTTGGATGCCTTCGCGCATGTGGGGGACGTCGGGCTCAATGCCCTCAAGCGGTGATGCACTTCCAAAGTCGCGGTCGCCGCACACCACTTCGAGGTGGTGGTCGGTTTGGGCCCGAAGCATCTGCATGAGGTTGTGCACACTCCGAATGGGGCCTCCCGCCTTGTACGCAGGCGGGTACCACTCCACCACGGCCAAAATCCGCAGCGGACGCTTGCCTTCGGGGGTGGTGTCACTCGAGGCCATGGCGGTCAAGGTAGCCCCCAAGGACGGCAAGAGACCACACCCGGCTCCAAGACCATGTGGTTTCCCCCGCATGGAAGGACCGTTCCATGCCCGCGATGGCATCCGACTGGACCCATGCGCGGTCCTTCAAGCTTTGGAGCCCGGCATCGCACACCTCCTTCAACTCTCCGCGAAGCCACGATTCCCAAGGCAGCACAAACCCCATCTTGGGGCGATTCACCACGTCGTCGGGCAGAAGGCCATCAAGGGCCTCGACCAACAACCGCTTGGGGGAGGTGGGGAATTTTTGGGCATCCGGAGAGGCCAGTGCCGCCGCCACCAGCCGGTGATCGAGGAAGGGCACGCGGACTTCCAGCGCGTGGGCCATGCTGAATTGGTCGGCGTCACGCAACAGGGTGTGCCCCATGTACGTGCGCATTTCTGCCAGGCTCACCTGGCTGAGAAACGGAAGGCCAAACGCCTTTTTCCCCGGAGCCAATTCCGCCACCAACCACCGAAACACGGGGTTGGTCAATGGCACGTCCGAGGCCAACATGCGCTGCAAATCGGCGCGCAAGAACATTTGACGTGACAGCGGGTACGTGTGCGCCACGTCGAAGTAGTGTCCTCCGAAGATCTCGGCCTGCTTGCGGGAGGTCATTCCAGGGCGCGCCGCGACGAGCATCTTTCCGAGAAGGCGACGCCCGCCCCTGGGCCACGAGCCAAGCCAATTGAATTGGGCCAGCCGCGCACTCCGCTCGAAGACGGGGTAGCCAGCAAACAACTCATCGCCGCCCAAGCCACTCAAGGCCACCTTCACCCCTTCCCGTCGGGTCGCGCCGCTGACCACATAGGTGTTCAGGCCGTCGGCGCTGGGGTGATCCATGGCGTCGAGGCCATGCGGAACCTGGGCCAAGAAGTCTTCAGGTGTCAACCGAATTTCGTGGTGGTCGGTGCCAAACCGCTTCGCCACGGCCCTGGACCACGGGCTCTCGTCCAGCGCTGCTTCCGCAAACGTCACGCTGAAGGTGCTGACCGGTTGGGTCGCCACTTCGGACATCAATCCCACCACGGCACTGGAATCGATGCCCCCGGACAAGAACGCACCATAGGCCACGTCAGAACGCATCCGGAGCGCGACCGAATCGGAAAGCAATTCGCGGATGCGGGTGCGACGCGCGCGGTCGTCGAGCACGGGCTCGCCCAGCGCTTCGTCCGCCGGATCCCACCACTGCGCCATCTTGATGTCCTCGTCTTGGGCCACGAGCAAACTGCCGGGTTCCAACAACTGAATCCCGGACACAATGGTCGCCGGTGCATGCACGGTGCCGTACATCCATTGGTCAGCCACTGCCTCCCGGTTGAGCGCGCGACGCACCTTGCCGGAGGCCAGGAGCGCGCGAACTTCCGAGGCGAAGAGAAGGGTGCCTTCTGGCGTTTGGTGCCAATACAGCGGCTTGATGCCAAGCCGATCCCGCACCAAAATCAAGCGACAATCCACCGCGCTCCACCAAGCCAGTGCAAACATGCCGTTCAAGCGCTTCAACGCTCCTTCCAGACCCCAATGCCGCAGCGCAGCCAGCACCACCTCGGTGTCCCCTTGGGTGGAAAAACGGTGCGCACCTGCAGCTTCAAGTTCGCGACGCAGCTCGAGGTAATTGTACACCTCGCCGTTGAACACGAGCACGTCGTCGCCAATGCGGAAAGGCTGGTTGGCCCCTTCTCCAGTGTCCAAAATGCTCAACCTGCGGTGGCCGAGCACCACGTGCTCTTCGTCAGACCACACACCTTCCGCATCGGGTCCTCGGTGGGCGATGTTCGACACCATGTCCCGCACACGCGCCGTGGCGTCTGCCAGTCCTTCAAACGCCTCAAGTCCGTGAGCCCCTGCGATGCCGCACATCAGCTGCCGCTTTCAGCCGAACCTTTCAATCCATCCCAGCCCTGTGCCTGCAAAGGCACTTCGGGGCCGTTTTTGGTCACGAGTGTGAACGCGTCAGGCGCCGCCACGGCATGGCCAATGATGCTGAGTTTGGGGTGGTTCCGAACCTTCTCGTAATCGTCTTGCTTGACGCTAAAAAGCAACTCGTAATCCTCGCCACCACTGAGCATGCACAGCGTGGGGTCGAGGTTGAACTCGCGTGCCGTATCGTACACCTTGGGGTCGATCGGCAGCTTGTCTTCGTACACCTTGAATCCAACGCCAGAGGACGTGCCCAAGTGCATGATTTCGCTCGACAACCCATCGCTGATGTCAATCATGGAGGTTGGCTTCAAGCCAAGCTCTGCGATTTCGCGCACCACATCCACGCGGGCTTCCGGCTTCAGCTGACGCTCCAAGAGGTAGGCAAAATCTTCGAGTTCAGGCTGGGCGGTTGGCGCTGCTTGAAACACGCTTTTCTCGCGTTCCAAGATTTGGAGTCCCATGTAGGCCGCACCCAAATCCCCGCTGACCACCAAGAGGTCGTCGTCACCCGAACCATCGCGTCCCACCAAGGCATCCGGCTCGGCGAGGCCCATGGCCGTCACCGACAACGTCAACCCCGAGGGCGAAGACGTCGTGTCGCCTCCCACCAAGTCCACCTTGTAGACCTCGCACGCCAAACGAATGCCTTCATACAACCCGTCGACGGCCTCCACAGAAAACCGGTTGCTCAACCCCAAGCCCACGACCACCTGCGTGGGCATCGCATTCATGGCGCAGATGTCACTCAAGTTGACCACCACCGACTTGTATCCGAGGTGCTTCAGCGGGACATAGCTGAGGTCAAAGTGCACGCCCTCGCAAAGCATGTCGGTGGACACCACAAGGCGCTTGCCCATGGGGTCAATGACCGCTGCATCGTCCCCGACCCCGCGAAGGGTCGACGGCTGTTGGTGACTCAATTCACGCGTCATGCGTTGAATCAACCCAAACTCACCCAATTCGCTGATTTCCGTGCGTTCCATGGGGCGAAGGTACTGCACCGAGTCACCCCAACCGAGGACCGAATTTCCCCTCAAGGCCGCGCCAGGAACCGCGCAATTTCGTCTTCGAGTTCCACGTCGGAATGGACGGGCAAAGACCAAAGTCGCGCGAGGTCCGCCGCCTGGTCCAAAATCGCAGTGGGCGCCAAAACGGCGATTTGGTCCATCGTCAAGTTTCCATCATCAATCAGCACGTTCCAACCACATCCCAATTGGCGTGCATCTGAAAGACCCATCACATGCGTGGCCACTTTGGCCACTTCTTGAAGATTCTCCACCCCCAAGCGTGCCATGCATTGAAGAATCATGTCGGGACCTGGTGTGGGGCGCTCGACTTCCTCGGCCAACACCAAGGCGTGAAACGGCGGGGTCTCATCCCAGCCCAAACGGTGCAGCAACGCCTTGACCACCCGCGCATCCAGCGTGGTCGTGGCCGCCACTTGGAGGCCGGCACGCGTCCACATCTCGCAGAGCCGCACCACACTCGAAGAGGGTTGAATGGCCCCGCCAAATCGGACGAGTCGTTGCAGTTCTTTGACGGCCAATTCATGGATGGATTTGACCGCCGTGTCGTTGGGTCGCTCCATGGGGTACAACCACTGAAACACCCGGTAAATGCCTTGCAAGCCAGGGTGGCCAATGGCCATGCCAGCAACGTCAGGATCCACCCGCTCACCATGGGCTTGGAACGCCGCAGCAAGGGCGCTTCTCACCGCATCGTCATGTTCCACAAACACCCCCAAGAGGTCCATGACGACCAATTTGGGTGCATCCCCGCGATGGGGTTTTGAGATGTTGTTAGGCATAAAATGCAAGAACTCACCTCATGTTCACTTATACACCAACCAAGGGTTGGGTTTTCGTCAACAAAATGTGTTGGCGGTGTTGCCCCGAGGTCAAGCGCCGAGGGCCACAATCACACCTTCAAAATGAAGGTCAAGTCCAGCGAGGGGGTGGTTGAAATCGACGTGCACCACGTCACCCTCCAATTCCACCACAACCCCGATCAACTCATTGCCCTCGTCATCCTCCAGCGGCACGACTTCTCCGGGCTTCATGACTTCCTCGTCGATTTTGCCGTCGACCATGAAGGTCTTCTTGGGCAACGCCACAATGGCCTCTTCGGTCTCGTCCCCGTATGCGTCCTCACAGGCAATCACAAACGAAAACGGCTCGCCCGCCTTTTTTCCCAGCAGCCGCTGCTCAAACGCTTCGAGCGCTTCTTCGCCCCCCATCCGAAACACAAAGGGCGCCTCTTCGGTGCACGTTTCCAGTTCTTCCCCTTTGGGGCCATCGGCCCGCAAGGTGTATGCGACTTCGACGAGGGAGGTGCGTTCGACCTGTTTCATGCTGCGAAAGTACGCCTAACTTGGAGGCATGATTGCGCTGCCTCGACTCCTTTTTTCCCGTCTGACCGCCCTTCTCTTGGCTTCGGGCACGTGCGCTTTGGCCTCAGCCCAAACCTCCTCCATCCCCCGCCTCCACGAACGCAGCGTAAGCACCCCCTTCCTTGTTCAAGGGTGTCACGCCATGGGGTGCACGCATGACAGCCCTTCGCTGCGGGTGCTGCCCGTCGACAACTACGACATGGGGCCGAGCATCGCACGCAGTGACAGCTTTGATGTCGTGCACTACGATTTGGTGTTGGACGTGACGGACTATTCTGGGCAATCCATGCAGGCTTTGGCCACCATCGATTTCAC
>PKDW01000017.1 GCA_002863145.1 Flavobacteriales bacterium
AGTCACCACCTTCCAGGTGACCATGACCTTGAGCGACGGATCCACTTGTTCGAGTGAAGTGACCCTGATGCCCATCGCACAGCCCACCCTGGACTTGCCGGAGACCCTCGTTCAGTGCGACGACAACCTCAACATTCAGTTTGTCAACTCCACGCCATCCAATTCCGTATTCATCAACTACGACGTGAATTGGGGGGACAACACGGAGGAAGCTTTGGATTGGGCGGAAGGCTTTGCCCATGCGTATGAACAATCTGGCTCTTACGAAATTGGTGTCACAGCTCACTTGGGACTTTGCAGCAACACAGCCGCAGTGGAAGTCTTTGTGGGGTCAGCGCCGGAGACCCCCAACTTGCTGATTGACCCGACCGTATGCAGTTCGTCGAGCTTGGAAATCGTTTGGCTGGGGTTGTCGGAATACGCCCTCGGGACAGGGTGGTACCTAGAGGTGGAGGGAGTCCCTGCGTTCTCTGGATTGATCGACGACGAGTCTTCAGACACCCTCGTGTGGGAATTTGGCGAGGTGACGGACTGTGTGGACGCGCTCGGCAGTGTATCCTTTTACGCCGAGGCCGTCAACACCTGCTCCTCCCCGACGGAACCGAGCGTAGGCAGTGCCGAAGTACAAGTCCAAATCGAGCCTACGGCAGACATCACGATCGTTGGAGACTCTTGTGCGCAACTCACCTTGCAGGTGGGTGACAACACCTTTTGTCCCGATTTGCAAGATTTCGTTTGGGAGGTGACCCAAGACGGAAGTCCAGCTGCGTTGTCCACGCTCGACGGAGGACCTCAGGAATCCCATTGGGTGTTTCTCGCAGACTCAGGTCACTACGAGGTGGTGCTTCAGGCGATGAACGCATCTTGCGGGTCTGCCTCAGACACGTCCTCCTTTTGCGTGGAAATGCCCACCCCAATATCTTGGGATGTGGGCGATTTCGTGGACGGCAGTGCGCTCCAACGCTGCATTGGCGACTCCATTTTCTTGGGCATCGATTCATTGGTCCCTGTGTGCGCAGACGACATTTCGATGACGTGGTCCATCACGCCGTTGGATACCTTGAGCGACCTCGCCACCGTGGGCATGACGACGGACAGTCAGTTTGGGCGTTGGTTCACCTTCGATTCCCTCGGACATTTTCTGATTGAGCTCGGCGGCGAAGCGGGATGCGGGGACTTTACGCTGAGCGCGTCTGTCCTCGTCACAGAAGTTCCTGAATTGCAGCTGTACAGCTATGATGCCGGACAACAGGCCGATTCAGTGATGTGTGTGGGTGAAACCGTGACGGTCACCGCCTCGCTCGATGCGTATCAACTCGAAAACGGTGCGTACAGCCTTGCTTGGTCTTTGCTTGATGAAGCAGGTGCGCCCTCCGAAGCTGCAGAAATCGTCCAGTTTGGAGACTCTTCTGTGATTGTGCATGCCCTCGCCGCAGGGGAGGTCCATGTGGCCTTGCAAATTTCGGGGGCATGTGGTGTCGCCCAAGACACGGTGCAACTGACCGTGGAAGGCCCCTACCCCAACAACTACACCCTCTTGTCCGGGGTCGAATTTGAATTTCCCACATCCAATCCCGTGTACATGCAATGCTTGGGAGACACGTTGGTCTTGCAATACAATGCGCCGTGGGCGTCGGAAGTCAACATCTCCGCCTTGGCCTTGGACGTGGTGGATGTGGTGGACGTTGATCCACCGCATGTGGGCAATCTGATGTGGCTTTCTGCCGGAGAGAACCTGTCCTTCGATGTGGAATACATCTCGAACGAAGGTTGCGTGTACTACGATACGTTGTCTTTCCGAACGTTGTTCCTCCCCGAAATCCATGTGTTCACCCCTGACGTGGTGTGCGGTGGAGAGGAAGCCCAGTTTGAAGCCGAAGTCATCCCGGGGTCCACGGGCATCATGGACACATACGATTGGATTCAAGTCAGTGGCCCAACTGCACCCGCAGGCTCGGGGTCTGTGATCGCCACGAGTGAGTTGCCTCTTTTTGAAGGTTTTCCTCCCTGCAACGTGGGCCTGCACATCCATGCCCTAGTGACCGACAACTATGGGTGCGTGGGTGTGACGCCTGACCCAGCATCGGGGTACGCCAGTTGTCCAGCTCCGCCTGATGCATTTGGCAATGGGGCTTTGGGGACGGTGGCCACCTGCAACTCGCCTGATTCAACTGTCACGTTGTCGCTCTCCGGCATTCCCGAGGGGGGCGTCTGGAGTGTGCCCGAAGGCATCATCCTCGGAGACAGCACTGCGACAGCCCCTCCCTCCGAGGGAAACAACTACATCAACCTGCAGTACACCATCACAAGCGACTTGGGGTGTTTGTCTTCATCCGGACTTTGTTGGATTGAAGCGGCGGAAGACTCGACCGAGACGTGCGACATCCCTGAAATTTGCGACAACCCCCTCGCCTGCAACTACAACTACCCTCCACAATGTGGGGCGGTTGGCTGCATTGAACTGCCCGATTTGTCTCCTGCCAACATCGTGCAAGATTCCTTGGTGTTTTGCCAAAGCGACGCCAGCCATGCCTTGGTGGCCCTGCAACCCAACATGGGGACGTGGTCCGGAACTGGGGTAACCAATGCCGACGGCATTTGGGGCAATGGAGCTTGGCTCAGCTTGGCTTCGCCAGGAGACTGGTACGTCTACTTCGAGGGTGGGTTTGGGAATTGCACGTCGCTTGACTCTGTGCATGTCACCATTCATCCTGCCCCCATCCACGAGCGCCTTGACTACCTCTCTGCTTGCGGCGGTGCCACGCTCGATTTCAGCTTCAATGCCACTGGAATGGGGGGCGTGTGTTGGAGCTTCAACTGGTATGACCAAGAGCTCCCTGCATGCAGCGACAGCACCACTTGGGAGGTGGACGGAACAGGATTTGTCGAATGGGTCGCCACCGATTCACTTGGGTGTCAGTCAGGCATGGTCTTCGAACTCGTGGACTTGGGTGGTCCCAATGCCCTGGCAGGCGGAGACACCACACTGTGTCTCGGTTCCACCCCCAACATCATGGAATTTGAGTTTGGGGAACCCTTGGCTTTGGGATGCAATCCCGCCTCGGGTGCGTGGTCGGGAGAAGGCGCGAGCCACGAGTACTTTGCCGAAGTGTGGTCGGAGGGCAACTGCATTCAACCGGAGGAGCCTTGGATCGACAGCGTCTGGGTCTTCAACGCATCTGAACTTGGTGACTTTGAATGGATCTGGACCGTGGTGGACTGCAATGGCTGCGTCGATCACGACACCATCTCGGTGTCTGTGGTGGAGCCGACGCCGCCGTTCATTCCCTCCTTGGATTTCTGCTTAGGAGACCCTGTCGGTCCTGTGAGCCCCCAAGCAGGGGCATGTTGGTCGGGGGCCGGCATTGACCCGAACTTTGTGTTCAATCCCGTCGTCGCAGGCTTGGGAGAGCACGTGTGGACGGTGGGTTATGGAGAAGGAAGCTGTGCGATGCAAGACACCGTGATTGCGGTCATCAACCCCAACCCCCAGCCCTCTCTGTTGTCGCTGGGCCAAAATCCATGCATCGGCACCCCCTTCGACTTGTGCCTTGATGACAGCCACACGGGGTCAGAATCTTGGACTGTCGCATGGTCGTCCTATCCCGACATGGATGCCGCTGGAGGCTGCGAAGGCCTGTGCTGCTCACTGTTCAACGCCCAAAGCGGGGCGGTCAATGCCGTCGTCACCGATTCGAAGGGATGCGTCGGAGAAGCCGAGCAAGTCATCTCCTTGGCCACAACCATTCCTGTGACTGTGCCCGATACGCTTCATTTCTGTGCCGACGGGGGTGCCCACCCACTGTTGGGTGCGTTGCCGGCGTTTGGCCTCTGGGGCGGGGACATGGTCAACGACGACACTTTGTTTGTGGCAGACGAAGAAGGGCTCTTTGAATTGACGTATTCGTTCGTCTCTCCAGATGGTTGCCCGAGTGCGGGTTCTACGGTGGCGCAGGTCGTCGCCGTGCCTGAGCCTGAAATTGCGACACCCAACACCGTGACATGCTGGTTGTCTCCCACTTTGCTTCAGTCGGCAGATGACGGGGTTTGGATTGGAGAGGGCATCAACACGGACGGCTCCATTCAAGTGACCGCACCAGGCACCTACACTTACCAACTCGCCGTCGGAGAAGGTTCGTGCTATGCATTCGACGAAGTCGAAGTCACCTTCCTGCCTTTGCCCTCAAGCAACATTCTCACGTCGCTGGAGGGAACAAGCACACCGCTCTGCTCCGACGACCCCATGTCCATCCAGATTTCTGAAACGTACCTCGAAGAAAACGGCATTGTCAACGGGTTCGCCCTCGGATGCGACGGTTTGCAAGGTGTGTTTCCTCATTTCACATTCCAACCTGAAGACGACTGCTCCATCACGGTGGTCGTGACAGATGACCAAGGATGCACCGCCTCCGAGACCCACACCATTGTGGTGCCTGCGCCTCAACCGTTTTATCCCGGGCCTGGTGTGGCCATGTGCCTTGGCGAATCCGTCTTCCTCGATGGAGAAATCGTACCCGGTTGCAATGCCGATGGCATGGAATGGATTGGAGGATGTGTGACACCCGAAGGCCAAATCCAGGCGAGCGATGTCGGACTGTGCACAGTGGAATTGCACGTGGAAGATTGCAATGGATGTCCGCTGGTGGGGGAACGTGAGATTTTGGTGCTCGACGTTCCCACAGTCAACATCGCCTGGGAAGATTCCGTGGTCTGCGACGGCCAGGAGGTGGACATGGCGGTGGAAGTCTACGGGGGAAGCTTGAGCTACGAGTGGACTTGGGTGGATGGAAGCATCGTCATGGCCCCTGATACGCCATGGGTGGCGATGAACGACGGGCTCGCCCCCATCGATGTGGATGTCTCTGTTGCCGCCGAGAACCTCTGTGGCGTCAATGACGACACGGCCACCTTGACCATCAACCCCACCATCGAGATTTCTCCCAGTTCCAACATCGCTGGGACACCCCTTTTGGACAGCACGGCATGCGCCCCGGTGTCCATGTCCTTCTTGGCCGAGGCACCAGGCGCATCGGAGTGGGTTTGGGCCGACTGGATGGTGCAAGATTCCGCCTCTCCCAATGCCGCGTCCTTCAACCTCGACGTCGTGGATTCCGTCATGGTCTTCGAGCTGAGCGTGCAGGCCGGCATCACGTCAAGCATGTGCTCCAACCCAACAACTTGGACGCTGACCGTGGTGCCTGAGCCGGTGGCGGATTTGTCAGCCGAGTTGACGGACTTCTGTGGGGATTCGTTTGAACCCGACGTCGATTTTGAGGCGGAGTTCGGCGCTCCAGCCTGGGCCTGGACAGGGGGTGGACTCCCCTCGGGATTCCCTGAAGCATGGACCATTGACGAACCAGGTGCCACGGTCCTGACGTTGACTGTCACCACCGAGGTTCCGGGCGCATCGTGCGTCGCAACTGAGACCTTGCCCCTCTCGCTCTACCCCCAACCCCTTGCTGACTTTGCCCTGCTCTCTGATTCCGTGGTGTGTGCACCTGCCACATTTGAAATCCTCGATTTGAGTGCGGATGCCACGGAGATTGCGTGGTACGTCGACTATGTCGGAGGCTGGCTGGATCCAGGCGAAACACTGAATCTGCTGTTGCCCATTGCCGGTGAATACGGCATGGTTTGGGCCGCCCTTGGGGAAGGTGGATGCCATGACACGTTGTTTGTGTCTGACGTCTTTGAGGTGCTCCCTTCCCCTGACGCTGCCATTTGGTCAAGCCAACCTGCCTTCATCCCTTGGAGCATGGAAGGAACAGAATTCGTCTTCAACGACATCAGCTTGGGAGGAGACAGTACGATTTGGACGGTGGGCGACAGCACCATTGTCGACGAAGACATTTTGAATTTCTTCTATGAAGATCCAGGGGTCTACGCCATCGGGCAACAGGTCTACAACGAATTCGGATGCCAAGACACCGTCAGCTTCCGCTTTGAAATCATCGACGAGCTGGCCATCCACATCCCGACAGCATTCACACCCAACGGCGACGGGCTTAACGACGTTTGGAAGCCCGTGATTGCAGGAGCCAGCCGCATAGAAGGCCATCACCTGCAAGTCATCAGTCGGTCTGGTCAGCTCATGTTTGAATCCTTCAATCCCGGTGACGCATGGGATGCATTGGATGTGCCGCGCAAGGAGAAATTGGAAGACGTTCAGAACAGCGTCTTCATGTACGTCTTGCGCGTCCTTCCAGAGGCGACACCCTTGGAACCCAATCCAGAGTGGCGCGAATACACCGGACATGTCATGATTGTGGACTGACGGGGTTCTGACACCTCAGGTCGCCAGGGCCTCATCCCCAGATTCGCGCTCCTCAATGGCGAGCTTGACCTTTTTGGTCAGACCTTGCCATACGAGCGCGTAACTGTGGTCGACCAAGTCCAGAAAGGTCTCCCAAGGGACGTCACCAAACGGCTCGGGGTGTACGCTGTTCCAATGTTTGGGGTTCAAATAAGGTCCCGTGGTGACGCCTTCGAATTGGGCACGCAGCTCAGAGATCCTATTCGGGGCACATTTCATGCCACATCCTTCGAATTCAAAGGCGTCGAGAAGGCAAAACATCTTGCCTCCTACCTTGAACACCAGGGTGCGGTCGTCAAAGGGAAGTTCTTCGGTGGTTCCTGGCTTGGCCAAACAATGGGCCCTCAGGCGTGTAACCACGCGATCGTGTGCAGTCATGCCGTCTTGGCCTTCTTGTCCGCGATTGCATCGAGCACAAGGCTCAACATGGCGTCCAAGGCAGAGGGGTCAAGTGCGCTCATCGAGGGACGCCATTGGTGCAGCAGGTCGTTGACAGGCTCCGCACCCAAGAGGGTCATGGTGGGCTTCAAAGAGTGCCGTGTGGCGGAAATGACATTCCAATCTTGGGCTGCCGCAGCTTCGAGAAGGTTTCGCTTGGATTTGATGAGCGTCGCCTCGAGCGCCTCCAAAAATTCTTGATATGCCTGGGGATCGTCCCCAAAAATGGCATCGTACTGATCAAAACGAGGGTGCATCTCCATGTGATGAAGATACACCCTCACTGTCATTTGGCCTGTATCGCGGGTTACTGGTACACGCGCACGTAGTCCACAGCCATGAACTGCGGGAACAATGTGGTTTGGGCCTGGACACCCACCGCGAGGAGGGCTCCAGCAGCCAGGGAGAACAATTGTTTCATGGATTGTATGGTTATTTCTTCAATTCAAATTCTGTGAGTTGGTCTTGCACGCGCAAGCCAAAGGTGCCTGGCTCAACCACGTGTTTGAGTTCGAGACCTACAAAGCCCAGCGTCGACGTTGGGACGCGCAACTGAACCTGTTTTGTTGCACCGGCGCCCACAAAAACGCGTTTGTAGGCCCTGAGTTTTTCCATGTTCGGAGTGATGGACGCAACGCGGTCTTGCACAAACAACATGACCACTTCAGCACTGGTGCGATTCCCGAGATTTTCAAGGGTCACCTCCACGAGCAACTCGTCACCCATGTGAATGTCACCCTCATTCAATATGCGAAGACCGGTTGTTTTTACCTCGCTGTAGCTCAGGCCATGGCCAAACAAATACTGCGGCCTGTAGGCGCTTTTCTTCGCATTTTTATGAACATCTTCTGTCCCTTTGCGGTCGTAGGTAACGTGAGAGGATGCCTCCCTTGGCCAAGTGAAAGGAAGACGTCCGGATGGATTGTAGGCCCCACTGAGAACCTGGGCAATCGCAGGTGCACCGAAATCCCCAGGCAGATAAGCCATCACCACGGCATCCATGTCTTGCTCCACCTGTGAGAACGTGCGAGGCCGACCTTCGACAAACACCCCCACCACTTGAGTTCCTGTTCCTGCGACTGCACGCACGAGGTCCAGTTGGTTGTCGGGAAGACGCAAATCACCGATGTTACCGAAAATCTCTGTGTAGGGCATTTCCCCCAGAAACAACACTGCAACTTCCGGATTGGAACCCTCAATCGCTTGGACCACCCTTTGAATGTCCTCTGCATTGAATTCCATGTTGTCCAGCGCTTCAAACGCAATGCGACTGGCCCCAAATTCTTCGCGCAATCCCTCCAAGGCTGTCAATCTCCCGGGATTGTTGTACTTGGGATTTTTTCCCTGCCACGTGCCCGACCAGCCTCCATTCAAGGCATTCAATGAGTTGGCCGTGGGTCCCGACACGAAGATGGTTCCGGCACCACCCAGTGGCAACAGAGGCTGGTTGGGGTAGACCGCATGGTTTCCCTCGTTCTTCAACAACGTAATGCACTCGAGTGCCGCACGCGCTGCAGGTCCAGCCAAGGCCTGACGTTCGTCTTGTGTCAAAGCTGGAGGCAATTCAAATCCGCCTTCTTCCAAAAGCCCAAGTTTCTCCTTCACGGAGAGAATTCGACGTACGCTCAAGTCGATGCGGCTTTCCGAGATTTGGCCTTCTTCCACGAGTTCTTTCAAAAGAACCGGAAATTCAAGGTCTTGCGGTACCATGCTCATGTCGATTCCTGCCAAAATCGCCATTCTGATGGCTTCTTTGTAGGTGGCCGCCACACGATGTCTTTTCACCAAGTATTTGATGTCCTCCCAATCTGTCACGACCAATCCCTCAAAACCAAGCTCACCTCGAAGGATGTCTGTCAGTACGAAGCGATTGACGTGGGTTGGAATGCCATTCATTTCCCCACTGTTTACCATCACAGACATCGCACCCGCGTCGATGGACTGCCTGAAAGGTGGTAGAAAAATCTCCCGCAGCTGACGTTCTGGGATGTAAGCTGGCGTGCGGTCTTTGCCACTCCATGGGGTGCTGTAACCCATGTAGTGTTTGAGTGTCGCTGCAACTTTTACGGGGCCCTCTTGAAAACCCCGAACCATGGCCTCGCCCATGTCGCCAACGAGCATGACATCTTCGCCAAAGGTTTCCCAAAACCTTGGCCAACGAGGGTCACGTCCGACGTCCAATACCGGAGCAAAATTCCAAGGAATGCCACACGCCTCAATTTCTTGCGCTGTCCCTTCAGACATTTTTCGAACCAACGCAGTGTCCCATGTTGCAGCCAATGCAATCTGCTGCGGTCCCAAGGCCGCTCCCGATGTGTACGTTGCTCCATGAATGGCATCCACCCCATACAAAGTGGGGATGCCCTTGGCTGCGATGCTTGCCTGTTGGACTCCAGAAACAAGTTCGCGCCATTGCGCAGTCGGGTATGCATGCCCGCCACAATTCAGAACGCTTCCGATGCGCCCTTCCTGAAATGCAACGCGCAGCTTGTTTTCATCCAAGGCATGGGGCTCGTCGAGAACAACGTAGATCCCGGGTTTGTCACTCAGCTCGCCTTCACAAAGCATATTCAACGTGAGCTGAGTCATTTCGCCCACCTTGTCTTCCAATGTCATTCCAGCCAACAGAGATTCCACGGCAGCTGAACCGCGAAATTTCTCAAGCTCCCAATCCGTGATCCCAATGTGTGCTTCGTCATTGTTACACGAAGTTCCCAACAAAATCCACCCCAAGGCCAGCGCACAGGCGACCATGCAATCACGTCGAGCGTTGATAGAGCACAAAATGGATGCGAGAAAAAGACGCATTGAATCGTAAGGTTTGGGCAAGGAGATCAGGTGGTACGCCGCAAATCCAAGGAAATCATTGTTCACTCAGGTCTGTCTTTTGTGGCGAGTTGCAAGCTACGTCAACACATTGAGAAAAGCCGTCTTTAGGGGGACAGAAGAGTGTCCAATTGACGCAAAGAGCCCAAATTCGAACTCGTGAGATTCCTCACAGGTGTCGATGGGCCCACCAGTTCATCGCCGTGTCCACCCCGAGGCGGTAGTCCAACGCCAGCTCCTGCCCCCCCACTGACCACGAGTCTGTGCGCAAAGGAAAGGGCGGGGCGATTTCTTCCCATGTCCTGCGTTCGGCATCTCCTCCTTCAAGCAGCCGATCCACCGTGGCGTTGTACCGCGCGTGGCCTTTTTCAAACAAAGGCACCAACGCCGCGTCATGCCGGTACCAGTAGGAACAAAATGAATCCACGTAGCTTTGGGAGATGTGGTCGCCCACGGGTCGAGTGCGAACCACCAAGATGTTTTGTCCGCCAAATTCCAAGGCCTTGTCCAACGGCAAGGGATCCGAGTACCCTCCGTCGAACATCCACGTGCCGCGGAATTTGACTTTCCCCCTCGTAACCAAGGGCAGGGACGCCGACGCGACCAAGACGTCGATCCACTCCCTTCCTCGGGGCTCGAGATAACGGGGCTCGCCCGTGTCGTATTGGGTGGTGACCACCCAAGCGCGGGTGCGGATTTGAGCCTCGGCCAGCGCATCCAAATCCAAAGGGGCATGCCTTAACACGTGGGCCTTGAGGTGCGCCAAATTCATCAAACCCTCCTTCGACCATGCCGACGTGAATCGAATGAAGGTGCCGTCCTCCACAAGATCCCGAGAGATGCGGTAGAAATGCTTGTATTGGCCAGCCAGGTAAGTGGCCATCACCATGGAGCCGGCACTCACCCCCAACATCCGCTCAAAAGGCAAGGGACCGAGCAGGAGCAAGGCATCCATGACCCCGGCCGTGAAGGCACAGCGCAGACTTCCTCCTTCGAGGATGAGGGTGTCGTATGGAGGAGTGGGATTCATGCGCGTCTCTACACTGTAAGACGCAGAAAGGCAATCAACGTTGCCGCATCAAAGGTCCCACTTGGGACAGGTGTTGCATTCCCGCTCGGAAGTGCCCCACCGGAGGGCCACCCCTGCACTGACGTAATCCGCGCGCCAATCGGTGAACCGCAACGACACAAACACGTCAAGCGCCGAGTGCACAGACAAAAAGACTTGGGCCTTGTTGTATCCCTTGATGAAGCCCGGCGTGGGGTGAAGGAACACCCCTCCTTTGATCAAATCCAAGCGCGCTCGACCAAACAACCACGACCACCCCGCACTCAACCCCGGCTGCAAGCGGTCCAACGGATTGGTGGCCACGCTGTCTGACGGTGCATCGGTGTTCTCGTCGGCGCGCAGCGCACCGTGGTGCACAAGGGCCGCTTGGGCTGTAACCCCATGCCGTGGTGACAACACGTAGGTGGACTGGGCAAACAACTCTTGGACCCCGTAGACATGGCCGCCATACGCCCCATGGTCTCGACCGCCGATGCCCAATCCCACGGCATGACGCCATTGACGAGGAACCGCACCATCCATGTACACCTTGCGACGCGGTGTCTCTGCCACGCGGACGATCAACTTGGCGTGCGGCGTATTGATGCCTTTGTTGGGGCGTCGCAGTCCCCCATTGCTCGTGTGCAGGATGCCCAGCCCCAAGCTGATAGGACTGTCGTTGGCCACGGTGATGCCCAGTCGAATCAGGCCGTTGAGGTGAGAGCCCACTGCAACAAGGTCTGGGTTGGGCTCTTCCGGGTTGTAAACGCGCGAATTGTATGCCAAACCCGTGCTGAACGACCAACCCACAAGACGCGTTTGTCCCGTCCGCAAGGTCCAGCCCAACTGAGGCTGCCAGCCATACAGGGAGGAACCAATGCGGTGCATGCCCACAAATCCACCGTGCTCCACGCCTCCGAAAAAGGCGGCCCACCCGTTGGTGGCGCGCGTCATCCATCCCACATGGGCACCGAAGGCCGCAGATTCCACGACGTCTTGCATGTCGCCTTCCGCCACCCAAACCCCGCTCGTCGCACTGACTTCCGTGGGCCCCCAACGCATTTGGGCTTGTGCGGAATCGGTTCCGGCCAATGCGATCAGCGTGACCCCCAAAAAGCAGGCAAATTGTTTCATTTCACAAAGGCGGGTTTGATCTTCACGGGGTCAAGGTAAATGCGCGCAGCCCTTCAAGACGAGCGCGCCACCAAAAACCAAGCATTGAGAAGCTCCTTGCGGTTGTAGCGCATGGGCTCGCCAGTGTTTTGGTCGATGACGTCACACCCCGCGGCCTCGCAGACGGCTTGACCTGCCGCGGTATCCCACTCCATGGTGGGCGCGAAACGCGGATAAGCATCCGCCGTGCCCTCGGCCACCATGCACAGCTTGAGGGAACTGCCCTTGGAGATGAGGTTCACCTCGCCGTGAATCGCCTTGGCCTCTTCGACGTACGCCTGCGTTTCTGGCGACATGTGCGAGCGGCTTGCCACCACCGTGAACGCGCGCTTTCCTGCATCCAGAGGGAGGGACACTTGGGTGTTCAACGCGGCGTCCACGTCGGTACCGGCGGAGACGTCCAACCGCCATGCGCCTTCTCCCACCACCCCCAAATACGCGTGGCCAAGGACAGGGGCAAAGACCACCCCCCCCGCGACGCGGCCATGACGAACCAAGGCGATGTTGACGGTGAACTCTCCGTTGCGCTTGATGAATTCTTTGGTGCCATCTACGGGATCGACAATCCAGAGTTCGTCCCATTGCGAGCGGTCCTCAAAGGGCATGTGCTTGCCTTCTTCCGAAAGCACAGGAATGCCCGTGGGCTCAAGGTGACGCAGGATGACGCGGTGGGCTGCACGATCTGCACGTGTCAAGGGACTTGCATCTTCCTTGTATTCGACGCCCACATCGTCGCTCTCATAAATGTCCATGATGGCCTGGCCCGCTTCCAAGCTGGCCTTGAGCGCGACGTTGATCCAATCGTTCATGGCGTCAAAGGTCCTTCACGCCACCCTCATTTCGCAAGCGTCATGCGCTTCACATCCGTGAAACGGCCGCGATCGGTCTCCACTTCGACGCGATAGAGGTAAGAAGCCGCTGGCAATCCAAGCGATGTGAAATCCACGCGAATCACCTGCCGCCCTGCCGGCTTCACGCCCAAATCCACAAAATGCACGCATTGGCCCTCCGCACTCCAAAGCGCCCAAAACACTTCGCCAGGCTGCTTCAAATCGAGGGGGATTTCGGTGGCTGTGGAGACGGGGTTGGGGAAGTTTTGACCCAGTTGAAACACCTCCGATCGTTGCAATTCTTGGTAACCGACGCCACTTGTGCCTGCGCCCTCGACGGTGGCCTCGTAGAAGGAGACGTATTCTTGGGCCTCTTCATCCCAAGCCAAATCGGCCATTTGGAATTCAAACCCATCGGCAAATACGCCGTCCTGTTCTGGCGACAAAGGGTCCGGCCCTGCGGGATACAATTCCGGGTGGGCACTGACCGCCTCCACCACGGCATCGTGCGGCCACGTCCACTGACTGACCACACTGTATTGGGAGCTCACAAACACCTGAAAGTGCACGTGCGTCACCCGGCCAGGGTACCACCCCGGGACAATGGTCACGAATTCACACTCGCCATTGGCGTCGGTCATTTGGTATCCACGGCAATACGTCAGCCCTTCGGACGCCATGGCTACGTATCCGGAATAGTCGCCATCGCGGTCACAATGCCAAATGTTGACCCGCACGTTGGCCATCGGCTCACAATTGTCCGCCCCCACGATGCGCACGCGCTGACGCAGCTTCACCCCTTCCCGATCCTCGCGGATGTCCTGTCGGAAGAAGAAGTCGTCCTCCGTCAAATCCAAGGGAAATGGCCCCGGGGTTTCGCTGGGAACGAGCACGCAGTTGCCCCGGCTTGCGCCACCTGACGTGGCAAGGCGCTGCGCTGAACTTGCGAGAGGGAAAGAGGCGGGCAACGCCAATGCGGCACCGACGGATTTCAAGAATTGGCTGCGTTTCATGTTGCTGAAGCTACGCCAAACAACACAGAAACGTTGGAACCGCCGTATCCCACTCAGAGGGAATGCACCAACGGAAGCCGCACATGTGTGCCCGATTCCAGAATCCCCAAGTTGCGAAGCAGGGACAACGTAGGGATGTACGCTTGGTAAACTTTGCGATTTGAACGAAGGCCGGTTGGTGATTCCTCAGAAGAGCATGTCAGCCATCCGTTGCGAGCGTGGAACTTCATCCCACTTACGACATCGACATCATGAAATCACCCCTTGCCTTCCTCTGTGCATCCATCTTTTTGTTGGCTTGCCAGCCAGCCAGCCCCGACGCTCCTCCTCCCCCGCCACGTGCCGTGTGGTCGCTTGCCATTCACGGCGGGGCCGGCCAATTTGGGGAAGAGGATCTCAGCGTGGCACAGCAACAGGCGTACGCGGCCTCCCTTGATGCTGCCCTTTCCTGGGGGCAAGAGCAACTCGACCGAGGGGCGAGCGCCGTAGATGTGGTTGAGGGTGTGGTGAGACAGATGGAGGATGACTCCTTGTTCAACGCAGGACGTGGCGCCGTATTCACCTCAGAAGGCACCCACGAACTGGATGCCTCCATTGCCGATGGCACCTCACGAAATTGTGGGGCCGTGACCGGGCTTCAGGAGTTCCGGCACCCCATTTCTGTGGCGCGGGCGGTGATGGACAGCAGCGAACATGTGTTCTTCAGTGGACACGGGGCAGGCGTGTTTGCCGCCGCGCAAGGTGCCGAGACCGCGGAGCCTTCATGGTTTGACACGCAAAAGGCCTACTCCTCATACCGACGCGCAGCAACGCGCGCAGGAGATGATCCGGCGCCGCTGGAGGAGAAGCACGGCACCGTCGGCTGCGTGGCCATGGACAAAGAAGGCCATCTGGCCGCTGCCACATCCACCGGAGGCATGACCTACAAACGTCATGGCCGCATTGGCGACAGTCCCATCGTGGGTGCAGGCACGTGGGCAGACAACCGCACCTGCGCCATTTCGGCCACAGGCTGGGGTGAATACTTCATTCGAACAGGGGTCGCACAGGACATTCATGGACGGATGCTGCACGGGAAGCAATCGCTTCAAGAAGCTTGCGAAGCCACCATTTTTGACGAAATGGGCGCCTTGGGAGGGGACGGTGGTGTGATCGCCGTCGATGCATTCGGACAGGTCGCCTTGGTCTTCAACAGCATCGGCATGTTCCGTGCCACCGCCGTCAAACAAGGACAAGCCGTGGCGCGAGAAGTGGCGATGTTTGGTCCATATGCGCGTTGAGATTCAAGGAGAACGCCGAGACCACGCCCAACCAAGCCAGCCGCCGATCATCAACACCCCGCCCAACGGAGTGACCGGTCCCAACACGGCGCGCCAGCCTGCCCCGACCTCCAAAGTCGCCAAGGTCACGAGGCCCATGATGCTGAAAGAGAACAAGACGGTGCCCACCCACACCGCATCCAGCGCGACTTGAGACAGACGTTGACTTGAACTGTGGGAAGCGCCAACCAAGCCTGCCCCCATGACAAGGAGATACAAACTTGCCGTGCCCCACGAATCCAATCGTTCAGGCGTCATCACGGACTCAAGGGCATGGGCGCCCAAGGCGCCACAGGTTGCGCCCACCGCGAGGAAAAGTGCGCCTGCAGTTTGGGCTCTCCGGCAAAGACCTGGGGAAGAATCAGCCACGTGTCAGAATCTCTTCAGTGTTGGTCCGAATGGTCTCACACAAGCCGTCCAACGGGAGGTCGTTTTCATCCACCCCAAACGGGTCTTCGATTTCCTCCGCGATCAACTCCACACTCACAAGGATGTAAAACACCAGCATCACCACAGGCACAGCCCACCATCCGAAAGTCGTCACAAAGCCCAACGGGAGCGTCACCACATACAAGAAGATGAACTTCTTCATGAACATGCTGTAGCTGTAAGGAATGGGGGTCTTGAGAATGCGCTCACAGGCACCGAGGATGTCGACCATGCGCTCGAGGTTTTGAGAGACCAACCAATGTTGCTGGGGTGTCCACTCGCCCGCGACGAGACGCTTCATGGCTTCACGCTCCATGGCCTGCGCCCATGCATTGGGCACGTGGTCTGCCGACACAAAGGGCGCGCCCTCGGGTCGCAGCGGCTCCTCGGGTTGGGATGGGCGCAGATGGTCTCGCAACGCCTCCACAAAGCCAGGGATGTGGGCTCGAAAGAAATCCGCCGTGGCCTCATCCGTGCTGAATTCGCGTACGCGGGTGGCGAGGGTGCGTGACACGTTCACCAATCCGCCCCACTGCTTTCGTCCTTCCCACCAACGGTCGTACGCCGTGTTGGTCCGAAACACCAAAAAGAGCGAGAGGACAAATCCGAGCAGCGAATGAACCACGTTGCTGAGCTCCACGGGCTCCTTGAGGTAATGAAGCTCGACATAGCACACGCCCGCACTCAGCACGCCCATGGCGAGCATCAACGGGAACAACTTTCGAAACACCTGCCGGCTGTAGGCCGCAAAAATCAGGCTGAACCAGCTCTTGGGATTGTAATGGATCATGGGGAGAACAAGGATGCGTTGTGCGCAAAATTACAGACCCCGAGGAGAGGTCTCACGTTTGGTCTTTCAGCACCTTGCAGGTCGGGGCCTCAAAGTGGTTGACTTCGATCAAATCGTCGGACTTGTCCATGAGGTACCGACAGTCTTCGCTCAAGTGCCTGAAATGTATGGTTTTGTCTTCCTCTTCGTCGCGCAATTTCCCCTATTTGAGCGCTGAAAGACTCATGCTTCCTTCACAAACAAGTCGTGGACAATGTTGCCCTCTCCAAACACTTCCATGCTTTCGCAGGATTCCACCATGCGCTTGCGGGCTTCCATCAAGGTCTCGTGGCCCTCGATCTGCGCATTCTCGAGCGCCTCACGGTTGGGCCATTGCGCATAGGCCCAATACGTCCCGCCCACCCACGTGTGAAGGCGCGAACCGAGGCTTCCACACTTGGCATGAATCTCCCGCGTCACGTCGGCCCACGCCGCTTCAAATGCAGCGTCTTGGCCCTTTTTCACCTGGAACACGTAGAGAATGGCGTGGGGTTTGTCAGTCATGGCGCGCGGCTTTTGGAGGCCCCAAAACTACATCACGACTTCCCGAAGGAACTAAGGAACGTCCTTGTGCGATGTAATTTCGACAGTCATGCCCAAGGCGATTCGACATACCCTCACCTGGG
>PKDW01000059.1 GCA_002863145.1 Flavobacteriales bacterium
GACATTCCGGGCATCATTGAAGGCGCGGCCGAAGGAAAGGGACTCGGACTGCGGTTCTTGCGACACATCGAACGCAACCCCGTTTTGCTGTTCCTCGTGCCCGCCGACGCGGACGACATTCCAACCGAGTACAAAACCCTCCGCGGTGAGCTAGAGAAATACAACCCGGAGTTGATGGACAAGCAGCACATTTTGGCCATCAGCAAGAGTGACATGCTGGACGACGAGTTGGAGCGCGAGCTGCGAGAGGAGCTTGCCCAGCACCTTGAGACGCCTCCGCTGTTTTTCAGCAGCGTGGCCCAAAAAGGATTGCAACCCCTCAAAGACGCCATTTGGACGGCCATCAACCAGGCCAATCCAATGCTTCACAACCCCCACTTTCAATGAGCATCGACCCTGCGTTGATTCGGGTGTTGCCTGAAGTTCAAGAGGCCTTGAACGAAGGCCAGCCCGTGGTGGCCCTGGAGTCCACGATTGTGGCCCACGGCATGCCTTACCCCGCCAATTTGGAGACGGCCCAGGCCGTCGAGGCCATCGTTCGCGAGGAAGGGGCGGTGCCCGCCACGGTGGCCGTGCTCGACGGCGCAGTGCAGGTTGGATGCGATGCCGCGACCCTCGAGCGTCTGGCTTCTGAGCCAGGCGTGGTCAAGGTCTCTCGACGGGACATGCCTGTCGTGCTTGCCAAAGGCACGCTCGGCGCCACCACCGTCAGTGGCACGCTCATTGGGGCGGGATTGGCCGGCATCCCCGTGTTTGTTACTGGGGGCATTGGTGGCGTGCACCGCGGGGTGGCCGACTCGTGGGACATCAGCGCGGACCTCGATGAGCTGGCCCGCCATGACGTGGTCGTGGTGAGCGCCGGCGCGAAGTCCATCCTCGACTTGCCCAAAACCCTTGAAGTCCTCGAAACCAAGGGCATCACGGTGCTGGGCTACAACACCGACGAGTTTCCGGCCTTCTTCACGCCCAAGAGCGGTTTGGCGGTGGCGCACCGCGCCGACACCCCCGCGGAGGTGGCCTCGATTCTCAAGGCCAAGTGGGGTCTTGGATTGGAAGGGGGTGTGTTGGTGGCGAATCCGGTGCCCGAAGACATGGGCTTTGACGCTGCCGCAGCCACCGATCAGGCTTTGCGTGAGGCCCAGAGCCAAGGGGTGGAGGGCAAGGCATTGACCCCGTTTTTGCTCAAGCACATTGCAGATTCGACCGAAGGCAAGAGCCTTGCGGCCAATGTGGCCCTTGTCAAGCACAATGCCCGGATCGGCGCGCGCATCGCTGTGGCGTTCGCAGCTTCTTAACCTTCTGATTGTCAGTCCGTAAATCTCCGTGAACCTCAAAAGGGGCGCGGGGCGGGGACCTGTGTATTTTTGTGCTCACATGGCGGCGACTTCCCCCAATCCGACGACCCAAGATGTGCAAGGCTTCCGAGAAGCGTTGCTCTCCGACTACAAATTGATGTGCGTCAGCCGTGAAACCTCGCTTCTCGGTCGCAAAGAGGTGCTTACGGGAAAGGCCAAGTTTGGCATTTTTGGAGACGGCAAGGAGATGGCCCAGGTGGCCTTGGCGAAGGTGGTGCGCGCGGGGGACTGGCGCTCAGGTTACTACCGAGACCAAACCTTCATGATGGCCCGCGGCCTCTTGAATGTGCAGCAGTACTTCGCCGCGTTGTATGCCCACGTCGACGTGGCGGCAGACCCCACCTCTGGGGGGCGTCAGATGGGCGGGCACTACGCCACCCGCACGTTGAACGAGGACGGAACGTGGAAGAATTTGATGGCCGACTTCAACAGTTCTGCGGACATCAGTCCCACCGGTGGCCAAATGCCGCGACTGGTCGGACTGGCCCAGGCCAGCAAGGTGTTCCGTGCCCTTCCTGAGCTTGCCGCGAACATGGCCACCTTCACCGACGGCGGCAACGAAATCGCGGTGGGCACCATCGGCGATGCGAGCACGTCAGAAGGGTTGTTTTGGGAATCCATGAATGCGGCATGCGTGCTCGAAGTTCCCATGCTCATGAGTGTGTGGGACGATGGATATGGCATTTCGGTACCCAAGAAATACCAGACGGTGAAGGAGAGTATTTCCACGGCCTTGTCTGGATTTCAGCGTGAAGAAGCCTCCAACGGTCTGATCATTTATCGGGTCAAAGGGTGGGATTACCCCAATCTCGTGGCAACCTACGAAGACGCGGTGCAGCGCTGTCGAGAAGAACACGTTCCCGTGTTGGTTCACGTCGAAGAAGTCACTCAGCCCCAAGGGCACAGCACGTCGGGATCGCACGAGCGGTACAAGACGGAAGAACGGTTGGCGTGGGCGGCGGAGTACGATTGCATCCGTCAAATGGCGGAGTTCCTTTTGAAAGAAGGGGCGGCCACCCAAGAAGAGTTGGACGCCATTCGGAAGGAGGCCAAGAAGGAAGTTCGCGCCGAGCAAAAGAAGGCGTGGGCCTCGTTTCGTGCGGTCTTGGACGAGGAGCGCATGTCGGCGGCCGACCTGATGGCGCCGCTCAATGTGTCCCGCGCCGAGGCGTTGCGCGGCAATGGCGATGCGGGCCGGGCCGAAGTGGCCCACGCTGTGCGGCGCACCTTGGCCGACACGGCGGGAGATGATACGCCCCAGCGTGAAGCGTTGGGCCGCTGGTTGGAGGCGTTTGACCGCGACAACGACAAGCGCTACAGCAGCACCCTCTACAGCGACGAGTCCGACAGCGCCCTGCGCGTCGAGCCCATTGCTGCCACCTACGACGCCCAGCCGGAACGGCTTGACGGCCGTCAAATCCTTCAACGCAACTTCGAGGCGATGTTCAGCCGCGACCCACGCGTGTTGACGTTTGGGGAGGACACTGGAGCCATCGGAGGTGTGAACCAGGTGATGGAAGGCATGCAGGAGAAGTTTGGGGAGGTTCGCGTCAGCGATACGGGCATCCGTGAATGCACCATTCTCGGCCAGGGCATCGGCATGGCCATGCGCGGTCTTCGCCCCATTGCTGAAATCCAGTACCTCGACTACCTCTATTACGCCCTGCAGATCATGCGCGACGACCTCGCCTCGGTGAGGTACCGCACGGCGGGAGGCCAAAAAGCCCCGCTCATCGTCCGCACCCGCGGCCATCGTTTGGAAGGCATTTGGCACAGCGGATCTCCGATGGGCGCCATCATTCATTCCATCCGAGGCATGCATGTGTGTGTGCCACGCAACATGACCCAGGCTGCTGGCATGTACAACACGCTCCTTGAAGCCGAGGAGCCTGCGTTGGTCGTGGAGTGCTTGAACGGATACAGGAAGAAAGAGCCGCTTCCCAACAACATTGGTGAGTTCCGTGTCCCGCTGGGCGTGACCGATACCCTTCGCGAGGGCGACGACCTCACCATGCTCAGCTACGGTTCCACCCTGCACCTCGCCCAAGAGGCGTGCGAACGTCTCGCGGAATGGGGCATCGAAGTGGAGTTGATCGACGCCCAAACCCTGTTGCCCTTTGACCTTGAAGGCGCTGTGGCGAAGTCCGTGGAGAAGACCAATCGACTTCTGATCGTGGACGAAGACGTATCTGGGGGGGCTTCGGCCTACCTGCTTGACGAGGTGTTGAACCGCCAGGGCGCATGGCGCTTCTTGGATGGACAAGCCAAAACGCTGGCGGCCAAACCACACCTCCCTGCCTATGGCAGCGACGGGGATTACTTCTCCAAGCCGAGCGTGGACGACATTGTGGAGACGGCCTACAACGTGTTGCGCGAGGTGGATCCTTCCAGTTACCCATCCCTGCGCTGATGTCTGATTCCACCTTTCCGATTCACACGGAATACATCGATCTCCTTCAGTTTTTGAAGGCCACAGGCATGGCAGTCACAGGGGGAGAAGCAAAGATGTTGGTGGACGATGGATTGATCCAGGTCAACGGCGAGGACGAAAGCCGTCGCCGCAGAAAGCTGCGTCCAGGCGACCGTGTGGACATCGCGCTGGATCCCCCAGAGTCCTGGGGGATTGTGGAACAGCAGGTCTGATTTCCACACAACTTGAGGGTGTGTCCGGTGGACAACCTTCTTCGGAATGGCAGGAGAGAAACTTGGACTTTGCGCATCTTGCACAACCAAACCTGCACACATGCGCTTTGTCGAAGCCCTTTTGAAGCCCCGCGCAACGGCCAAATCATTCGCTGGAAAGACCGGATGGATGGCGTTGATTTGGCTGATGTCCACTGCGATGGTGGCCCAAACAACCGTTGTTGGTTTTGTCAAGGATGGAGACACGGGTGAACCAATGTTTTCCGCGAGCGTCACGGTCGACGGCACTTCCCAAGGGGTGATGACGGACTTCGACGGACGCTTCAGCATCAACGTGGCCTCGCTGCCCGTGACCTTGAATGTCAGCTTCATCGGTTACAGCCTCAAGCAGGTGCAGGTCACCAAGGCCAACCAGCGCATCAACGTCAAACTCATTCCCGACCAGGTCCTCATTGAAACTGCAGAGGTGGTGGGCGAGCGCATCAGCGACAAGCAGAAGCAAGCCCCTTTGACCGTGGAAACGATGGACGCCTTGGCGATCAAGGAGGCCCCCACCGGAAGTTTCTACGAAGGGCTTGGCAACCTGAAGGGGGTCGATTTGACCTCGGCGTCTCTCGGATTCAAAATCGTCAACACCCGCGGGTTCAACAGCACCTCTCCGGTGCGTTCGCTGCAGCTCATCGACGGGGTGGACAACCAAAGTCCCGGGTTGAACTTCTCGCTCGGAAACTTCCTCGGGGCACCCGACCTCGATGTGAAGACCGTTGAAATTGTGGCGGGTGCGAGCTCCGCGTACTTCGGGCCTGGCGCATTCAACGGCGTCATCAACATGGAGACCAAGGATCCCTTTGTATTCGACGGCTTGAGCGCGTCGTACCGTATGGGAGAACGCAACCTCAACGAATGGGGTTTCCGTTGGGCAGATTCGTTTGACAACAAGGACGGCGATGCTGTTTTTGCCTATAAAATCAACGCCTTCGCCTTCTCGGCCTACGATTGGGAGGCCAACAACTACGGTCCTGTGGACGGGTCGTTGGTGGACGCCTCCAACCCCGGGCGGTTTGACGCTGTGAACATCTACGGCGACGAATACAGATCTGTTTTGGATTTTTCCGGGGACAATAGCGTCAATGCCCGAGGCTTAGGCACAATTTATCGTACCGGGTATCGCGAAGTGGATTTAGTTGATTACAACACGGAGAATTTGAAACTTAGTCTCAACGCAAAATTGAGAATAAAGCCGGAGCTAAAATATGACAGTCCTACCCTCACATATGCTGCGAATTATGGTTCTGGAACTACCGTATATCAAGGCGACAACCGTTTTAGTCTAAGGGGTATTCAGTTTTTTCAAAACAGATTCGAATTCGAAAAAAAGAATAATTGGACCCTTCGACTTTACAGGACCGCCGAAGATGCAGGAAATAGCTACGACCCGTATGCAACAGCATTGAAACTCCAGGATAATCTGGTTAGCGACGCGGAATGGCAGGAGATGTACTACGAAGTATGGGTAGACAGCATTTCTCCGCTAATCAATGACAGTTATCCCGATTTGGAGATTGTTGGCTTCGACACTCTTTGGATTGATCCTCCGGAGATTTTCACTTTGGTTCCCATTGCAGGATATCCTCCCGGGTCTCAAAACCAATGGTACGAGAACAATGCTGAGAACCTCAATGAGTGGCACGGCTACGTGGAAGACCTCGTGAATCAAGGCTTCGTTGACGCGTCGTTGGACGATGGCGTATTTTTATTACCTGGGTCGGAACCTTTTGGGACACTTTTTGAAAGCTTGGTATCTCGAAAAAACAATGAAGGTGAGGGAGGGACTAGGTTCTATGACAAATCTGCACTCACGCATGTCAGTGCGGAGAAGATATTTAAGCCATGGTGGGCAAATGAAATTAGAATTGGAGCAAATGGCAGGCGCTACTCACCAGATTCTGATGGCACAATATTTTCGGATACGAATAATCGAGTCATCACGAACGATGAAATAGGGATTTATACAGGTTTCACTAAGTTGTTGCGAGAAGATCAGTTTCGATTGACCGCAACCATACGAGCAGATAAAAATCAAAATTTTAGCTGGGTTTTTTCACCTGCGGCATCTCTAGTTTGGTCACCTTCCGACAAGGATGTTATCAGATTAAGTTTTAGTTCTGCCGTAAGAAATCCCACCCTCGCGGATCAATATCTTTTTTTGGATGTTGGGCCTGCGACATTGGTTGGAAACCTAGACGGTCGGGACTCATTGGTCACGGAGGGCAGCTTCGAGGAGTATCGCAGAAGTCCCACAGGTTGGAATTCGGCGTTTGACCCAACGCTGCTCGAGTATTTCAACATAGACCCACTTCGGCCCGAACAAGTCAGAACATTAGAGTGTGGATATAGGGGCACGATACTTGATAAAATTTATGTTGACTGGAACTACTACTTTAGCTTTTACAGCCATTTTATTGGCTACAACATTGGCTTGGATTTGTTGTACCAAAATGCCCAATTTCCCACATACATTACGGGTGTGGATGTATTCCGCTATGCTGCCAATAGCAACAACGAGGTAACAACTCAAGGGACCTCGCTAGGCGTAAATTATTATATAAATGATAAATTAACTTGCAACGGCAACTACAGTTGGAACAAGCTTGTGAAGACTGACGCTGACGATCCGATCATTCCGGCATTCAATACGCCAGAGCACAAGTTCAACTTAGGGCTCACGGCCCGAGGTCTGAAAGCGAAAGGCAAGAATAACTGGGGGTTCAGTTTGAACTATCGCTGGGTGCAAGGCTTTGTGTTTGAAGGATCGCCCCAATTCACGGGATTTGTGCCGTCTTACGACTTGTTGGACGGTCAGGTGAATTACAAGTTTGACGCTCAGGGACTGACTGTGAAAGCAGGGGCGAGCAATCTCTTGAAAAACGAGCACATCGAGACCTATGGTGGGCCCACAGTCGGGCGGTTGGCTTACATCAGCTTCGCCATGGATCTTTGATTTTAACCTACAAATATCTTGTTACGTCGATGAAAAAGTGTGTTTAAGACACGAAATCACCGAATTTGGCCTAGTTTTACAATAAACCAATTCTTTAGATTGTTATGAAGAAAATTTTAACTCTTGCGTTTGGGCTGATGGCCATCTGTCAGATGGACGCTCAGGTGCGTTACCTCAATGAGGTCTTTAGTGATGTTGAAGTGTCGACGGATGTTCCCTTCGGAGAGAACATTACCATCTGGCCACTAATTGCGGGGACAGGACCTCTGCCAGTTCCTCAGACGTTGCTGTGCGACATATACCAACCCGCTGGTGATACAGAAACGAACCGTCCCCTAATCATCCTGTTGCATACGGGCAACTTCTTGCCCCAATACATTAACAATGCCGCCACCGGAACCAAGGAGGATTTGCATCTTGTAGAGTGGGCAAACAGATATGCACGAATGGGTTACGTGGTAGCTTCAATGGACTACCGAATCGGTTGGAATTTGTTGGCTGAAGAGCAATCTGCTCGGGTCAATGCACTTATTAATGCGGGCTACCGGGGTATGCAGGACGCGCGAACCTGCGTCAGGTACTTCCGCAAGACGATTCAGGAAGAAGGCAACCCTTGGGGTGTGGACGGTTCGAAGATTGGCTACATGGGCGATGGTACAGGTTCGTACATCAACTACGTGGCATCCTCCATTGAGGACTACAACGACCTCATTTTACAAGATGACGGTTTGCCACTTGCTAAATTTTGGGAGGGTACCCCTGGTACAGAGAATTACATTCCGATGGTGATTGAGGCCCTTCACGGCGACCCAAGTGCTACCACTGACGGTTATTTCCCGGCTGGCATTTTTGGTCCAGACCCTGTTCAAGGTTGCATGGCTAACCACGTTGGATATTCAGATGATGTTGCCTTCAATATTGCTGTTGGCGGTGCGATGCTTGACCTCAATTGGCTTGATCCAGGAGATGTCCCAATGATTAGTTTTCATTGCCCACATGACAATGATGCCCAATACGAATCCGGGGTCATTGTCGTACCTGCTACAGGCGACTTGGTTGTAGAGGGCTTTGGAGCGCACGACATCCACTCAGAAATAAATACATTGCATGGGACTCCCACGAACAACGATGTGTTTCAGAGTGTAGGACTCAATGATGTCTACAGCCAAGCTGCGTCTGCAGCATCTGCCTTGACGGGGCATGACTATTGGGATGGGCTGTACCCCGTTCGCAATGACTATGTCAATGGTGAGCCATCTCAGTTGGAGGACAGCGCTCCTTGGCAATGGATTGATGAACAAACAACCGCTTTCGTTGATGCAGCGAATGGTTTGAACATCCTTGGAGAAACACTTGCGGACAACCCAAATATGGGCATTGAACAAGGCATGGCTTATGCAGACACAATCATAGGATACACAGCTCCAAGACTGGCTATCATTCTTGAGCTTGCCGAAATTGGGCCGGGCTGCACAGATGTCGATGCCTGCAACTATAGTGCCCTTGCAACTGAGGATGATGGGTCTTGTACCTATGCGTCGGCCGACTTCGATTGTGCCGGTGAACCAACCGCCCCTGGCTGTATGGATGGATTGGCTTGTAACTATGACGCTGCAGCAACGTTTGATGATGGCTCCTGTTCGTACCTCTCAGGAGATGAAATACCCGTTGGCGCAGAAGTCCCTTGGCTTGTTGGTCTTACCGTTACCGGCACAGACCTTGAAAGCCTAGCGGGAGATTGTGAAATGAGTGGCGGGGTGAACCCAGACATTTCTATCACGGGCAATATTCTGGACTCAGGCGATGGTCCTCTTTCAATGGGGAACTTGAACGACCCAACAGGGTTGGGCGCTCAGTTAGTAGTAGTCGCTCAATCTGCTCAATTGGCAGTTTGTGGCGATCAGATGACAATCGAACTGGTTTCTGTGGACGACAACGGTAATTTGGTAAGCACTGTCATCCCTTTGATTGGGAATGGAGCTTTCTGGCAGTCTCCAGTTCCAGTTTTGGGCACCCAGTTCCTTTGGGCAGGGCCAGTAGCAAACTTTAATATTGGTTGCTCTGACCCGACTGCGAATAATTTCACTGACATATGCGACTTGAGCCTGGCGTGTGGGTATGACGGTTGCACCGATTCTTCAGCGTGCAACTTCGATCCACAGGCCACAGACGACGATGGTTCTTGCGCCACCAACGACGATTGTGGGGTTTGTGGTGGAGACAACAGCTCTTGTTCTGGATGCACCGACCCGACGTTCGTTGAATTTGATCCATACGCATCCATCGACGACGGCTCTTGCGGAACGTTGGTTGTGGAAGGTTGTTTGTACGACAATGCCACCAACTACGATCCCATCGCGAACACGGACAACGGCTCTTGCGAGTTCGATGAAACCGGCGGCGGCAACGATTGCCCTGGTGATCTCGACGGCGACGGCGCGGTTGCAACTGCTGACCTGCTCAACTTCTTGAGCTTCTTCGGCACCACCTGCAACTGATTCGATTGACATTGTATGGAAAAGGGTCGCCCTCGGGCGACCCTTTTTTGTGCATGCCACTTGAGGTCAAGAAATGGCACGACGTTTGAAGAGATGTGAAACAACCCGAGTGTGGTGACCACGGTTGCCCGTTTGGAATTCATTCTTTGCTATCTTCAACGCTCAAACAACAGAACAATTCCTATCGTTATGAAGCAGTTTTTCGCAGCATGTGCCTTGATGTTGGGCATCGTTTCCATGAGCGTCGCCCAAGAAGTTGTAACCGGTCCATCCATCAGCTTGGACAAAGACGTGCACGACTATGGAACCATTCAGCAAGGCGCCAACGGCGCGTGTGAGTTTACCGTGACCAACAGCGGCACCGAGCCCCTCATCATCTCTCGTTGCAAAGGTTCTTGCGGATGCACTGTTCCCCAGTGCGAGAAGTCACCCATCGCCCCAGGCAACACGTCTGCAATCACGGTGAAGTACGACACCAAGCGCATCGGCCCCATCAACAAGTCTGTGACCATCACCTCGAACGCTTCCAACGAGCCCACGAAGGTGATCCGCATCAAGGGCAAGGTGGAAGCGTCCGACCTCGGCAACAGCGGAGGCATTCCCGTGAAGCAGCCTGCAGCAGGTGCACCAACCACGGGCAAGCAATAAGGCTCACCCCTTTTGAAACGACCAAAGCCACCCTTCGGGGTGGCTTTGTTGTTTGAATGCGGGTATTTTTGTGCTCCATCTCCAACACGGACGACGCCACAATGAACATTCCAGCGCAGTACGACCCCACCCTCACCGAAGACAAATGGTACGCCCATTGGCTTGAAGCGGGACACTTTCACTCCACACCGGACGAGCGTGAACCCTACACGGTGGTCATTCCCCCTCCCAACGTGACGGGGGTGCTTCACATGGGTCACATGCTCAACAACACCATTCAGGACGTCTTGGTGCGCCGCGCGCGCATGCAGGGCAAGAATGCCTGCTGGGTGCCGGGAACGGACCATGCGTCGATCGCCACAGAGGCGAAAGTGGTGCGTCGTTTGCGGGACAAGGGCATCAAAAAATCGGACCTGTCGCGGGACGAGTTTTTGGATCATGCTTGGGAGTGGACCCACGAGCACGGGGGCATCATCCTTGAGCAGCTGAAAAAGCTCGGGGCGAGCTGCGATTGGAACCGCACTCGCTTCACCATGGATGAGGGCTATTACAAAGGCGTCATAGACACATTTGTGGAATTCCACGAGAAGGGATTGATTTACCGTGGCGTGCGCATGGTCAACTGGGATCCGGTGGCCTTAACGGCGCTGAGTGACGAGGAGGTGATGCACACCGAAGAGCACGGCAAGCTGTACTACGTGCGTTACGCCATTGCCGGGGAGAACGACCGTTGGATCACGGTGGCGACGACACGTCCTGAAACCATCATGGGCGACACGGCCATCTGCGTGCACCCCGACGATGAGCGCTACAAAGACCTCGTGGGCAAGAAGGCCATCGTGCCTTTGGTGGACCGAGAAGTGCCCATCATTGCGGACGACTACATCGACATCGAGTTTGGGACGGGGTGCCTGAAGGTGACACCTGCCCACGATACCAACGACTACGACCTCGGCCAAAAGCACGGGCTCGAGACCATCGACACAATCAACGCGGACGGCACCATGTCTGCGGAGGCGGGTGCCTACGAAGGCATGGACCGGTTCGAGTGTCGGAAGAAGTTCCCGGAAGAGTTGGACCGCCTCGGCAACCTCGTCAAGGTGGAGGACTACACCAACAAGGTGGGGCGCAGTGAGCGGACCAATGCCGTGATTGAGCCGCGCTTGTCGCTGCAGTGGTTCTTGGCGATGGAAGAATTGTCAAAGCCGGCCTTGGAGGCGGTGATGAACGACACGGTTCAATTTCACCCGCCCAAATTCAAGAACAGTTACCGCCACTGGATGGAGAACGTCAAGGACTGGTGCATCAGCCGCCAGTTGTGGTGGGGGCACCAAATTCCAGCGTGGTTCTTTGGTGAAGGAGAAGAGGATTACGTCGTGGCGCGCACGGAGGAAGAGGCCTTGGCTCAGGCCCGTTCGAAGACAGGCAACGCCGACATGACCCTGGCGGACTTGCGTCGAGACGAAGACGTGATGGACACGTGGTTCAGCTCGTGGATTTGGCCGATTCAGGTGTTTGACGGCCTGCACAAGAAGGAGGAAGTGGCGTATTACTATCCCACCAACGACCTCGTGACGGCGCCTGAAATCATGTTCTTTTGGGTGGCCCGCATGATCATCAGCGGCTACCACTACCGCGGTGAAGCGCCCTTCAAGAACGTCTACTACACCGGCATTGTACGGGACAAGAAGGGGCGCAAAATGTCCAAGAGCCTCGGCAACAGCCCGGACCCCATCGACTTGATGAAGCAATACGGCGCGGACGGCGTGCGCGTGGGGATGCTGTTGACTTCGCCTGCGGGGAACGATTTGCCGTTTGACGAGAAGCTCTGCGAGCAGGGACGAAACTTCGCCAACAAGATTTGGAATGCGTTCCGCCTCGTGCAGGGGTGGGAAGTGGACGAGGCGAAGGCCCCACCGGAAGCGGCAGCCACGGCCGTGGCCTGGATGGAATCTCGCAGCCAACAGGCCATGGAAGAGCTGGACACGGCCTTCGCAAGCTTCCGTTTGAGCGAGGCGTTGATGACGACCTACCGCTTGGTGTGGGAAGAATACTGCAGCTGGTACTTGGAGTCGATCAAGCCGCCGTTTGGCGAACCGATTGACGGGGCCACCAAGCGTGCGACGCTCGAGATGTTTGAGCGCATGCTGAAGTTGTTGCACCCGTTCATGCCTTTCCTCACTGAGGAAGTATGGCATTGGACGAACGAGCGCAGCGGACATGCCGACGATTTGTGTGTGGCCGCTTGGCCGGAGCGCGCGGCGTACGACAAGACCATCTTGTCTGACATCGACATGGCCAAGGAGGTGGTCACCGCCATCCGCAACATTCGCAACGACAACGGGATCCCCAACAAGGAGAAGCTCGAATTGAAGGTCCAGCCCGGCGAGGGGTATCCAGCGCACCTCGAGCCTTGGATTGCCCACCTGACCAACCTGAGCAGCATTGAGCATGTGACGGAGAAGGTGAAGGGCGCGTTTGGGTTTGTGCAGGGCACGCACCGGTTTTCCGTGCCGTTTGGCGAAGGCTTTGACATCGATGCGGAGCGCGCCAAAGTCCAAAAGGACCTCGATTACCAGCAAGGATTCTTGCGCAGCGTTCGTGGCAAACTCTCCAACGAGAAGTTTGTGAAGGGTGCACCGGAACAGGTGGTCGAGAACGAGCGCAAGAAAGAGGCCGACGCGCTGGCCAAGATTGCGGTGCTCGAAGAGAAGCTCGCGGATCTCAGTTGAGTGCCTGACCTCGCGAACACGACACCCTGTTGGGGTGTTGTGTGAACATGTTTGGACTCTTCAAAAAAGACCCCGTGGAGAAGCTCCGGAAGGAGCATGCGGACCTGATGGCCCGCGCCCATAAAATGAGCACGGTGGACCGTGCCAAGTCAGATGCGTTGGTGGCGCAAGCTGCTCAGGTGGAAGCCAAGTTGGTGGCCCTTCAAGCTGAGACGTCATGAGGACGGTGGCAATTGTCGGGGACAGCCGTGGCATTGGCGCGGCCCTCCGTGAGCAGCTGTTGGACCAAGGGGTGCGCGTCATTGGCGTGTCCCGAACGGGCGTGCAACGCGAAGGGGGAGAGCACGTCAACTATCAGAGTTTGGTCTTTGATGCGGTGGAGCATCCGTGTGATTTGTCTGGATTCGCCGACAAGTTGGACGGGCTGGTTTACTGCCCAGGCACCATCAAGCTCAAGCCCTTGCGCGGCTTGAAGCCTGAGCAGTTCCAAGACGATTTCCGCATCAATGTGTTGGGCGCAGTCCAAACGCTCAAAGCCAACCACGCCCTGCTTAAAGCGGGTGCCGCGGACGGGGCCAAGCCTGGTGTGGTGTTGTTCAGCACTGTGGCCGTGCAGACAGGCATGGCGTTCCACGCAAGCATCGCAGCGTCGAAAGGCGCTGTGGAAGGCTTGGTGAGGACGTTGGCCGCGGAGTGGGCGCCTGACATTCGGGTCAACGCGGTGGCGCCGAGTTTGACAGACACGAGCCTGGCGGCAAGCTTGCTCGGCAATGACGCCAAGCGGGAGGCTGCGGCGGACCGGCATCCATTGAAGAAGGTGCTCGGTGCGGACGAAGTGGCCTCTGCAGCGGCGTATTTGGTGTCGGAGCATGCTGCGGGGATCACCGGTCAGGTCATGCAGGTCGATGCCGGGATGGGCGCCGTCCGATGAATGCAGAGGCTGACATGGTCCGGTGGACCCGGGAAGACCTTGACGCTTGGCCTTCCCGAAAGCGTGCACGGACGATCAACAGTGTGAGTGGATTCAAGAGTGCCACGCTCGTGGGGTCTGCGGACCCAGAAGGCGTTCACAATTTGAGTGTGGTGAGTTCGGTGGTGCACCTGGGGTCAAGTCCCGCCCAAATGGGCATGGTCCTTCGTCCGCCCGGCGACGACGCCCACACGTACAAGAACTTGACCGCCACGGGCCAGTGCACCTTCAACCACATTGGTGTGGCGTGGGTGGGCCAAGCCCACCAATGCAGTGCACGGTATCCTGCAGAGGTGTCGGAGTTTGAGGCTGTGGGGTTGAGTCCGTGTGGAGTGGCAGGGACGTGGAAAGCCCCGGCAGTGTCCAAAGCGCGTGTGCGCATGGGTCTGACTTTGACGGAGGACATGGTGTTGCCCAACCGATGCCACTTCATGGTGCTCGATGTGCAATGGGTGGAGGTTGATGCGCGCGCTGTGGCGGAGGACGGCTACGTCGATTTGGGACGGGCTGGAACGACGGCCATCAGTGGCCTGGATGGCTACCACGACACCACCCATTTGGGGCGATTTTCCTATGCGAAAGTGGGCAAGGAGGTGGATGTGTTGACCGACGTGATGGCCGGCTGGAACGATTTGTGATGGCAGCGGGAGTGCACGTGGTGTGGTTCAAGCGAGACCTGCGAACGCGGGATCACGAACCGTTGCAGCGTGCCCTTCAATCGGCGTCCCACTCGGGGGGACAGGTGTTGCTGCTTCAAGTCTACGAACCAGGCTTGTTGGCCCATCCCACGACGTCGTCCCGTCATGTCCGTTTTCAATGGGAATGCGGCGACGACATTCAATTCACGTTGAAACAGGAGTCGTGGGGATTGACCTTTCACCGGGTGTGTGCCCCCGTGCTGGATGTGCTGGAGCATCTTCGGCAGACCGTGGGGGTGGCCGCGATTCATTCCCATGAAGAGACGGGGGTGCTGTGGACGTTTGACCGGGACAAAAAGGTGGCGCAATGGTGCCAGACGCATGGCGTGCCATGGCATGAGGTTGCGCAGGCCGGTGTGCAGCGGCGACGGACGTCGAGGGCCGGGTGGGTGGAAGCGTGGCACGTGAACATGGCCCGGCCCTGGGCGAACCCAGATTTGGAAAACTGGCGCGCCTCGGAAGGCAAGGAGGCGGAGATGGTTTGGCCTGAGGCTTGGACGTTGCAAGAGGCGCCTGCGGTCGCGCATGGAGCGGACTTGAACGGGACGGGACCGTTTCAACCGGGCGGGGAACGGTCAGGGCATGCATACTTGAAGAGCTTCCTGGAGGAGGGCCGGATTCACACCTATCAAAAGCACATCAGCAAGCCCGAATTCAGCCGCAAGAGTTGCAGCCGCTTGTCGCCTTATTTGGCGTGGGGGGCGATGACCATCCGGCAAGTGTATCAAGCGTTGGAAGCCACTTCGCAGGGGCGAAATCACCATGCGTTTGGCAGCCGTTTGCGCTGGCATTGTCACTTCATCCAAAAGTTCGAATCTGAACATGCCCTCGAGTGGCGCAATGTCAACCGGGCATACGACGCCCTGCCGGTGCATCACAACCCGGAATGGCTGATGCGGTGGAAGGCGGGGACGACAGGTGTTCCTCTTGTGGATGCCTGCATGCGCGCCGTTCGGGAGACGGGGTATTTGAATTTTCGGATGCGGGCCATGCTGGTCAGTTTTTTGACCCACCACATGAACCATGCATGGCAGGATGGCGTGGAGCACTTGGCGCGGTGTTTTTTGGACTTTGAACCTGGGATTCACCACAGCCAGTTTCAAATGCAAGCAGGGGTGACCGGCATCAACACGGTGCGCATTTACAATCCGGTGAAGCAGGGGCAGGAGCACGATCCGGAGGGCAACTTTGTGAGGTCTTGGATTCCTGAGTTGGAAAGCGTCCCGTCGGAGTGGATCCATGCGCCATGGACCGCCCCGCCCATGGAGGCGGCGATGGGGGGATGGGGTGCGGAGGCATATCCCGATCCCATGCTGGATTTGACGGAAGCTGCCCGCGCCGCCCGCGAACGGATGTGGGCGTTTCGAAAGCGGCCCGAGGTCAAGGCCGAAGGACGGCGCATCTTGGCCCGACATGTTGTGCCGCCACGTGCCCAAACGAAAGGCAGAATGCGCGAACTTTAACCCATGACGGCGCTACGAGATCCTGCCACGTTGTTGCACCACGAGGTTGTGGGGGACAACCCCAATGCACCATGGATGGTGCTGATTCACGGGGCAGGTGGGTCCATTCGGACGTGGAAGTTCCAGATTGAAGCGTTCGCCCCCCATTACCGGTTACTTCTCCTCGACTTGCGGGACCATGGGTTGAGCAAGGACATCTTGCCCGAGTTTCCGGCCTACGATTTTGACATTGTGGCGGAAGACATTCTGCGGGTCATCGACCACCTTGGCATTGACAAGGCGCACTTTGTGAGTTTGAGCATCGGCAGTGTCATCCTCCAAAAAATCGACATCGAACGCCCCGAACTCATCGACCGCATGGTCATGGCGGGGGCCATTTTTGACGGCAGTTGGTTGATGCACTTGTTTGTGCACAGCGCCAAAGCCCTCAATTTCATCTTGCCGTACCGGGCGATTTACTGGATGTTTTCGTTCATCGTGTTGCCCCGGCGCAACCACCGGTTGAGCCGCTGGATTTTCAGAAGGCAAAGCAAGAAACTGTCGCAGGGAGAGTACCTCAAGTGGGTGGAGTTGTACAAGCCGTTTTTCAAGCTTGTAAG
>PKDW01000058.1 GCA_002863145.1 Flavobacteriales bacterium
CCGTGACGGTGTCGGACTTCTGTTTTGGATGCTGGCCGAGCTTGACGAGCACATCAAACAGCTCGTCGACGTTGGTCAGGTTGAAATTGCCCGCCACGACGAGGTTCCGCGTGCGCCAATTGCTTTGACGAAGGAAGGGGTGGCAGTTTTCGATCTCATTTTTTCCAAACGTCCCGTACCGCAAGTGACCCAAAAACAGCTCTCCGGTGAAGGCAAAGTCGTTTTGCAGGGCGATGGCTTCTTGGAGCTCTTCCGCGGTGAGATCTTGAAACCGCCACATGATCTTTTCGAAGAGATCTTGAATGGGGCGGGCATCCACCGAGCGCATGCGTGAGATGTAGCGCTTTCCAGGGTTGACGTCGAGTTTGATGTTGGCCAAACCGGCGCCGTCTTGCCCGCGGTTGTGCTGCTTTTCCATCAGCAAGTACATTTTGTTCAGCCCGTAGAAGGGCGTGCCGTACTTGTCGACGTAGTGCTGAAGGGGCTTCTTGAGGCGCAGCATCGCAATGCCGCACTCGTGCTGGAGAGAGTCGCTCATGGGCGTTGGCAAAGTTAGGCATTTGTGGGGCTGCTGGCGGCGGTACTTTTGGCGCCATGGACGTCCGCACTTCCTCCCTTGCCGCAGCCCTGATTCGCCAAGGCTGGGAGACCGCCCACAGCATCACGGCACACCTCGATGGCCTGAGCGATGCGACGCCCAACCCCGACCAAGAGGCCGCGCCGTACGACAAGTACATCCCGATCAACCAGCAGCGCATCAAGCGCATCCGAAAGTCGCTGGCCAAGCAGGGGTTGAGCCCGGCACTGCTGGCTGCGGTGCGCAGGGTGAAGGCGGGCACAAAGATGTTGGTCTTGAATGAGTTTTGGTGTGGAGACGGCGCCCAGATTCTCCCCGTTCACGAAGCGATGGAGCTCATCTCAGAGGGGAAGTTGGAGGTGCGCGCGTTGATGCGCGACGAACACGTGGACGTCATGGATTTGTTCTTGACCTACGGAGGTCGGGCCATTCCCAAGACGGTGTTGCTCGATGAAGGCTTGCAGGTTTTGGGCACTTGGGGACCTCGGCCAGAAGAGGCGATGGCGCTTGTGAAGCGCATCAAATCGGACCCCGCGCGCGCCCACACATACAGCTACGAGGTTCACAAGTGGTACACCCAAGACAAACAACAGAACATTCAGGCGGAGTTGGCGGTACTTTTGGGACATGCCCAAGGAGCTTGAGCCCGAAGACTTTTACAAGACGCCCGAAGGGTTCATTGTCTTCACAGAGGCATACCATTTGAAACGCGGCCATTGTTGTCAGAGTGGGTGCAAACACTGCCCCTACGGATTTGACAAACGAACCGGCCGTTTCACGAAGAAAAAGAACACGCCATGACTGCCGCTGACCTTCAACCTGCCGACTTCCGAGCGTCGGACCTGCAAGCTGCCATTTGCGAAGGCCTTCCCACCACCTTGCCTCCGGCCGTTCAGCCCAACCCAGAATGGAGCCACGCACCGGTTCGCAAAAACATTTTGACGGACAAGGAAAAGGCCCTGGCGTTGCGCAATGCCTTACGGTATTTCCCGGAGGATCAGCACGCAGAGCTGGCGCCCGAGTTTGCCGAGGAGCTTCGGACGTACGGCCGCATCTACATGTACCGGTTGCGTCCAAGACACGACATGAAGGCCTATCCCATCGAGTGGTATCCCGCGAAGTGCCGCCAAGCGGCCTCGGTGATGCTCATGATCCAGAACAACTTGGATCCCGCGGTGGCGCAGCACCCCGAGGAGTTGATTACGTACGGCGGCAACGGTGCGGTGTTTCAAAACTGGGCCCAGTACCGCCTCGCGATGAAGTATTTGAGCGAGATGGAGGAAGACCAAACCTTGGTTATGTACTCGGGCCATCCCATGGGGCTGTTTCCCTCCACAAAGGAGGCGCCCCGCGTGGTGGTCACCAACGGCATGGTCATTCCCAACTACAGCCAGCCCGACGATTGGGAGCGCATGAATGCCCTTGGGGTAAGCCAGTACGGCCAAATGACGGCGGGCTCGTACATGTACATCGGCCCACAAGGCATCGTGCACGGCACGACGATCACCGTCTTGAACGCAGGCCGAATGATCGACCGCAAGCGCGGCGTCACCAACCCCACGGACGGGCTCGCGGGCAAGCTCTTTGTCACCGCCGGCCTCGGCGGCATGAGTGGGGCACAACCCAAGGCGGCCAACATTGCGGGATGCGTTTCTGTGACGGCAGAAGTCAATGCTGCGGCGGCCTACAAGCGCCACGAGCAAGGATGGGTGGACCACGTGGTCACTGACTTGGAAGTATTGGCCACGCGCGTCAAGGATGCGGTGGCGGCCAAGCGCGCGGAGTCGTTCGCCTACCTCGGCAACGTGGTGGACGTGTGGGAGAAGTTCGACGAGGAGAACATCCTCGTGGACATGGGCTCAGACCAAACCTCACTCCACAACCCTTGGGCGGGCGGATACTACCCCGTGGGCCTCGACTTTGAGTCGGCGAACACAATGATGGTTGAAGATCCTGATCAGTTCAAAACCTTGGTGAAGGCCTCGCTCAAGCGTCATGCGGATGCGGTCAACAAGCACACCGCACGCGGCACCTATTTCTTTGACTACGGAAATGCCTTCCTGCTCGAGGCAAGCCGTGCTGGCGCGGACATCATGAACACCGAAGGAGAGGGCTTCAAGTACCCCTCGTACGTCCAGGACATCATGGGCCCCATGTGTTTCGATTACGGATTTGGTCCGTTCCGTTGGGTGTGCTGCAGCGGCGACCCAGCTGACCTCGACGTCACGGACAACCTCGCGGCTGAAGTGCTCGAGCGTTTGATGGCGGAGGCGCCTGCCGACATTCAGCAACAAATGCAAGACAACGTGCGTTGGATCCGAGAAGCCAAGGCCAACAAGCTGGTGGTGGGGTCGCAGGCGCGCATTTTGTACGCCGACGCACAGGGCCGTGCGGAAATCGCCTCAGCCTTCAACGACGCCATCAAGGACGGCCGCCTCAAAGGACCGGTCGTGCTCGGCCGGGACCACCACGACGTGAGCGGCACGGATAGCCCATACCGCGAGACCTCCAACATCTACGATGGCTCGGCATTCACCGCGGACATGGCGGTCCAAAACTTCGTTGGTGACGGTTTCCGCGGCGCGACATGGATCAGCTTGCACAATGGCGGCGGCGTCGGATGGGGTGAGGTGATGAACGGTGGATTTGGCATGCTCATCGACGGAAGTGAAGACAGCGAACGCCGCCTGCGTTCCATGCTGCACTGGGACGTCAACAACGGCATTGCGCGGCGGAGTTGGGCCAGAAACAAAGGCGCCCAGTGGGCCATTGAACGCGCCATGGAAATGGAGCCTCGCCTGAAGGTGACGCGGGCCAACCACGCGGACGACGACCTCATCGCTGACGCGCTGTCATGAGCGCGTTCGAGGTGTGCGCACAGACTTTGGGCCGAGACGATTTGGTGGGGCTGCTTTCGGTCTGCAATTTCGACCTTGAGTAACCGGAGAGGAAACCGAGGAAACGTTTTGCACTTTTTTCGTTTCCTGTGCATGCATTGGGTTGTAGTTTTGCGGCCGCATGACGCAGAACAACCCTTCTTACGTTGCTGAAAATGACGCCGCCCTGGACGAGCGCGGCTTGGAGTTAAGGGACCGGTGTGCCGCGCTGTTTGGGCGTTTTGGCATCAAAGCCCTCAGCATGGACGACCTCGCTGGCCAGCTCGCATGCAGCAAGAAGACGTTGTACAAGTACTTCTCGGACAAGCGCGACTTGGTGTCGAAAGCCCTTCATGGTCACCTCGACGGCCTTGAGGCCCAAATGGCGGAGGTCATGCACGGAGAAGGGAACGCCATTGACCTGGCATTGCGGGAGATGGAGAACAAGCACCAAATGCTGTCGGCCATCAACTCCACGGTGTTGTTCGATTTGAAGAAGTATTACCCCAAGGTGTTTGAGGCCACCCACGCACGTCGAAAGAACATGGTCCGCCGTGTGGTGGTGCACAATGTGACCCGCGGGATGGAACAGGGCATGTATCGCGCGGACTTGAATGTGGAGGCGGTGGCGGACCTGCACCTCGCCTTGGTGGAGGACATGGTCCGTCAGGCGGAGAACGGAACCCTTGCGCGCCCTCTGGCCGAACATTTCAAAGCCCTCTTCACTTACCACATCCGCGGCATCGCAAGTGCCGAAGGCGTGGCCTACCTCGAAACCCAACGACTTTCATGATGACACGAATTTTCTCTCAAAGCGCCGCGGCCGTCGCGCTGTGTTGCAGCATCTCCCAAGGTGCCATGGCACAGCTGTCGTTGAGCTTGGAACAGGCCCAAACGCTGGGCGTGGAACAAGCGTACGCCATGCAGCGCGTCCGGATCGACGTGGAGGTCGCCCGCCGGAACGTCAAGGAGTTGCTGGCCACAGGCCTGCCCCAAGTCAACACGTCGTTTGATTTCAACCATTTCTTGGACATCCCGACCCAAGTCGCGCCAGCGGACGCCTTCGGCTTTCCGTCCTACCTCATTGATTTTCTTGGAGACGTATCGGCCGAAACACAGGTTCCGCTGAATGCGCCGCCGCCGGAACCCATCAGTGAATTCCAGTTTGGAACGACCCAAACCATGACCGTCGGCGTCAACGCTTCTCAATTGTTGTTCAGTGGCAGTTATTTGGTGGGTGTGAAAGCAGCCAAGGTGTTGGCCGATGCCAAGGCCCTCGCCGTGGACGCCACCGAAGTGGAAACCCGACGGCTGGTCGCGGACGCCTATGTCACGGCCTTGGCTGCTGTGGCCAATGTGGAAACGTTGGATCGCGCTCTGTCGCTTGTGACTTCCTCAGAACAGGAACTTCGGGTCCTTGCTGACGAAGGTTTTGTTGAATCGGTGGATGCCGATCAGTTGACGCTGACACGTCAATCCCTCGAGCGGAAGAGGCAAACCGCAGAACTTCAGGCGGCATTTTCCAAGAAGCTGTTGCTGTTTCAGTGTGGATTGGACATCAATGAGCCTGTGATGTTGACCGACAATTTGGTGGCTTTGACTTCAGTTGCGGTGCCCGAAGCGGTTTCTGCTGACTTGAACCTCGATGCCAATCCCGTCCTTGAGGAGCAACGCAACTACCTTGCTTTGGCCGAACTCGATGTGTTGAATCGCCGCGCAGAGGGACTGCCTCAAGTGGCGGCATTTTATTCCAACAGTGCACAGGCTTTCCGTGACCCGGATTTCCCTGCCTTGGAAGAGGGCGGCAAATGGTACCCCTCTCAGATTGTGGGGTTGTCTGTGAACATGCCCATTTGGACGAGTTTTGGAGGCCGTCAGCGCGTGGAGAAAGCCAAGTTGGCGGTGCTGACCGCGGAGTCGGGCCTTGCGCAAATGGAATCGGCAGCACGCTTGGAATTTGACAATGCGCGCGCGACGTTCCTTGACGCCCAAACGGCTCTCACGAACGCCGAGCAGCAGCGCGATTTGGCTTCGCGCATCCTCACACGCATTGAGCGCGGACAAAAAGAAGGCGTCCGCAGCAGTTTTGAACTCAACACCGCCCAAAACCAACTCCTCGAAGCCGAGGGCAACCTGATTGGCGCGCAACTCGCTTGGCTCACCGCACAGCAGCGCCTCATCGCATCCAATCCACGACCATGAAGAAGATTTTGAAACCCCTCGGCCTTGTGGCCGTGTCGACCGCATTGCTCGTGGGCTGCGGCGCGCCTGCGGAGTCCGAAACCGCATCCCCTGAGACGACCAATGCGCGGTTGACGCGCGTGGGTGTACAAACCGTGGAGGCCGCGCCCTTCTCCCACTCGTTTGCGGTGCAGGGCAACGTCCAAACGGATCGCATTGCCAACGTCCTTGCGGCCTTCCCGGGCGTGGTGCGCGAAGTGCTGGTGGAAGAAGGCACCAAGGTGAACGAAGGCACGGCGTTGGTGCGCATCGACACCGATGTTCTGGCCAAGCAGCGCGCGGAGCTGGTGACCCAGTTGGAGTTGGCCCAAACCCTCTTCGGACGGCAAGAGCGCCTTTGGGAGAAGGAGATCGGTTCGGAGGTGGATTACCTCCAAGCCCAAACCGGACTCGAAGCGTTGAAGCGCAGCCTGGCCACCCTCGATGAGCAAATCGACCAAGCGGTCATTCGCGCGCCTTTCAATGGCGTGTTGGATCGGGTGTTTGTCAACGTCGGAGAGATGGCGGCGCCCCCCATGCCGGTGGTGCGCGTCTTGGACTTGAGCGACTTGTACATCCGCGCGTCGGTCAGCGACCACTATGCCGGTTCTGTGAGTGCCGGCCAACCCGTGCGTGTCGAAGCACGCGGTCTCGAGCCCATTGACAGTCAGGTTCGTCGCGTGGGTCAATTCATCGAGGCGGCCAACCGCACGATTGAACTGACTGTGGATTTGCCGGCAGGCACCCGCGCCTTGCCCAACATGGTGGCCACCGTGCACATCACAGACCTCGCGTTGGACAGTGCCGTCGCCTTGCCTTCGGCCCTCGTTCAGCAAGATGCCAACGGCCAAGAATACGTCTACGTGGTGCGTGGCGACCAAGCGAAAAAGCAACCCATTGAAACCGGCGTGGTGTCGGAAGGCATGCTTCTCATTGAGCAAGGCTTGAAGCCCGGCGACCGCGTCATTGACCGCGGCGCCGCGCGCGTGGTGAATGGCGAGCGTGTGACCTTGATTGAATCTTGATCGGCAAGCCATGAGTGAAACAACCCCCCAGACCCCTCAAGGCGGAGGAAAGCTGCGTGAGTTTGGGCTGACGACGCTGAGCATCCAAAACAAGACGACCGTCTTTGTGCTCATTGCGATCATCACCCTGTCCGGCATCAGCAGCTACCTCACGGTGCCCAAGGAGGCGTTCCCTGAGATTGTGGTGCCGGAGATTTTTGTCAGCACGGCCTACCCCGGGAACAGCCCGGTGAACATGGAGAAGCTGATCACGCGCCCTCTTGAGAAGGAGATCAACACCATCTCGGGCATCGACGAGATCACTTCCACAAGCGTGCAGGGCTTCAGTGCCATCGACATCAAATTCAGCTTCGACGTCACCCCCACGGAAGCGCTTCGGAAGGTGAAGGATGCGGTGGACAAGGCCAAGGCCGACCCCGACTTCCCCACAGACTTGCCGGCTGACCCGAGCGTCATGGAGCTCAACTTCAGCGAGCTCATGCCGGTGATGAACATCAACTTGAGCGGCGATTACCGCCTGCAAGACCTGAAGAACTACGCGGAGTATCTCGAGGACCGGGTCGAGGCGCTGCCCCAAATCAGCAAGGTGGACATCCAGGGCATCAGCGACCTCGAGGTGGAAATCGAGGTGGATCACTTGCGCGCAGAAGCGATGCAGGCCAGCTTCAACGACATTTCAGGCGCCATCGCCGCAGAGAACATGACAGTGTCGGGCGGCGACCTTCTGGTGGACGGCGTGCGTCGCAGTGTGCAAGTGGAAGGCGATTTCACGAGCATCGAAGAGCTGGAGAACGTCATCATCAAGGCGGAGAATGGATTCACGGTGCACCTGAGCGACGTGGCCGAGGTGTCGTTCGTGGAGAAAGAGAAGGAGAGCTACGCGCGGGAGTATTCCCGTCCGGTGGTGTCCCTCGACGTGGTGAAGCGCGCGGGCGAAAACCTCCTGGAGGCTTCCTCTGCCATCAACGCCATCATCGAAGAGGCCAAGCAGAATGTGCTGCCGCGAAACCTGAACGTCTCCATCACCAACGACCAAAGTGACATGACCCAAACCCAAGTGGAGGAGCTTCAAAACTCCATCATTTTCGGGGTGATGCTCGTGGTCGGGGTGCTCTTGTTCTTCCTCGGATTGCGCAACGCGCTCTTCGTAGGGGTGGCGATTCCGCTTTCCATGTTCATGAGCTTCCTGATTCTCAATTCCCTGGGGGTCACGTTCAACACCATGGTGCTGTTCTCCTTGGTGCTGGCCCTCGGCATGCTTGTCGACAACGGCATCGTGGTGGTGGAGAATGTGTACCGTCTGATGGACGAGGGATACAGTTCGTTGAAAGCGGCCCGTTACGGGGTGGGTGAGGTGGCGTGGCCTATCATCGCTTCGACGGGCACCACGCTTGCGGCCTTCTTGCCGCTGGCGCTTTGGCCAGGACTCATTGGCGAGTTCATGAGCTACTTGCCGATGACGTTGATCATCGTCTTGGGATCGTCGCTGTTTGTGGCGCTGGTCATCAATCCCGTTTTGACTTCGGTCTTCATGAAGGTGGGCGCGGAAAGTGTGAACCGCCGTCGAACCCACTTGGTGTCTGCCATCCTCGTGGGAGTGGGTTTGGCATTCCTGGCATTCGGCGCCACAGGCTTGGGCAACATTTTGGCAATTGCAGGAACCCTGACTTTGCTGAACACCTACGTGTTCTACCCTGCCACGCTGGCGTTCCAAAATGCGTTCTTGCCCCGTCTCGAGGCTTTGTACGAGCGTTTCTTGTCCTACGTCCTCGGTGGCAAGCGCCCTTGGGCTTTTTTCTGGGGCACGGTGGGGCTGCTGTTTTTGTCCATCGTGCTGATGGGGGTCTTCCCGCCAAAAGTCCTGTTCTTCCCAGACAACCAGCCTCAGTACCTCAACATCTTCGTGTCCAAACCCATTGGCACCGATCTATCGGAGACCAACAAGGTGGCCAAGGACATTGAAGTCCAAGTGATGGAGGTGTTGGCACGCGACGAATTCAAGCGCCCCAACCCTGAAACGGGTGAGCGAGAGAGCTTTTTGGTCAACTCGGTCATTGGCACGGTGGGCAACGGAACCAGCGACCCCAACGAGGGCCCGCAATTGGGCCCTACGCCCCACAAGGCGCGCATCGTCGTCAACTTTGTCAAATTCCAGGACCGCCGCGGACTGGCCACAGGCGATGTGTTGAGCGCCATCCGCGAAGAGCTTCGGGGCTACCCCGATGCGGAAGTGGTGGTGACCAAAAATTCCGACGGACCACCCCAAGGAGCGCCCATCAACTTGGAGCTCACAGGGGACGATTACGACGAGTTGCTCACGGCTTCTGAAGAGGTGCTTCGTTACCTCCGCGTCAAGGATTACGCCGGGGTGGAAGAGTTGAAGATTGACGTCGACAAGCGGAAACCCCAAATGCCCGTGGTCATCGACCGAGAAAAAGCCCGCACCTATGGGTTGAGCACGCGCGACATTGGATACACGTTGCGGACGGCGTTGTTTGGCCGGGAAGTTGGCACCTTCAAAGACGGAGAAGACGACTACCCGATCAACGTGCGCTTCGCGGAGGAATACCGCCACAGCAGCGACGCGTTGATGAACCAAAAGGTCATCTTTCGCAGCCAAAGCGACGGTCAGATCAAGGAGGTGCCCATCAGCGCCGTGGCGACAGCCAGCCGATCTACGACGTTCAGCGCGGTGAAGCGAAAAGACCTCAAGCGCGTCATCACCATCACGTCCAACGTGCTGGAAGGCGCCAACCCCACGGAGATCATCAGCACCATGCAGGAAGACATGGGCGCTGAGCTTAACCTCCCTTCCGCGGTGACGTGGGAGTTCACGGGGCAGCAGGAGGAGCAGGCCAAGGAAATGGCCTTCTTGTCCAAGGCGTTGCTTATCGCATTGTTCCTCATTTTCCTCATCATCGTCAGTCAGTTCAACAGCGTCACCACGCCATTCATCATTGGCTTCAGCGTGGTCTTCTCGCTGATTGGGGTGTTGCTGGGGCTCGTCATTTTCCAAATGGAGTTTGTCATCATCATGACCATGATTGGGATCATTTCGCTGGCCGGGGTGGTGGTGAACAATGCCATTGTGTTGATTGACTACACCAACCTGCTTCGTGCCCGCAGGCGTGAAGAGTTGGGCTTGGAGAAAGGTGAGTCTGCGGAGGATGCCACGAAGTTGCCGTTCTCCGAGGTGAACACCGCCATCATCCAAGGGGGCAAGACGCGCTTGCGCCCCGTGTTGCTGACGGCCATCACGACGGTCCTTGGTCTGCTTCCGCTCGCCATCGGATTGAACATCGACTTTGTGGGTTTGGTGACCAATTACGACCCCAACATTTACGTGGGCGGGGACAACAACGTGTTTTGGAAGCCGATGAGCTGGGCCATCATTTTTGGCTTGACGTTCGCGACGTTCTTGACACTCATCATCGTTCCAGTCATGTACTGGTGGATCGAGCGCACGACCTACAAGTGGATGGGCCGGGCGGTGTGACCCAAGGGATTTGTCAGAATTGAAAAGGGAATCCAATGCGGGTTCCCTTTTTCGTGCCTTAACGTTCGATCACGCGCTGGACACGTGGCCCAATGCGCGTGAGGAGCTCGTAGGGAATGGTGTCCGCCCCGGCCGCCACCTGTTCCAACCTCGGTCCGTCGCCCCACAACACGACGCGATCTCCAGGTGAGATGTCCAAGCCTGTGGCGTCCACCGTGACCATGTCCATGCACACCCGCCCGACCGTGGGAAGAAGCTGCCCTTTCCAGTTCACATGGCCGACGCCATTCCCAAGCGCCCTTGGGTAGCCATCGGCGTAACCGACCGAAAGCACGGCCAGGGTGCGGTCGTGGGAGGCCACGTCCGTGAGGCCGTACCCCGAGCCTTCGTCGGCGGGGATGTCCACAAGTTTGGCCACCGAGGTTTGAAGGGACAACACGGGCTCAAGGCCGAGCGAGTCCGCGCCGGGGCCCAATCCGTACATGGCAAGGCCCACCCGAATGTGGGTCAGCAGGGGAGCCCAGGTCTGACGCTGTGCGGCGTCCAGCACATCCCAGATGCGTGCAGCGCCCGCCGAGTTGAGGATGTGCCTTGGCACCCCTTCAAACCGCTGGGAAGTGCGTTGAAAAAAGGCGTCCATTTGCCGTCGGGTCTCGTCGTCGAGGGCGGGTTCATCGGCTCCCGCGAGGTGGCTCATTACCGAGGCCAAGGTCAGCTCAGGGCCCGCCAAAAGCGCTGAGGCGTCCTCGTCCTCGGGGGCGGCAAGCCCCAGGCGATGCATGCCTGTGTCGAGTTTCAAATGCACAGGCCATCCTTCGGCCCCATGGGTTTTGGCCCACTCTCGGGCCATGCGAATGTGCGTCAAAGAGACAAGTTGAGGCTCGAGTTCGTGATGGTGCATCGTTCCGAATGTGGAAGGGTCTGGGTTCAAGACCAAGATTCGGGCTTGGACACCCGCTTCACGCAGTGCCACCCCTTCGTCGGCATACGCCACGGCCAACCATTCCACACCTTGGGCCTCCAGGAGGCGACCCAGCACCACGGGGTCGGTGCCGTAGCCAAGTCCTTTGATGACGGCGATTACGCCCGAGGCGCCCACATGCGATTTGAGCACGCGAATGTTGTGGACCAAATTGCCCATGTTCATCGTCAGCGTGGTGATGTGCCTCGGCGGTGCCAGCGCGTGAATGACCGCGTTGAGCCGGTCATCCGACGACACCTTGACGAGGACATTGGCGCGGTCGAGGGTTTGGGCCAACTCGACAAGCGAGGAAAGGTCATGCAGGCCTTGCGTCTCCACGCCTTGGGTTTGCATGGCCGCAACCAAAGCTTGCCGCTCGGGTTCGCTCCAAGCCGGTGCCCAAAACCAAAGGGCATCCAACCGGACCGATCCCAGAAGCGACACCATGCGCGCAATGCGCGCTTCGACGGTCAACCCGCTTTGTGGAACATCCCCCACAATGGCCACCTGTTGTCCGGCGTCGGGGGCTTGGTCCAGTGCGCGCAAGGCGACTTCAAGCGACCCCAAATCGTGGTTGCAGTCGTCTTGAATGAGGATGCCTCCTCGGGGCCGTTTGATGGAGGAAAGCCGCCCTGTGGGTTCGGTCAGCAAGGGAAGTTTGTGTTGGATGTCTTCGAGGATGGCCCCGTGATGCAGCGCCACCAAGGCTGCTGCACAAGCGTTGTTGATGGAGGCGTCGCTTGTGAAGGGCAGGGCAAAGGTTGCTTGCTCGCCCTTCCATTGCAGAGTCACGTGACGTCTCGCGGCGTCTACCTCGACCACAAGTGCAGCGTGAGCGGCACCGGCTTCTTGGGCATGGGCCCAGGTGACCGTTTCTTGGGTCAAGTAGGGCTGGCACCGGAGGCGCAAGGCTTCGGGCAAAAAGACCCGGGAACAGCGCTTGAAGAGGGCGCACTTCTCCCGAGTCAAGTGGTCAGGGCCTTCGAAGTTGCCGAGGTGCGCCTCTCCCAGATGCGTCAACACCCCTTCCGTCGGGAAAATGCATTCACGCAGCCGGTCCATTTCCCCTGGGTGGCTGATTCCAGCTTCGATCAAGGACAAGTCGTGGTGCTGTTCCAGGGACCACACGCTCAGTGGCACGCCGAGCTGGCTGTTGTGACTGAGTGGGCTGCGGTGAATGGCCAGGCGCTCGGGCAGGAGCGAGGCGACCCATTCCTTGACGGTGGTTTTCCCATTGCTTCCTGTGATGGCCAAAACAGGACCTTCAAACGCGTCGCGTTGCGTCCGTGCCGCGTGTTGCAGGGCGGCCATCACATCGGGGACCACCAAGACGTCGCTGTCTTGGGCCCAAGCGTCCGAAGCTCGCGGGGGCTTGCCGACCACCCAGCGACGGACGCCCGCGGCGTGCGCTTCGGCCACATGGTCGTGACCGTCGTGCCAAGGCCCGACGAGTGCGAAGAAGACGGATTCTGCGGGTTGGGTCAGGGTGCGCGTGTCCGTGCTCAGGTGCCGGAGCAGGCCTTCTTCGGGCCCTTGGTGGGTGACGTGGCCGTCATGGGCCGACGCGAAGGCTTGGCTCCACGCACGCCATGCATGCACCGACCACCCGCGACCGGTCATTCCACGGCCGTTTGGTTCGCCGCCACGTAGGCGTGACGTGCCAAGGGGATGTAGCGGTCTTGGGCACCGAGTTCGACCTGATTTTGGCCTCCCGCGATGCGGTGCGAAAAGTGCGCGGCACGCCCCGTTTCGACGCACACGGCGTGCAGTTTGGTCACTTCTTCGGCCAACGCCAACAACAAAGGCATGGGGCCAAACGGCACGCCTTCGTAGTCGAGGTCGAGGCCGGCCACAATGACGCGGTAGCCTTGGTTGGCCAGGTTGTTGCAGACTTCTGGAAGTCCTTTGTCGAAGAACTGAGCCTCGTCCACAGCCACGATGGAAAAGCCTTCACGCCGGCCAGGTTCGCGTTGACGGGCGTCTTGAATGTGGTCCCAAAGCGCTTGGCTGCCGTTCACGACAATGGAGCTCATGGCGTTTTTGTCGTGGCTTACGACCTCGACGTTGTCGTACCTCTTGTCCGTCGCGGGCTTGAACAGCGCCACGGGCAGCTTGGCGATTTGGGCGCGGCGGATGCGTCTGAGCAACTCTTCCGTCTTGCCAGAAAACATGGGGCCGCAAATGACTTCCAAGCGACCTTCCCCAGCGGGAAGGCCTTGGGGCGACGAAAATTGGTCGGAGGCTTGCATGGGCTGCAAGGTAGCGCCTCGGCAAGCGTATGTTTGGGCTTATGAAGCCAATTTCCATCAACATCGGAATGCCCTTTTTGAGCGCCCTGGCGTGCCTCATGGTCTCGTGCACCCCAACTCCAGGGGATGGAGGACGCGCAAGCATTGTGGGTCACGTTCAGGAAGAAGCGCGCGTGTTGTTAAGCGATCCCAACACGGCGTTCCCAGGGTATCCGGCGACGGACCGGAACGTGTTTCTGATTTATGGCAACAACGTGGGTCCAGATGATGAGGTGGAGACCAACCACGAAGGCGACTTTGTGTTCCCGTGGCTGCGTCCAGGTGACTACACGGTGTACGTCTACAGCGAGGACACGTCAGGGGTGAATCCGCCGAGGGACATGGCCGTGGTGCAGCACCTCACCATCGCGTCTGCGAAGGAGACGGTGGTGTTGGACACCCTCCGCATCTTCAAAGACCTCTGACGCGTAACATGCGGCACGGGATGGTCATGGCGGCCTTGATGGGGCTGACGTCTTGGGCACTGCATGCCCAAGCACCGGCCTCGTGGCTGGCGACATCCGTGGGCCAAAACTTGCCCGCCGATTGGTCGTGGTCCGCCTCAGGTCAAATGCGCACCGCACCTGGCGTCTTGCAGTGGCGTGAGGGCATTGTCGACCTGCGGGTTGGCCAAGGGTTGGACGCCTTGCCCGGCTGGTCTGTGGACGGCACGTGGCGCACGGGATGGGAATGGCCTGCGGAGGGAGGATGGATCACATCTTGGCGCTGGGCGACCTCGGTCAAATGGAAAAAAGATCTTGGCGACCACAGCTTGCGGTTGCGCATGCGGCATCAGTTTGGGGGGCCGTGGATGCGCCCTTGGGATCGCGCCCGATGGCGTCTTCAGGCCAAGTGGACCCACGATTTGCCCGACGGCTGGAAGCTGATTCCTTCGGTGGAAACGTTTTGGGGCGCCGACCCGAGCCTGTCCGCCAGACCCCTTGCCCTTGGGGCCGTTCGCGGCCGTTTGGCGGTCGACAAAAAAGTCGCCAAGCGCCGCCACCTCATCGTAGGCTATCAGTTCCAACAGGGCGTGCATGCCCACCCCGATCGGCCCGAGCACACCGTCCTCTTGGCCTTGGATGTGGGCCTGAAAAAAGTCAAGAAGCGCAAGAGGGACGACGGCGACCCGTGAGAAAAACACGCTGCCCGTGAAACTTTGTCCACGAAGACGCTTGGGTTGTCCACATCGTTTCCTATCTTCGCACCCCCAAATTTTGGGGAATCTCAACTACGCAATCCGTACGCTGTGGATACTTTGAGCTACAAAACGCGTTCCATCAACAAGGAGAACGCAGACAAGAAGTGGTGGTTGGTCGATGCCGAAGGTCAAACTCTGGGTCGCCTCTCCACGCAAATTGCCACGTTGTTGCGCGGCAAGCACAAGACCAACTTCACGCCTCACGCCGACTGCGGTGACTACGTGGTGGTTGTGAACGCGGAGAAGATTGTGCTCACGGGCAACAAAATGCAAACCAAAGAGTACATCCGTTACACGGGTTACCCAGGGGGCCAGCGTGTGCGCACTGCCGAAGAGCAGTTGGCGCGCAAGCCGTTCTCTGTGGTGGAAGAAGCCGTTCGTGGCATGCTCCCCAAGAACCGTCTTGGTCGCGAAATCTTTCGCAACCTGCACGTGTATGTCGGTCCCGACCACAAGCACGAAGCCCAACAACCCACGCCATTTCAATTGAACGCCTAATGGACGTCATCAACACTTCAGGCCGCCGCAAGACGAGCGTTGCCCGCATTTACATGAAGCCCGGCAAGGGCAAAGTGACCGTGAACAAGCGCCCCGCGGCGGAATACTTCACAACTGGAGTCCTCCAGTACAAGGTCAACCAACCTTTCGCCATCACAGAGACTGAAGGCCAATACGACGTGAACGTCAACGTGTACGGCGGTGGCATTACGGGCCAAGCAGAGGCCGTTCGTTTGGCCATGTCCAAGGCGCTCATTGAAGTCAACCCCGAGTGGAAGTCTGCCCTCAAGGCAGAAGGCCTCACAACGCGTGACCCACGAATGGTCGAGCGCAAGAAGTATGGCCAGAAGAAAGCACGTAAGAAGGAGCAATTCTCAAAGCGTTAATTGCTTTGGAGGGAAGCTCCTCTCTCTTTTATATCCGTTTAGAATCCAAACGACGCAGACCTGATTCCAGCTACTGCGCCGTTGCTTAACCCAGGAACGTAAACCTCATGTCTCGAGTTTCTTTCGAACAATTGCTTGAAGCAGGTGCCCAGTACGGCCACCTCAAGCGCAAGTGGAACCCCCACATGGCCCCTTACATCTTCGCTGAGAAGAAGGGCATTCACATCCTCGATCTCCACAAAACGGTGATCAAGGTCGACGAAGCCGCTGCGGCGTTGAAGCAGATTGCCAAGAGCGGCAAGAAAATCATGTTTGTCGCGACCAAGAAGCAGGCCAAGGAGGCCGTGGCCGAGCGCGTGAAGGCCGTGGGCATGCCCTACGTGACTGAGCGTTGGTCTGGCGGCATGTTGACCAACTTCGCGACGATTCGCAAGGCGGTCCGCAAGATGAGCACCATCGACAAAATGGAAAAAGACGGCACGTTGGCCACCATGTCCAAGCGCGAGCGCTTGCAGGTGAGCCGCCAGCGCGCCAAGCTCGAAAAGAACCTCGGTTCCATCTCTGACTTGACCCGCATCCCTGCGGCCATCTTCATCGTCGACGTGATGAAGGAGCACATTGCCTTGGCTGAAGCCAAAAAGCTGGGCATCCCTGTCTTTGCGATGGTGGACACCAACAGCGACCCACGCGACGTGGATTTCGTGATTCCCGCGAACGACGACGCCACCAAGTCCATCGTGGCGGTGATTGACGCCGTGGTTGGCGCCGTGGCTGAAGGCCTCAACGAGCGCAAAAGCGAGAAAGCGGCCTCTGAAAAGAAGGAAGTCGCGCCTGCCACCGAAGAAGCACCTGCAGAAGAAGCGAAGGGAGAAGAGGCGCCCGCCGCTGAAGAAGCGCCTGCAGCTGAAGCGAAGGCAGAAGAAGCGCCCGCCGCGGACGAAGCCAAGGACGACAACGCTGAAGAAGCACCTGCAGCCGAAGCGAAGGCAGAAGAAGCGCCCGCCGCGGACGAAGCCAAGGACGACAACGCTGAAGAAGCACCTGCAGCCGAAGCGAAG
>PKDW01000063.1 GCA_002863145.1 Flavobacteriales bacterium
ACCGGTGAAATTGAGCGTCACGGTGCCCACGCGGTGGTCCTGTGCAGCGGGGGGTACGGCAACGTGTTCTTCTTGAGCACCAACGCCATGGGCTCCAATGTGAGCGCGGCGTGGAAAGCGCACCGCAAAGGCGCATTCATGGCGAACCCCTGCTTCACGCAGATCCACCCCACGTGCATTCCGGTGAGTGGCCACTACCAAAGCAAGCTGACCTTGATGTCGGAGTCGCTCCGGAACGATGGCCGCATTTGGGTTCCCGCGAAGAGGGAAGACGCCGAGGCCGTACGTAAGGGCACCCTCAAGCCCACCGACATTGCAGAAGCCGATCGCGATTACTACCTGGAACGTCGCTACCCCGCCTTTGGAAATTTGGTGCCGCGTGACGTGGCGTCGCGTGCGGCCAAGGAGCGTTGCGATGCCGGGTTTGGCGTCAACGAGACCGGCGAAGCAGTGTTCTTGGACTACGCCAGTGCCATCGTGCGCTACGGCAAGACCGAGGCCAATGTCCTCGGATTGGACAACCCCAGTGAAGCGAAAATCAAAGAGCTCGGCAAGGCCGTGGTGAAGGCGAAGTATGGCAACCTGTTTGACATGTATCGCCAAATCACCGACGACAACCCGTACGAGACGCCCATGAAGATCTACCCTGCGGTGCACTACACCATGGGTGGCCTCTGGGTAGACTACAACTTGATGACCACGGTGCCAGGGTTGTACGCGGCCGGCGAAGCCAACTTCTCTGACCACGGCGCAAACCGCCTCGGAGCTTCTGCATTGATGCAGGGCTTGGCCGACGGGTATTTCGTGTTGCCCTACACCATTGGAGACTATCTCGCCGACGACATTCGGACCGGTCCCATTGCGAACGACACGCCCGAGTTCTTGGAAGCAGAAAAGGAAGTCAAGGCACGCCTCGAGTCTTTCATCAACAACAACGGAGACACCCCTGTGGACGACTTCCACCGCCGGTTGGGCCGCATCATGTGGGACAACTGTGGGATGGCCCGCAACAAAGAAGACCTTACGCAAGCCATTGCAGACATCTCCGCATTGCGCGAGGAGTTCTACGCGAAGGTGCGTGTTCCAGGCAAGCTCAACGGCTACAACCCTGAGCTCGACAAGGCTGGGCGCGTGGCGGACCTGCTGGAACTCGGAGAACTCATGTGCAAGGATGCACTCGAGCGTGAAGAGAGCTGCGGCGGTCACTTTCGCGAGGAACATCAAACCGAGGAAGGCGAGGCCCTTCGTCGAGACGACGAGTTCACGTTTGTCAGCGCATGGGCGCACAAGGGTGAGCCCAAGGACGCGGAGCTCCATATGGAGCCGCTTGTGTACGAGAACATTGAGCTGAAGCAGCGCAGCTACAAATAATCAGGAAGACCCTAGATCATGAACTTGACACTCAAGGTGTGGCGCCAAGATGGCCCACAAGACAAAGGCCACCTCGAGACCCATCAGCTCTCAGGGGTGACGGGTGACATGTCTTTCTTGGAGATGATGGACGTCCTCAACGACAAAATCATCCGAGAAGGGGGCGACCCGATTGCGTTTGACCACGATTGCCGCGAAGGCATCTGTGGCATGTGCTCCATGTTCATCAATGGCGAGGCTCACGGGCCTGGTCGCGGCGTGACCACGTGCCAGTTGCACATGCGCTCGTTCAAGGACGGCGACACCATCACCATTGAGCCATGGCGCGCCTCGGCTTTCCCTGTGGTGAAGGACTTGGCAGTGGATCGTGGCGCGTTTGACCGCATCATCCAAGCGGGCGGGTATGTGTCGGTGAACACGAGCGGAGAGACGCTTGATGCCAACGCCATTCCCGTGCCGAAAGCGGATGCGGACGAGGCGTTCAACGCGGCGACCTGCATCGGATGCGGGGCGTGCGTGGCCACGTGCAAGAACGCGTCAGCGATGCTGTTTGTGTCGGCCAAGGTGAGCCAGTTTGCGTTGTTGCCTCAAGGCCAGCCTGAGCGAAAGCGCCGCGTCACACGCATGGTGGAGCAAATGGACAAGGAAGGGTTTGGCAACTGCACCAACACTGGGGCATGTGCCGTCGAGTGCCCCAAGGGCATCGATTTGACCAACATTGCGCGGATGAACCGCGATTTCCTCAACGCCTCAGTCACGGGCGAATAAATCACAACGCGAAACGTGTTTAAACGGGCCATCGTAACTTTCGGGGTATGATCACCCGTTTTCTCATGCTCTCTGTTGTGGCGACGATGGCCATGACCGCCCAAGCCCAAAAGGCTGAATTGACGTTTGGCGTTTCCGGAATCTGCGGCATGTGCGAGAACCGCATTGAATCTGCCTTCGACAAAAAAGGCATTGTTGCGGTCGACTACAACTTGGACAACAAGAAGATTCATGTGGTCTACAAGACGAAGAAGTGGAACGAGGCCAGTCTGCACAAGCTGGCCACCGGCGTGGGCCACGACACAGACAAGTACCAGGCGGCAGACGAAGTCTATGCGAATCTCCACGGGTGCTGCAAGTACCGCGAACACACTTCGTGTCCTGCCGAAGACAACAATCACTGATGTCGCGGGCCTCTTGGCTTGGTGCCCTTGTGATGTTGTCGGTGAGCTGGTCTTTTGAGGCTGGTGCGCAGAGAACTCTTCGAGGCAAAGTCTTTGCGCCAGAAGACCATGCGCCGGGAGAACGTAACGGCAAGGAGACGTTTGAACCGCTTCCTGGGGCCACCGTGATGTGGAAAGGCAGCGGTACGGGAACCGTGACGGACGCTTTTGGGTTTTTTCAATTGGACGTGCGGCGCAACCCCGACACGCTTCGCGTGAGCATGGTAGGTTTCGAGGCGGTGGACGTGTATTACAGCGGTGAAGGCTACTTGGACATTCCGCTCGAACCTGGGGTGCTTCTTCAATCGGCCGATGTCGTGTTCGAGGAGCGCTCACAAAGCGTGTCGCTGCTCAACCCATTGAACATTCAGCAGCTGAGTCGCAAAGAGCTCTGCAAGGCGGCGTGTTGCAACCTGAGCGAAGCGTTCGAGACCAACGCGTCGGTGGACGCCAGCTATACGGATGCGGTGACGGGCACACGCCAAATTCACATGTTGGGTCTCGCAGGCAAGTACACGCAGTTGCTTGCAGACAATCTTCCCGGTCCGCGTGGACTGAACGTGGTGCAAGGGATGAGCTTCATTCCTGGACCGTGGATCGAAAGCATCTTCATTTCGAAAGGCGTGGGGACCGTGGCGTCGGGATACGAGAGCTTCACAGGCCAAATCAACGTTGCGCATCGAAATGCGGATTCGGCAGAGCCCTTTTATTTGAATTTGTTTCATGGCATGGGGGGGAGAGCGGAGTTCAACCATGTCAGCAATCACAGGGTTGGTCGACGATGGGATACAGTTCTCATGAGTCATGGTAAGTTTCGCCAGCGAGAAAACGATCGAAATCGAGATGGGTTCTTGGACATGCCGACGCAAAAAGACTTCGTGGTTCGCAATGAGTGGCGCTTTGTTGGGGATCGTGGCTGGCGTGCCAACCTGGGCGTGACTGGGGTGGATATGGAGCGCGAAGGCGGGATGGTATCCGGGGACGTTGTGGCGACCCCATGGGTTGCCAAAACAGAAATTCACCGCGTGGAGGTCAACGCCAAAGTGGGTTATGTGTTGCCAGGTCAGGAGGGTCGTTCTTGGGGGAGTCAATGGACGGCGTCGACCCACCAGCACTGGCTCGGCTTCGGAAACCGGCACTATGACGGGCAACAAAACACCTTCCGGGCGAACGTGTTGCGGAGCGGGTTTTTGGGTTCGGAAGACCGCCAGTTCAGCGCGGGGGTGAGCTACCTCTACGACGACTTTCTCGAGCTTGGAACTTGGGGCGCAGCGCCAACCGATGCCAATGGGAATCCAGAAGTGTGGGCGCGCACAGAACACGTACCTGGTGCGTTTTTGGAAACGACTTGGACCGGGAATCCTCGCGGGATGATCGTTGCAGGATTGCGCGTGGACCAACACAACTTGTGGGGCACGATTGTGACGCCGCGCTTGCATGCGCGGTGGAGTGCGACAGAGCAGACATCGCTGAAGATGGTGGCGGGAACGGGATTCCGGACGCCCAACGTGCTGATGGAGGAGCTCGGGGTGTGGGCGAGCAACCGAAGGTGGATTGTGGATGGACCGCTTGAGCCCGAGCGTGGGTGGAACGCCGGATTCAATGTCACGAGCAAATTCAAGTTGCGCTACCGCGATGCGGATTTGTCGTTGGACGGATACTGGACAGAATTCCAAAATCGCGCGGTGGTGGACCTCGACGCAGACGCGCATGCGGTGCGGATTTACAACCTCGGTGACCGAGCGTCACGCTCGCTGACGGCGCAGGCCGAGCTCGGATGGTCGGTGCATCGTCGTTGGGACATGCGCCTCGCGTACCGCTACGTCCACGCGACCACCGAACGAGATGGCGCTGGAGCGGCGGGAACGACGATCGATCCGTACGTTCCTCAGCATCGCGTATTCACCCAATGGAGCTACAGCTCCAAGCCCAACGACCGAGGTGCGAATTGGATGGGCGACCTGACTGTGCAGTGGGTGGGTCCACAACGGATCCCGCGCCCCGACGCGCAATTCGACGATCGGATGGCCAGCGAAGTCGAGGACGATTTTGTGGTGGTGAATGGCCAAATCTCACGGACGTTCGCCCCCGGCGTGGATCTCTACCTCGGCTTGGAGAACATTTTGGACTACCGGCAGCAAAATCCGATTGTGGGGTGGGATTTGGCCCAGACGGATGACCAGGCGTTTCAAGAAAACATGGATGCGAGCCTCGTGTACGGGCCGATTTTCGGTCGGATGGTGTACGTCGGGGGTCGCCTGACCTTGGGCGAAGCGGACAACGCCGGGAAATGAGAACGGGACGGCTTCAGCCGTGCATGGTCTCCTTCTTGCCGTAATTCTGGATGATGTCGGCCTCGAACTCGAGGCACTCCTGCCAGCGGGCATCCACGTCGATGCCTCCGCCGTATTTCCGTGCAAGCTTGAGGAAAGTTGTGTAGTGGCCTGCCTCGCTGATCATGAGCTCACGATAGAACTCGGCGAGGTCGGCGTCCTCGATGCGTTCGGACAGCATTTTGAAGCGCTCGCAGGAGCGGGCTTCAATCATGGCGGCAAAGAGAAGGCGGTCGACGATTTGGCCTTCGCGAGAGCCACCGCGCTTGATGAACTTGGAGAGTTGTCCGACGTAGTCGTCTTTGCGCTCGTGGCCGAGTGTGAAGCCGCGCGCTTTGATTTTCTCGAGCACCATCCCAAAGTGCTCCATCTCTTCCTGCGCAATCGCAGTCAGCTCCTCCACCATGTCAGTGAGGTCCGGGTAGCGCACAATGGTGCTGATGGCGTTGGAAGCGGCCTTTTGCTCACACCACGCATGGTCGGTCAAAATCTCCGAGATGTTTTGCTCCACGAGCTTCACCCAACGCGGGTCTGTGGGCAGTTTGAGTCCCAGCATTACGCTTTCCTGTGCCATGGCGCAAAAATAATGCGGTCAAGGTCGCGTAACGCGAACCAGAGTGCCAGTGGAGAGGTCGTGGCCGAGTTCGGTGCGCAGGCAGAGCTCGCCGGACTGGATCGAGGCACCGGGCAAGGCGAGGGCCCACATCGTTTCGAGGGCGCTGGGGGGAATGCCGCTGTAGGTGTTCATGACGACAAAGCCGCTGGGCGCCACGAGGCTGGCCACCACGTCGATGAGCTCGAGTAACTGGTCCTCTAGCTTCCACTTCTCGCCCTTGGGTCCGAGTCCCCACGTGGGTGGGTCGAGCACGACGCCTTGGTAGGTGTTGCCGCGCTTGGCCTCGCGACGGGCAAATTTCAGGGCGTCTTCCACCACCCATCGGATGCCGTCCAGGCCGCTGTGTTCCATGTTCTTGCGGGTCCAGTCCACGACTTGACGGATGGCGTCGCAGTGGATGACGTCGGCCCCCATTTGCCGTGCGGCGAGGCTGGCTCCGCCGGTGTAGGCAAACAGGTTCAGGAACTTGTCGCCTTCTTGAAGGTTGGCCGCGATGAACTCCCAGTTGTCGGCTTGCTCCGGGAACAGTCCCACATGCTTGAATTGGGTCATCTCCAATTCAAAGGCCAAATCCAACGCCTCCGACTTGTACCGAATCGGCCACCGTTTGGGGGTGCCGGGTGCGGTGCGCCATTTCCCATGGGTGCGTCCGGTCGGCTCGAAGGTGGCGTCGGCTTGTTTCCACTTACGGGAATCCCCTGCAGGGGGCCAGAGCGCGAAGGGGTCGGGACGAACCACCGTGACTTCGCCAAACCGCTCCAAGCGTTTGCCGTGCCCGGCATCGAGCAAGGCGTAATCGCGCCAATGGGTTGGGAGAAATCGAGCCGTCATGAAGTCGCAAGTTCGGCCACAAGCCGCATCTTTGATGCATGGGCAGGAAAGGAGGTCGCGGCTCGCGCGGCAACAAATTTGTGGGGGGAAGCGCCAAGCGCGGTGGCAAAGGCCAACGCGGCATGCATGGAGCGGAGGATTATGGCTCTCCTCAGGACCTGCGCAAATCGGTGCTCCGTGTTTTTCGGCAGCGCTCCGGCAAGGCCCTCAACCACAAGCAGGTTTCAGGCGCGTTGGGCGTTTTGAACCACGACGTGCGTCGGGCGGTGATGGCTTTGATGGAAGAATTGGCGGAGAAGGGCAAGCTCGAAGACCTCGGTCGCGGTCGCTACGTGTTGGCCGCTTCGGAAGTTCAGGAGCAGTCCGGCACGGAGGGCACCATCCAAATCTCCCGCATGGGCACAGGTTTTGTGCGGATGCCCGATGGCAACGAGATTCGGGTGCCCAAGGCCCAAACGGGAGATGCCTTTTGGGGCGACACCGTGGAAATGGAGTGGTTGCAGCGGGGCAGGCGCACCACGCCGCGCGTCAAGCGCGTCACGAAGCGCCTCCGCGAGCACTACGTCGTGACCGTGACGCTCGTGCGCGACTACGGCTTTGGAAAGCCCTCCGACCAACGGATCCACACCGACTTTTTCATTCCCGCCCGCCACTTGGGCGGCGCCACAGAAGGTGACAAGGTCTTGGTGACCTTGGAACAGTGGGACGACCCCCGTGACCAACCCATCGGGCGCGTGGTTGAGGTCTTGGGCCAAGAGGGGGAGCACGAGGTGGAGATGCACGCGATTTTGGCGGAGTTTGGGCTGCCCTATCAGTTCCCCGCAGAGGTGGAAGAGGCGGCCAAGGCTTTTGCCCCGAGTGACGCTGACAATCCGCACGGACTCGATCCTGCGGAGGTGACGCGCCGCCGCGATTTCCGAGAGGTCTTGACCATGACCATCGACCCGGCGGACGCCAAAGATTTCGACGATGCCTTGAGCATGCAAAAGCTTGAGAACGGCAACTGGGAGGTCGGCGTGCACATCGCAGACGTCACCCATTACCTGATCCCGGGCTCGGTCTTGGATCGAGAAGCCGTGCAGCGCGCGACCAGTGTCTATTTGGTCGACCGGACCATCCCCATGCTCCCCGAAGTGTTGTCGAACGACCTGTGTTCGCTGCGCCCGCACGAAGACCGATTCGCGTTCAGTGCGGTGTTTGAGATGACCTCTGAGGCCGAAGTCGTTGGAAGGTGGTTTGGCCGCACGGTGATTCACTCCGACCGGCGCTTTGCCTACGAGGAAGCCCAAGAGCGCCTCGAAACCGGGGAAGGCGACCGCGCAGAGGAGTTGAAAGTGCTTGGTGGACTCGCCACCAAGCTGCGGAACAAGCGTTTCAAGCGCGGGGGCATCGACTTCAACACAGAGGAGGTGCGCTTCCAACTCGACGAGGCGGGCAAGCCGCTTCGCGTGGTCATCAAGCGCATGAAGGAGGCCAACAAGCTGATCGAAGATTTCATGCTCTTGGCCAATGTGGAAGTGGCGCGATTCCTGGCCAAGGTCCATCCCGAAAAGCAGACGCCGACGCGCACCGCGGTGTACCGGGTGCACGACCGCCCCGATCCTGAGAAGTTGAAGCAGCTGCGCGTGTTTGTGCGGCGGTTTGGCCACGAGATGCCCAAGCCCACACCCGGCAACGCCGAATCTCTGCTGCGCGACCTGATCACCGCCACCGCCGGCACCCCCGAGGAAGGCACGGTCAAGACCATGGCCATCCGTACCATGGCGAAGGCGGAATACAACACGGAGAACATCGGCCACTACGGCCTTGCCTTCCCGTATTACACCCACTTCACGAGTCCCATCCGTCGCTACCCCGACGTCATGGTTCACCGGCTCCTGCAGCGTTATCTCGATGGCAAAGGGAGTGCGGATGAAGGCCCACTTGGCGGCAAATGCCATCACAGCTCCACCATGGAAAAGCGCGCAGCCGAGGCCGAGCGCGCGAGCATCAAGTACAAGCAGGTGGAATTCCTTTCCACCCGGATTGGCGAGACGTTCAAGGGCTTGGTCAACGGCGTCATCGGGCGGGGGCTTTTCGTGCAGCTCGACGAAAACAAATGCGAAGGCTTCGTGCCCAAGGAGTCCTTCCCGTGGGACCAATGGGCCTTCGACGAGGACCGTGTGCTTTTCGAAGGCCTCCGCTCAGGCACCAAAATCGGCCTCGGTGACCCCATCACAATCCGCGTCGTTGCGGCGGACCTTGCCAAGCGTCAACTCGAATTCGAGTGGCTCGAAGACGACAAGCAAGCGGTTTGATCGGACGGAATCCTGCTTGCGATGCACCTGCGCTGTACCTTCGCAGGGACGCGCCCTTAGCTCAGTTGGTCAGAGCAGGAGACTCATAATCTCTTGGTCGCAGGTTCAAGCCCTGCAGGGCGCACACTTCGAAGGGCCCAAACCCTTGCAAAACGCAAGGGCTTGCATATCTTCGCGGTCCGTTTCAACAGAGGCGGAGCTGAGATGGGCATTTAGCTCAGCTGGTTCAGAGCGCTCGCCTCACACGCGAGAGGTCACTGGTTCGAGTCCAGTATTGCCCACAACCTTAAGAAACCCCGCACGGAAGTGCGGGGTTTTTTGTTGGCTCTCGTGTCGAGCTCGCTTGAACGCAGGGAGAAAAAAAGCCCCGCACCGAAGTGCAGGGCTTTAAGGTTGGAAACCGTAAGGAATCAGAATCCGTAGGAGACGCCAATTTGAATGTTCGGCAACATTGTCCAAGCAAAGTTGTCGCGAATGTCTTCAATTTCGAGCTCAATTTCTTCTTCGTGTTCTTCCATCTCTTCGGCATGTCCCGTGTATTCAACACTGGCACCACCAGTGGACAAGACACCGAGATCAATGCCCACTTGGAGCCCTTTCACGGGCCTCAAGCCATAGCTCAATCCGAAGTACATGACTGGGTTCTCGGTGTAGCTCACTTGGTACGTATGAGGGTCTTCGTCTTCGTGAAAAGGAATGCCTGCTGTGAGGGTATTTTCGATTTGGCCTGCAGCCATGCCCAGATTCACACCGAAGTTGTCATTTTCGAGGGGACGGTGGCGCCAGAAAATGCCCATCCAAGAAGATGTTCCTGTCGCAGAAAACCCTCCGGGGGTGTCCCAATCAGGCAAAAGCGCATCCGGGGCGTCAACTTCTGGAGAAAACCCAAATCCAGCACTGATCGAATTTTTGGCATCGACGTTGTAGGTAAGGTTGAGAGATGGACCGAATGGACTGATGGCGAGGCCAACGCCGTAATCGGCAAAATCGTCACCCGCATCTTGAGCGAACGAAGGAGAGATGGCCAACATGCATGCGGCTATCAAGACAAAAAACTGTTTCATTGTGTTTTGGTTTTTTAATGACACGACGCAAAAATGCAACTTGGTTGCATTAAGAACCTGAAGGGCAAGCGCATTGTTATGAAGAGTTGCATGTGAATCGTCAATTTTCGGAAGCCCCAAAGTGCCGGTCGACTGTGCAAATGGCCTTGCGATGCAACGGCTGTCGTGACCATTCCGCCACGGCAAGCGTGTCTTCGTCCATGCGGCGGCAATCGGCCAGCTGTTCCGCGCTCAACCCTTCCTTGAGGTGGTGCACAATCACGACGACGTTGTTGCCAGGCTCGGGTTGATTCGAGGGATTGGGAGGGATCATTCCTCCGCAGGGATTTCGCGCAGTTGCCGGTAGGCGGAGGCGAGATCAGAGAAGACTTGGGTGAAGATGATTTGGCCTTCGTCGTTGAAGTCAAACGACTCGTAAATCCACAATTGCACGGCGCGGCGTTCGCCATTCTCATCGCCCCGGGATATCTCCCAGAGGAACATGCCGTTCACGCTGCCGTTGGGCAATTGCGTCTCGGGGTTCAAGCCAGGTTGGAAGTGGAGGTCGCCGACAATCTCGTAGTTGAACTCTCCCCAAAATGCGTCGTATACCCCCTTCATCTTCTCCCGCGACAGGGTCGTGGGGGCATTGACGCCGGTGCCACGCCACACTGCGGTTTCGGCAAACTCCGCCCAAAACGCCTCCCCGTCCTCCGCTTCAAAGGCGCGGAACACGCGTTCTACCGTTTCTGCGTTGCGTACGAAGGTGAGGGCATTGGGGTTGGTGGATGAGCACGAGCTCCATCCTGCGGCGACGAGGAGGACCGCCAAACTTGTGGGGAGGTGAATCTTCATGCCACCAAACTACAAATGGTCGCATCTTTGCGCCCGCGACTGTGACGCGCACATCGCACGACGCACGGCCCCGTAGTTCAAGGGATAGAATAGGCGTTTCCTAAACGCTTGATCCAGGTTCGAGTCCTGGCGGGGCTGCAAGTCGCTTTGAAGTTGAGCAACGTTGGCCACAAAAAAAAAGGGGGAGCTCAGGCTCCCCCTTTTGGAATTCTTTGAAAAGAGAGTCTCAGTCAGCGATGCAACGCACGCTGCATCCCGTGACGGCCCAATAGGTTTCACGGACCATTTGGTCAGAGTCAAAGGCGAATCCTCTGACCAAGACGTTTCCTCCGTCTGTCAAGGTTGACGAATGATAATGTCCGTAGTAGTTCAGGCTGTACGTGCCGCCGTCCGGCCAGATGTGTCCTGCGCCAGAAGCGTTGAACCCGTAGGTGTCATCGCCGTTTCCTGATTGTGCCCATCCAGAGGTTGCTTTCAAGGCTTGTCCCATGCGCTTGCCTGAGCCGGTTGCCACCAAAAAGGACTCGAGTTCCATCCAATCGAGCTCGCTGGGTACGTGCCATCCACTGGGACAAAGTCCACCATGTTCTGTGCTCGCTGCCGCATGACCATTGTAATGACGGCCTTGCGCATTGAGGGTGGAGGTGGCGTTGTTGTAAGTGGTTTGTGCTGGCGTCCCCAGACTGGGAAAGGTGGCCGCGGTTTCTTCAGGAATGAGGGTGCCATCTTGGAACACGGTGGAACGGAGGTTCTCGGCGAACCAGCATTGACCGCCAATGGCCACCACAGGGTAGGAGTAGTTGTCAAAATCCACATCGGAGACACAGTCGGCTGTCGTGGCTGCGGGGTCAAGCTCACAGCTGCCGTCATCCAACGTCGCAGAAGGGTCGTAATTCAATGCCGTTGGATCGGTGCAGCCTGCGCATGAGTTGAAATCGCAAGAACCGTCGTCGACAACGGCGTCTTCAGAATAATTGCAGGCTTCGAGGTACGTGCAGCCCTCTTCTTTTGCGCAACCCGCCCAAAACACGAGTCCAAGCAAAAAGAGAAATGGTCGTAGGTGTTTCATGCCGAAAAGGTAGCCATTTCTGAGGAGTGTAAACCCAAGCGCCCCGCAACAAACCCTGTGGTCCACGCCGCCTGGAAGTTGAAGCCGCCCGTCACGCCATCCACATCGAGCACCTCGCCCGCGAAATAGAGTCCCGGAACCACACGGCTTTGCATCGTGTGGAAGTCGACCTCGTCCAAGGCGACGCCCCCGCAGGTCACGAACTCTTCCTTGAAAGTGGTTTTGCCTCGCACCTCGTAGACGTCGTTGAGCAGGGTGTTGAGGAGCTTGTTCTTCGCCTTCTTGCCGAGCTCCAACCACACCGCATCAGCGGGAATCTCCGCCCGCTCCAGCAGGTACGCCCAAAACTTCTTGGGCAACTCAAACGGACACGCGTTGGCGACCTTTTTCCTCCTCACCTCGTCGACGGCGGCGTCCATCGTCTCTGCGGCTTCGGTGGCGTTGGGAATGCCGACCCAGTTGATTTGGATGGAGAATGCGTAGCGACGTTCGGCGAGGTCGCGGGCGCCCCAGGCGCTGAGCTTCAGCACGGCCGGACCGCTCATGCCCCAGTGGGTAATGAGCACGGGACCCTGTTGAGACAGCTTGGTGCCTTGGATGCGCACGAGGGCGTCCGGCACCACCACGCCCATCAACGCGGTGACGTCTTCGCCTGGCATGTTGAACGTGAACAGAGAAGGAACGGGCTCGCTGACGGTGTGGCCGAGTGATTCAAGCCAGGAAAACCCTGATCGCTTGGGGCTGCCTCCCGTGGCCACAATCACGTGGTCGAAGGGCTCTCCGTCGAGATGGAAGCCGCCGTCGGGCTGGGGTTTCAGTTCCTGCACCGACGCCTGAAGGCGAATGTCCACGCCCCGTTGATCGGCCTCGCGAAGGAGGCAGTCGATGATGGTTTGGGAGGAGTCCGTGGTGGGGAACATGCGCCCGTCACCCTCGGTTTTGAGGGCCACGCCCCGGGACTCAAACCACGCGACCGTGTCGGACGCCTGAAACGTGTCGAAGCCCCTTTTCAGCTGCTTGCCCCCGCGCGGGTAGTGCTTGGACAAGGCTGAGGGGGAGAAGCAGTGGTGGGTGACGTTGCAGCGTCCGCCACCGGAGATTTTGACCTTGGAAAGGAGTTTGGCCGTCTTCTCGAAGAGCACGACGCGGGCCAACGGATGGTGCTCTGCGGCAGACAACGCGGCGAAAAATCCCGCAGCTCCCCCGCCAATCACCGCCACCTTCGATGCACCTTCCATGTCCGCAAATTAGCCCACAAGGTGAGGGGGCGTGTATCTTAGAGCCCATGGAAGCGTTCCTCAGCTTTTTTGAAGCGATGCCCTTGTGGCAAAAGCTGGTGTGGATTGTGGCGTGCATGTCCATCAACCTCGTGGTGGAGGGCGTTCGTCCGCTGTTTCAAGGCGGGTTCCGGTCGTGGAAGCACACGCGCACCAACCTCACCTTCCTCGCCACCACCATGGCCGTCAACTCGGCCTTTGGGGCGGCGTCTGTGGGGGTGTTTGCTTGGGCGGCGACGAACGAAGTTGGCCTGCTGCACTTGTGTGCAGCGCCGACATGGGTGGAGCTCATCGTCGCCATTGTGGTCTTTGACCTCATTGCCCAATACGCCGTGCACTGGTGCCTTCACAACGTGAAGCCGTTGTGGCGCTTGCACATGGTCCACCACAGCGACACACATGTGGATGTGACGACGGGAACGCGTCATCACCCGCTGGATTTTGTGGTGCGGGAGTGCTTCGCCTTGGCGGCGGTGCTCGTGGCTGGCGCGCCCTTGGCCTTTTATCTCTTCTACCGGATCCTGACCATATTCTTCACCTACCTGGTCCACGCCAATGTGGAGTTGCCAGAACGGGTGGACCGCGCCATCAGCTGGGTGTTTGTGTCGCCCAACATGCACAAGTTCCACCACCACCATGAAGCGCCGTGGACGGACCGCAACTACGGGAACATGCTGTCGGTTTGGGACCGAATCTTCGGCACGTTCACCTACGGCAACCTCGCCGACATCCGGTATGGCCTTGATGTGGCCGACGACAGCCGGAGCGACGAGCTGGGCTATCAAATGGGCCTGCCGTTCCGTCGCGAAGTCAAGTCGAGCGCTTCCTGACGCTCTGAGCGTCCTCATGTCCAACCGCTGACCGACCTTTGCGCCATGCAATTGCTTGGAACCAAAATCTGCAAGAAGTACGACCTCGGGGTGCACAACAACCTGTTTGGCGGCACCATGCTCAGTTGGATCGACGAATCGGCTGTGGCCTTCGTGAATGAAGTGTGTCACTGTCCGACGATGGTGACCTTGAAAATTGAAGAGGTCCTGTTCAAGTCTCCAGTGAAGGAGAACAACTTGATCAAGATCTACGGCCAAATTGACCGCATCGGTGGCAAAAGCATCACGGTCTCCGTCGAAGCCCGCAAGTTCAATGTCTACAGCCACGAAGAGGTGGTGGTGTGCAGCACGCGCCTCGTCTTTGTTCGTCTTGACGACGACGGGAAGAGCATTCCCATCGCCAAGCACGTTCGGGAGAAGTACCCCGACAAGTGCTCTTGACGTCAACCCAACCGTGGCCGAGACCCGCACTTTGAGAAAGAAAAAGCCCCGACCAATTGGCCGGGGCTTTTCTCGTCATGTCGGTCATCGGTCAAGGGCTTAGCACGACTGCCCAAACACGGACAGGACATTCAAGAGATCCCCTACGCTGACGGCGCCATCGCTATCCACGTCGGCCGCACAACCGATCGTGCACCCAAACTCGCCCAAGATGAGCAGGACGTCTGCCACCGTGACGGATCCGTCGTTGTTCAAGTCTTGAGGACAAGCATTGACTTCGTCGCCTGAAACAACACCGTCGCAGTTGTTGTCCACGCCCAGTCCTGCGCCTGGTGCGCCGGGATAAATGGAGCTGTTGCTGTCGTCGCAATCTCCCGTTTCCAGAACCCAGTTGGCGGGAAGCGGGTCACATGCATCGGCTATGGCCATGGTTCCACCAATGCCATCTCCATCTTCGTCGATGTAGACCTCGCTGTAAGGCAGAATGCACGACCCATCGTCGACGGTGGCTTCGGAGTCGTAGTTGCACGCTTCCAGCAATGTGCAACCTGGGGTGCCGTTTTGAACCGTGCACACGTCATTCAGGGTGAAGGAGGCGTCGTAGGTCACAGAAGGGCCTGTGCTCCAGCCGTTGTAAAGCGCGACAGACCATGTGCCTGCACTGGTCAACCCAGCCGAGGACAAGTCCAAGGATGCCGTGTAGGTGCCGTCGATTGAATTGGTCCAATCGCTCGGCCAAATCTGCTGGTACCCGCCGAGGCTCGTGCATCCAGCAGGCGTGCTGTTGTATCCACCAAACGACACACACTGTCCGTTGGGATCTGTGACGGTGACGGCCATGTCGCCAGGCCACGCACCGCCAGAGCCAGTGAAGTTGAGGGTGAGGTCAAAGACTCCGGCCACGGGGTTTCCTGTGCCTTCGAATGTGAAGGGTTCACTCAGTTGGGTGCCTGACAACGTGGTATTGATGGCGCCGTCGCTGCTGCACTCACATCCAAACCCGGGGTCTGGAAGGAAGCAGGATCCATTGTCGATGGTGGCGGTGGCGTCGTAGTTGCACGCCTCACTGTTCGTGCAGCCGTAGCAGCTGAAGTCGCAGGAGCCATCGTCGTTGGAGGCAGAAGCATCGTAGTTGCACGCTGTGGCATCGGTGCAGCCGCAAGATTCGGTGCAAGGCTCGGGCAAGTCAGGCATCAAAAGGAACAGTCCCTCTTCAATGTGACTCACCGCCACCACGCCGGAGGCGAAGTAGGGGTAGTTGGACCAAGTGCCGTTGAAGGATGCAGCATCGCTAGAGGGATACAGGTCAAAGAATCCGACCTCTTCGGCATTTGGGGCATTGGACACGTCCAAAAGGCGCAACCCCGCGCGGTAGTTGGACTGGTAAGCGATGCCGTCCTTGATGTAGAGATTGTGGTCAATGGCCGAGGTCGTGGCGGTGTAGGTGCCGGCGAGGACGGGGTTGTTTAAGTCCTCCACGTTGAAGAAGTAGGTGCGTGTGTTGACGCCGCTTTGTTGCTCGTCCAGCTCATCTCCCACCACGAAGTATTTGTGGTCTTCCGTCAACCACCCTTGGTGGGTGTATGCTGATCCGCTGTACCCTTCGGTGGAGATGAGGGTGGCGTCGGTGGGGTCGTCCACATCCACAATGGTGATCGTGTTTTCGTTGCACGCAAATGCGATTTCCTTGCCTTGGTACTGCGCGTCTGGACCGATGTACGTGACGACTTGTGCGTCGTGGGTGTATCCGTCTTGCGAGAACGTGCCGAGGATGGTGGGGTTCAACGGGTTGGAGATGTCCACGATGTGCAGACCTCCAGACGCTGTGTTGGTGCCCACACCGTAGGCGCGCGCCGTCGCTTCGTTGATGACGATGTTGTGCGCATTGCCAAATCCCGTGTAGACCGCATCCGCCGAGAAGTTCACCGGTGGGTTGGTCACGTTGCGGAGTTTGGTCAAATCAAAAACCTGCATCCCATGGCCACCGGCTTCCGACACGATGAAGGCATAGTTGCCGTACACCTTGATGTCGCGCCACAACGACGACACCGTGTTGGTGTTAAGGTTGCCGAGGTAGACTGGGGTTGTGGGGTTGGAAATGTCGATGAAGGCCGTGCCGTTGGTTCGGCCCAAGAGAACGTACTCCTTGCCGTCCAAGGGATCGGTCCATCCCCAGATGTCGTTCATGTCGCCTCCTCCCACTTGGTTGACCCCCATGGTGGCGTAAAGGTCGATGTTGTCACAAGGGTAGAGACCGGCGGCCAAGCCGTTTACACAGGGCGATTGTGCCGTGGCCATGGTGGCGAAGGCGACGACCACGAGCGCCGAGAGCATTGCGCGGCGCAGGAGTTGGGTCAGGTTGTTCATGGATGATAAAGTCTTCATTCAGTTGTT
>PKDW01000037.1 GCA_002863145.1 Flavobacteriales bacterium
CGGTCGCGGACGCGGGCTTCAAGGCCTTGTCAAATTGAACGGTTTTCTGGGCAAAAGCTGCCGTCGTGCAGAGCGCAAGCCCTGCCAAGAGAGTCAAATTTTTCATGTTTAGGTGAATCAGTTTTGCGGGGAATTTACAGCCGAAGCCAAAAAGGACCACCATATCTGTCCATCATTTCACCGACGCAAGTGCATGAAAAAAGGGGAGACCCACGTCTCCCCTTTCCTTGTCGTCCCGAAGGACAGTCTTGTTCTTGGTCTTACTTGACCATCAACTTCTGGGTGGTGCGTGCGCCATTCACCATCAAGATGGCGGTGTAAGACCCTGCGCCGAACGCTGAGGTCTCAATCAAGAAGCTGTTGTAACCCGCAGGCTGGGTGCCGAGGTCACGCTGCTCCACCAATTTGCCCGTGATGTCGCGCAACTCGAAGGTGACGTCAGACGTCTGGTCGAGGCGGAATTGAAAACGGGTGTTGTCGTTGGCAGGGTTGGGGAACGCTGGGAACAACTCAAAACCACGCATGGTTGCCACTTCCTCCACATTCACCGTGCTGGTGGCAGAGGGATCGAGGTTCAAGCGCACCATGGGCACTTCGTTGCTGTAGTACCAGTCGTAGGCCGCTCCGCTGCCGAAAGGACCGTACACAAACGCAGTTTGGTCGTAGGTGTACTGCGCCTCGCCGATTTGGACGTTGGCACCACCGTAGTGCTCAAACGCAGCGCCGATCCAGTCGCCTGAAGCCGCTTGGTAAGGCTCTTCCAGCGCGAGCGTGTACCACACGATGTCGCCTTCGCCGCTGTTGGTGTAGCCTGTGGCCATGTCCACCTCCGCAGAGCTGATCAACTCTCCGCCGTACTGTTCGGTCAAGGCGAGGTCGTCCAACATGTCCACGAGGAAGCCGCGAATGGGTGTGCCGTCCTCAGAACCGTCCAAGATGGCCACGTCGATGCCGTAGATGGTCACGTCATTGATGATGTCATACAAAGGCATGGCGATGAAGTCATCCGTGCCGTCACCGGGGAACGCTGCAGTCACCACACCGTCGTCACGGCCGTACTGAAGGTCAGTCACGTCAAAGCTCTGGGTGGCGCTGTTGTTGCCTGGGTTTTCGTCCTCGGCGTCTGCAGAGAGCAAGTAGTTCAGGGTCTGCGTGCCCAAGCCTGTGGGCTGGTAAGAGGCCACGAGGGTGTCGTTGGCTGCGTAACCCAAGGTGTCGAGGGTGTTGGACGCGTAGGCGTTGCCGTTGACGTCCAAGTCCATCATGACGTTGGATTGGTCAGCGTAACCCACGTTGTACACCTTGGCACCCGCCTGCAAATCCACAGGAATCTGGCTCTGCGCCCATGCACCGTACTCATAGAGGCCGGTCTGGAAGTAGTTGGAATAGCTCAAGTAGTTGTCAATACGCGTGTCGTTTTGAGGCGTCTCGTACACCTCGACGTCGTCGATTTCCCATGAGTAGCCCCAGGTGCCGATCCAACGGAAACGCACCCAAATCGTACCCTGCTCACCGGCAGCTTCCGTGATGTCAAACTCGAGGATGGAAGGGTTGTCCGTTTGGTAGCCCGTCTCTGAGTCAGGGAACACTTCGTAACGGCACTGCACCATTTCTCCGTCGTAATCGACCATGCCTTCGTCCATCCACGATGTGGTGTAAGCGTTGGTCAAGGTGGGCCAAGTGGTGCCGTCACGGCTGATCTCCACGAAACACTTCTCGCTGCCGTCAGAGGCACCGTTGTCCCAGCAGCGGTAGCGCGTCTGGAAGGAGATGCTCACGTAAGGGTAGGCAGAGCAGTCGATGGGGTCCACGGTCTGAGCCCAAGAGTTCTCCACCCAGCTTGCGTCATAATTGGCGTCGGCGCCAAACAAGTCTGAGTCAATCAACAAGAATCCGTTGTCAGAGGTCGTGCTGTTCAACCCTGGCTGAGGCGTTCCGACAGCATTGCTGCCCGCCCATCCGTTGTAGGGACCACTGGGACCTTCTGTGCTGCACTCAAAGTTGAGGTCGATGTCGGTCCAAGGCTGGCCTGCTTCCATCGAACCGTTGCCAAACGACCACGTCGCGCAATCGCTGATGTCGTTGGTCCAAATGGTTTCGCGCTCCACGTTCGTTTGAACGTTGGTCACCTTCTGACGAGGTGCCATGTCTTCTTTCGCTGCAGCTGAAGGCTGGTTAAATTGGGCCTGTGCGCTGAAGCTGAGGAGGCCCCCAAGGGCCAAAATGTACAAATGCTTCATGTATCTGAGGTTTTGGAATGTCGAATTCAGGGCGAAAATAGGTCGTTCCCTGCTAAGAAGTCGCTTTTTGAGACGGAAGGGTTGCGAACACCAGGGTGTTGGGTCAGGCCAAAATTTCTTCAAAGGCGGACATGGACGGGCAGGAACACACCAAGTTTCGGTCCCCGTAAGCATTGTCGACTCGGGCCACGGTACTCCAAAACTTGTTCGCACGAAGGTCACGAATTGGGTAGACCGCCTTTTCACGCGAGTAGGGGTGCGTCCACTCCGACGCCGTGGCTTCCGCCACCGTGTGCGGGGCCATTTTCAGAACGTTGTCCTCCATGTCTGCTTCTCCGCGCTCAAGGGCCGCGATTTCTTCGCGGATGCTCAACATGGCTTCTGCAAAACGGTCGAGTTCTTCCAAGCTCTCGCTTTCCGTGGGCTCCACCATCAAGGTGCCGGGCACAGGCCACGACACCGTGGGTGCGTGGAAACCGTAGTCGATGAGACGCTTGGCGATGTCCATGACTTCGACGCCGACCGCTTTGAACGCGCGGCAATCGAGGATCATCTCGTGGGCCACCGTTCCGTTCTTCGCTTGGTAAAGCACGTCGTACGCACCCTCCAAGCGGGCCTTCAGGTAGTTCGCATTGAGGATGGCCACCTTCGTGCTTTCAGTCAAGCCCGACTGTCCGAGCATTTTGATGTAGGCGTAGGGGATTTGGGCAATCAACGCACTGCCAAAAGGCGCCGCACTGATCGCATCAATGGCCGTCTCCGTGCCCACGGGCACCACGTCGTGGCCGGGGAGGAACGGTACGAGATGCGCCGCCACGCCAATCGGTCCCACACCGGGGCCCCCGCCTCCGTGCGGAATCGCGAAGGTCTTGTGCAGGTTGAGGTGGCACACGTCCGCGCCAATCATGCCTGGGCTGGTCAGCCCCACTTGGGCATTCATGTTGGCGCCATCCATGTAGACCTGGCCGCCGTGGGCGTGAATCAACTCCGTCACTTCAAGAACCGACGATTCAAATACCCCATGGGTGGAGGGGTAGGTGATCATGAGGGCACCGAGGTTGGCACTGTGCGTTTCGGCTTTGGCCCGAAGGTCGTCCACGTCGATGTTGCCGTGCTTGTCGCATCCGACCACCACCACCTTCATGCCCGCCATCACGGCGCTGGCCGGGTTGGTCCCATGGGCGCTGTTGGGGATAAGGCAAATGTTCCGGTGCGACTCCCCACGTGAGGCGTGGTAAGCACGGATGACCATCAAACCGGCAAACTCGCCCTGCGCCCCGCTGTTGGGTTGCAAGGACACGCCCGCAAATCCAGTGATTTCGGCGAGGTCCTGTTCCAGTTCTTGAAGCATGGCCCGGGTGCCTCGCGCCTGGTCGGGTGGACAAAACGGGTGCAATTCTGCGAACGCCGCCCACGTGATGGGAATCAACTCTGTAGCCGCGTTGAGCTTCATGGTGCATGAACCCAGCGGGATCATGGCGTGGGTCAGGCTCAGGTCCTTGTTCTCAAGCTTTTTGATGTACCGCATCATCTCGGTTTCCGAACGGTAGCGGTTGAATACGGGGTGATGCAGGTAATCCACTTCTCGGGCGATCGGGCCAAAGAAGGGTGCGTCAAACTCTACACCCTGCACGGGGCTCACACCAAGGGCGGAGCACAGCGTGGCAAAGTCGTCGGCGTTGGTGCGCTCGTTGAGGGAGACCCCCACGTGTTCGCCGTCGGCGAAGTAGCGCAAGTTGACGCGCTTGGACTCGGCTCGGGCCCGGAGTGCATTCATCGCATCTGCCCCACCCGCCACGTGGACTTTCACGGTGTCGAAATAGCACTGGTTGACCACGTTCAAACCGTCTGAGGCACCGAGTGCGAGCGCCAAAGCGCGGGTGCAAGTGTGCACCCGCTCTGCAATGGCGCGCAAGCCCTGAGGACCGTGATAAACTGCGTACATGGACGCCATCACCGCGAGCAAGCTTTGGGCCGTGCAAATGTTGGAGGTCGCCTTGTCGCGGCGAATGTGCTGCTCGCGGGTCTGAAGGGCCATGCGCAAGGCGGGCTGGCCCAGACGGTCTTTGGAGACGCCGATGATTCGGCCTGGGAAGTGGCGCTTCAAGCTTTCACGCGCCGCAAAGAAGGCGGCGTGAGGTCCACCGTAGCCCATGGGAACCCCAAACCGTTGGGAGCTGCCCACCACCACGTCGGCGCCCATGGCACCGGGGCTTTTCAAAACCAAAAGGGCCATCAAATCAGCAGCAAACACAGTGCGGACCTCGCGCTCCGCCATGCCTCCCACAAACCCGGTCAAGTCCTCCACCTCGCCATTGGCGTCGGGATACTGAACCAAACATCCAAAGACATCGTCGGCTTCCACCGCGCCGCGCATCTCCTCACGGGTCATCACGGCCAGGTCGATGTCGAGATGCGCGGCGCGGGTGCGCAGGACACTCAACGTTTGAGGATAGACCGCCTCGTCGACCAAGAATCGATTCTTGCCTGCCTTCACTTGGGGACGGGGTCGCGCCGCAAAGAGCATCGCCATGGCTTCCGCTGCAGCCGTGCCTTCGTCGAGCAGAGATGCGTTGGCCACTTCCATGCCCGTAAGGTCCATGACCATGGTTTGAAAGTTGAGCAGCGCTTCAAGGCGGCCCTGGGCGATTTCCGCTTGGTAAGGCGTGTAAGCCGTGTACCATCCAGGGTTTTCAAGGACGTTGCGACGAATCACACTGGGTACTTCGGTGGGATAGTAACCCATGCCGATGTAGTTGCGGAAGACGGTGTTTTGGGCAGCGAGGCCGTCTATGTGCTCAAGGTACTCGCTTTCCGTCAAGGCTTTCGACACGCTCAAACGTTCGCGCAACCGGATGGCTCCGGGAACGGTGCGTTCGATGAGGTCGTCAAGGGAGGGTGCGCCGAGGGCGCGGAGCATGGCATTTTGGTCTTCCATGCGGGGACCCAAATGGCGGGAAACAAAACTTCCAATCTTCATGAGAATCAGAAAAATTTGGCGTGCAACGGCTTCTAAGAAAGCGCAAAAACACGTTGGTGGTTCTGCCCCCCCACCCCAAAGCATCAACATCCCGTCCACCAACCCGGCATCTGCGGTCACGGGAGGCGAACTTTGCCCCATGCGCTTGCTCTCTTTCACGCACATCTGGATTGCCCTTGGCGCGTTTGCCACCACGACCTTCAGCTGGTTGTGGTGCGTGGATGGCTTTCCCATGGAACGCGGCGGCATGTGGATCGCCACGTGGGTGGGACTTTCCACAGGACTGGGGTACACTGTGCAGCGGGCGATCAAACACACCCGGCATCCGCACAACATGCCGGGCTTGAGGCGTGCTTTTTGGGACCGATGGAAGTGGGGGATGATCGCGTGCTGGACCGTGGCGTGGTTGGCCTTCAATGTCGCTTACGTGGAGGAACTTGGATGGGAAGAACCCGGGCGCTTGGCCGTCGTGGCAGGGGTGGGTCTCGCATCTCTGGCCTACGCGCTGATGCCCGGCATGGGCGGCGGATTGCGCAAAGTCACGTGGCTCAAAATCCCGCTCATCGCCGTCGTTTGGGCCACCGCCACCACACACCATCCCATCCTCGGCATCGATCCTGTGCTGTGGGTACAGCGCGTAATGTTCATCGCGGGGCTAACCTTGCCTTTTGACATCCGGGACCTCGACGTCGACCGCGCCCACATGACCACCCTGCCCATGGTCGTGACTGCAGAGCGCGTGTTGACCTGGGCTCGCCTCCTCTTGGGTGCCGCTGCAGCCCTCAGCCTTGGTGTTTGGCTTGGCCGGCTTTTGGAGCATGGCCTCCAACCCATCGATGTCGGTCCCGCGTTCCTTGCCGCCCAAAGCTTTTGGGCGTGGTGGATGCTCCGTCCCGCACACGCGCTTCCCGCCCTTCAAGGGCCACAACATGAACGTGAACACTACACGGGATGGCGGCTGGACGGCGTTCTGGCGATGCCCTGCTTCGTGCTGCTGATGTTGTGCCTTGTGCTCCTTTTCTTGGCCCCTGTAATTCACGAGTGAGCACTCATCGTGGCAGCAGGAACAAACGGATCCCGAAAATTGTCGTAAGTTGACTGCTGTGGGTCTGTGTTGTCCCACGGCTGTTGAATCGCTAGACTTTATCGCATGCCACGTCTTCCACTCTTCTTGGGCTTCCTCCTTCTCAGCGGGACACCCTTCCATTCCGATGCGCAATGGCTCGAATGGGACATCCAAACCGATGAACGCCTCGTGCTCACCAGCGTCGCCAACGCTGACGACGAGGAAAAAGACATTTGGCCTGCAGACCTCAACAAAGACGGGTGGACCGACATCATCGTGGTGCGCAAAGAGCCCTTTTCTGCCGCCTCCGAACCGCCCAAGTCCGACCTGTTGCTGATCAACCAAGAAGGCGTACTGGTCGACATGACCGCCGACTTGGCGCCGGAGTTCATCTCCAATCCCAGTTTTGCGAGAGACATCTATGTCGTGGACGTGGATGGCGACGCGTGGGATGACGTGGTCATTGTGAACACGTTCAACCAACAACCCATGTTGTATATGAACCTCGGGGAAGACGCCGACGGGAATTGGTTGGGCTTGACGGACGATTCCGACGCGCGCTTTCCCACACTCGTCAGCGACGAGCCGCTCATATGTGCGGTGTGGGCCGGCGACCTGACGGGCAACGGTGCACAGGACCTCTACTTCGTGAACTACCGCGTCAACAGCGGAGGTGGCACCGCGAAGGATTTCCTGCTCATCAACGACGGCACCGGCCATTTCACCGACGAAGGCGCCTCCCGTGCGGGCAACCTGCTCAACAGTGCATTTGGGACAGCAGGCCAAATCCACGACATGGACGGGGACGGCGATTTGGACATCGTGAAGAACACCACCCTCTACAACGTGTTCCCATGGAATTCCCGGGGGGTCATCGTGCTGTTCAACGACGGCACGGGCAACTTCCCGACGTGGCAAAACCTCGTGCCGAGTTCGTCGCCGTACATGTTTGAAGTGGTGGATTTCAACGGCGATGGCCTCCTGGATCTCTACGTGGTGGACGATGGCGCGGATAAGATCCTGACCGCCACTTCCCACACCCCCAACGTCAGCCTTGGATTCAACACCGTCAACCTCAATTTCAGCTCTTCCAACGGCTTCGGGGGCAACGTGCACGCGGCGGACCTCGATTTGGACGGCGACCTCGACGTGGTCGTTTCCGACGTGGATGTGGACATCCCGCCCTGCAACAGCAGCCGACGCATGGCCATCTATGAAAACGACAACGGTACCTTCTTGGACCCCTACGGCAACAACAACTTCGATTGGGTCACCAACAGCTACGACGTGGCGTTGCTCGACATCAACAACGACGGTTTGGTGGACATTTTGAGTGGGAAATGTGCGGGATACGACGTGATCATGTCCAACAACTGTGCGCTGGCAGCGAGCTCTGCGGATTTCGATTTGGACGGCATCCCCGACGCATGCGACGTCTGCCCCACCAACCCCAGCCCCGACTGCGAAGAGGAAACCACTTTCCCTGTAGCGAACACAGGACACAGCATGGCGCGGCAGTGGAACGACTTGCTTCTCGAGAGCATCCGAGGCGATTTCGCACGTCCCACGGTGCACGCCCGCAACCTGTGGCACTCTTCCATGCTCATGTGGGACGCGTGGGCCGTGATGGATCCCACGGCATGTCCCGCCTTCTTGGGTCAAGACCTCGGGGGCTATGTGGCCGACTTCGACGCCTTTACACCCTCCACCACCGTGGAAGCAGCGCGTGATGAGGCGATCGCCTACGGAATGTACCGCCTCCTTCGCCACCGTTTTGCGAATGCGCCGCAGGCGAACAGCCTGTTTCTTGGATACGACGTCCACATGGCCACCCTCGGCTACGACACGGACTTCACGTCCACAGACTACAGCACCGGCGATGGCCGCGCCCTGGGCAATCACCTCGCCGCGGAGATCATTGCGTTTGGATTGCAAGACCAATCCAACGAACAGAACGACTTTGCCAACCTGGTGTACGAGCCCTCCAACCCGTCGTTGATTGTGGACCTGCCTGGCAACGCCACTGTGCAGGATTTGAACCGTTGGCAGCCCCTGACCCTCGACCTGTTCATCGACCAGAGCGGCAACCCCATCCCCGGAGAAACGCCTCCCTTCCTGTCCCCAGAATGGGGTCAGGTGACTTCGTGGGCGCTCTCAGACGAAGACTTGACGTCCTACACCCGGGACGGCTTTGAGTACAAAGTGTACCACGATCCTGGCGCACCCGCCCTGCACGCGATGGACGGCAGCGGCACATCCGACATCTACTCCGACGGCCACGCGATGGTGGCTTTGTGGTCGGGTCTTTTGGACCCCACCGATGGCGTGATGTGGGACATCAGCCCTGCCTCCAGCGGAAACCGCGACTCCTACCCCACCACCCTCGAAACGTATGCGTCGCTTTACGACGCGGACAACGGGGGCTCTCCAGGTCCGGGGCACAGTGTCAACCCCGCCACGGGACAGGCCTATGCGCCCAACATGGTTCCTCGGGGCGACTTCACGAGGGTGTTGGCCGAGTTTTGGGCGGACGGTCCCGACTCGGAAACCCCTCCTGGCCACTGGTTCACCATCTTGAACTACGTCAGCGACCATCCCGATTTGGTCAAGCAGTTCCAAGGCCAAGGCGACATCCTAAGCGATTTGGAATGGGATGTTAAGGCCTACCTCGCGTTGGGTGCCGCCATGCAAGACTGCGCAATTGCCGCCTGGGGTGCCAAAGGTTGGTACGACACTTCCCGCCCTGTGACCGCCATCCGCGGCATGGCTGAACTCGGCCAACGCACAGACCCCACGGCCAACAATTTCCACCCAGGGGGATTGCCCTTGATCCCCGGCAAAATCGAAACCATACAACCTGGAGACCCCCTCTCGGGAGCCTTTGGTGTGAATGTGGGCAAGATCAAGTTGTGGGCTTGGCTCGGCAGCGCCGCCATCAACAACGTAGACACCGACTTTGCAGGGGTGGGATGGGTTTTGGCCGAATCTTGGGAGCCTTATCAACGTCCTTCGTTTGTCAGCCCTCCCTTCGCCGGATACGTGAGTGGGCACAGCACGTTCTCACGTGCCGCGGCCGAAGTCTTGACTGCCTTCACGGGCGACGCCTACTTCCCTGGAGGCATGGGCACGTTCCTTGCCCCTGCCAACGAGTTCTTGGTGTTTGAAGAAGGGCCGAGTGTGGACGTAGAGCTGCAGTGGGCGACGTACCGCGACGCTTCTGACGAGTGCAGTTTGTCCCGCATCTACGGAGGCATTCACCCCTACTTCGACGACGTTCCTGGACGCTTGATGGGCATTGAAATCGGCTTGGATGCCTTTGACCGGGCTGCCACGTTCTACGGCGACGGCCTCACGGACATCACCTGCGATGCCGATCCCGGGAACGACACGTGTCCTGCCGACTTGGACAACGACGGCTTCATCGTCATTGGCGACTTGCTGATCTTCTTGGGGGACTTCGCATGCACCGAAAACTGCACGGCCGACATCAACGGCGACGGCAGCGTGAACGTGCAAGACCTCCTCGAGGGAATCCTTACCAACTTCGGGACGCCCTGTCTTTGAGGCTCAAGCGAATGCGAGGTCGAGGGCTTCGATGAAGGCCTGCGACGCCCGATCCAAATCCGCGTCCGTGTGCGCCGCGGAGACGAAGCCCACCTCGTAACCTGAAGGTCCGAGGTAAATGCCACGGTCGAGAAGGGCCGCATGCAGCGTGCTGAAGTAAGCCATGCTGTCCGGGTCGATTTGGTCGCTGCGGCGGATGTGCACCGCATCCGAAAACGCCAGCCAGAAAATGCTCCCCCGACGGAAGATGTTGAAGTTGTAGCCCTTGGCTTGGGCGTGGGCCACAATGGGATCGACCAGACGCGCGGCCTTTCGATCGAGGTCTTCGTAGAACCTGGGCTTCAAGCACTCTGTGAGTTGTGCGACCCCAGCCGCCATGGCCACGGGGTTGCCGCTGAGCGTGCCGGCTTGGTACACCGGGCCGGAAGGCGCAATGTGTTGCATGACTTCGGCGCTCGCGGCGTAGGCGCCCACGGGGAGGCCTCCGCCGATGATCTTGCCAAACGCCAACACGTCCGGCTGGATGTCGTAGAGGCCGGCAGCGCCTTCAAAACCCACGCGGAAGCCGCTGATGACTTCGTCGAACAGGAGCAAAATGCCCTCTCGTGTGCAAATGCGACGCACCTCCCGCAAGAAGTCGGCGTCCTGAATCAAGAGGCCGTTGTTGGCGGGAATGGGCTCGATGGCGACGACCGCGATTTGGTCCTTGTACTCGGCGATGCAAGCCTCGAGCGCCTCGAGGTCGTTCAACGGGAGGACCAGGGTTTCGCGGGCGTAAGCTTCGGGCACGCCCGCAGAGGAGGACGTGCCAAGGGTGGCCAGACCGCTGCCTGCCTTCACGAGCAAAGCATCGACGTGGCCGTGGTAGCACCCGTCGAACTTGATGATTTTGTCACGGCCCGTGACGCCACGTGCCAAACGAATGGCGGACATGGCCGCTTCCGTACCGGAAGACACAAAGCGAATGCGGTCGGCGTACCGGTGGTTGGATAAAATCAATTCTCCGAGCTCGTTTTCAAGGCGCGTCGGCGTTCCGAAGGAGGTGCCGTTGGCCAACGTGGCCGTAACACGGTCCACGACCGCCGGATGCGCATGGCCCAAGATGAGCGGCCCCCAAGAGCAGCAGAAGTCGATGAACTCGTTGCCGTCGGCATCCCAAATGTGGGCGCCTTGCCCCTTGTCCACGAACAGAGGCGTTCCGCCGACAGATTTGAAAGCCCGCACAGGCGAGTTGACGCCGCCGGGAAACAGGGTTTGGGCTTTGTCAAACAAAGCCGCAGAAGAAGAGCGTTGGAGGGTTGTTGCCATTTCAGTGCGAAATTAGCCCAGCATGAGAGAGCTTCCCACCCTTGAGGCGGCCCGCGAATTGGATTCTGCGGACCCACTCAGCCGATTTCGGTCGCGCTTCCACATTCCACAACACGACGGCGCCGACACGATGTACTTCACGGGCAACAGCCTCGGGCTTCAACCCAAGGATGCCAAAGCCGCTTTGGAGGTCGAGCTCGACGATTGGGCGAAGTGGGGGGTCGAAGGCCATTTCCAAGGCCAACACCCTTGGGTCAGCTACCACGAAAGGTTTGTGAATGGCCTGTGTCATTTGACCGGCGCCAAGCCCCATGAAGTCGTGGCAATGAATGGACTCACCGTCAACCTGCACCTGCTCCTCATCAGCTTTTACCAACCCAAGGGAACACGGCGAAAGTTGCTGTGCGAGGCGAAGGCCTTCCCCAGCGACCGTTACGCATTGTGCAGTCAGATTCGCCTGCACGGCGGAAATCCAGACACAGACCTCATCGAACTCGCCCCACGCGACGGGGAACACCTCTTGCACACAGAAGATGTGCTTCGCGCCATCGAGAACGCCGGGGAAGAATTGGCCACCGTGATGATCGGTGGGGTGAATTATTACACTGGCCAATTGCACGACATGAAGGCCATCACGGCGGCGGCACATGAGGCGGGGGCGACGTGTGGGTTTGACCTCGCGCATGCCATGGGCAACGTTCACCTCGACCTTCACAACTGGGGCGTCGACTTTGCGTGCTGGTGCAGCTACAAATACCTCAACTCAGGCCCTGGTGCCGTCTCTGGGGTGTTCATCCACGAGCGCCATGTGCGGCAGGCCGACGGCACAGGTACAGCCATGCGCCGCCTCGAAGGGTGGTGGGGTCACGACGCAGAGAGCCGCTTCAACATGGATCCCGACTTTGTGCCCATGCCCAGTGCTGAGGCGTGGCAAATGAGCAATGCCCCCGTCCTGAACATGGCGGTGCACAAGGTGTCCCTCGACCTGTTCCAAGAGGCGGGCATGGAGGCCTTGGTGGCGCGTTCGAAGCGCTTGACGGCCTGCCTCGAAACGCTCGTTCACATCGTGGCCGAGCGCACGGGTGCCCACCTCGAAATCCTGACCCCGACGGACTCACAAGCCCGGGGGTGCCAGCTCAGCGTGGTGGCCCATGGGTACGGTCGGTCGCTGTTTGACCACCTGATGGCGCATGGCGTGGTGGTCGACTGGCGCGAGCCTGCAGTCATCCGCATGGCCCCCGTGCCGCTGTACAACAGCTTTGAAGACATGGTGCGATTCAGCCATGTTTTGGAAGCTGGCCTGACGGAACTCGCGGGGCGCGTTTGACCGATTTGTCGGCATTTCTTTCGTCCTTTGTGACATGGCACAATCTCGTTTTGCAGTGTTTGGCGCAGGCCGCTATGGCACCCAAATCGCCTTGTCCCTCGCCCGTCGCGGTGCGGAGGTGTTCACCTTTGATGCCGACGCCGACCGGTCGGAGTTGCTCAAAGAGGACGTGAGCTTGGCGGTGACGTTGGACTCCACGGACAAAAAAGCGCTGCTCGCCCAGCACGTTCAAGACCTCGATGCCGCTGTCGTGGCCATTGGCGAGAACTTCGAAGCGACCGTGTTGACCACGTTGAACTTGCTCGACTTGGGGTTGCCGCGGGTGATCGTTCGGGCGAACGACGCCAACCAGGAACGCATCTTGAGCAGCTTGGGCGTCACGGAAATCTTGAGCCCTGAAAGCGAGGTTGCGGAAGTGGTGAGCGAACGTCTCATCAATCCGAACATTCGGGGGTTCCTGTCCCTGCCAGACGATTACGAAATCGCAGAGCTCAAAGCGCCGGCAGCCTGCCACGGACGGCAACTCGCCGATTTGGAACTGGCCAACCGCTACGAGCTGCGTCTGATCACGATTCGAAGGGAGTTTGAGGAGGTGGGGGAAGACGGCGCGCCTTGTGTCCGGGAGCACATCTTGGGGGTGCCCAAGCCCGACACGACCATTGAGGCCACGGACACCTTGGTGGTGTTTGGCTCCTTGGACAGCGTCAAGCGCTTTCTCGACATCAACACTTAAGGGGCCTCCCCCATCAATGCAGGGGCGTTGCCGCACGCCGCGGCATCCAACGTCCACGTTGTTTCCAGGACCCAATTGGGCCGCAGCTCCTCTGCGGACATTTTGAGGACGGGCTCGGGCTCGCGCCAAGTGGGCACGTCCACGCTCCGCCACACCTCATCGCCGTCGAGGTCCCCCCACCATGTTGCGCTTACTTTGCCGGGAGACAACCTCGTCCACCTCAGGGTGGTGTCGCCCTTCACGGCCACCGCATCCAACCGCGTTCCTTGGTTGTCCGTCAACTCCACCAACCCTGCACACCCTGCGCCCTCGAGATGGAGAATCCATTCGGAGAGGGCGTCTTGCCGCTGCACACTCCACGCCAATTCCAAGGTGTCCTCGGGAAAACGCTCTGCCTCGACGTCAGCACCAGGGTCCACACCAGCGCCCGCGCGGATCAACGCCCCGGGCAACAGCGTCAGCGACACTTGGGCTCCGGCCTTCACACAGGCCTCGTTGGTGAGTCCGATCCGCATGCTTGGCCACCGGGATTCCACCAACACGGGAACAGGCACGCTGTCCACACGAAGCGCCACTCGCGACGTGTCCACCCCTGAAATCGGAGCCGACCACGTGACGGTCGGCCGTTCGCCAGGAAGGCGCTTGCCCAGGGGTTTGGCCACCAACTCCAACGCCTCCGTCGGCGTCCATCGCGGGGCCGGCACATCCATGGTGTCTGTGGTCCATTCGCCCGCAGCCCAAATCGGGGCATGATGCCACACCAGGCGCAGTGCCGCGCTTTCCGCCGTCCATCCCCACGCATGAATGCGGTTCTTGTCAAATTCCAACAAGGTCACGCCGCAGGAATCGGCCCAAGACAACGAATCGTTGGCCCCCAAGGGCTCGCTCAACACCCACGATGCATGCCCTGTGGAATCCCACCGCGCCTCCGACAGGTATGGCGCGCGAGGGCCTTCGGTGTTTCCCGATCGGAGCTCCCACAACGTCGTGTCTCCAGCCATGGCCGCCGTCGGCCCCACTGCCACACGCTCACCCGCATCCCACGCATAATTTCTGTTGACGTCCTCGACGGCCATGAGTCGGAACCGCCCCTCGGGCAAGTAGCCCACTTCAAAGGCACCCGTGCCGTTGGTGGTCCCCACAAACTGAGGTGCCATGCCGGCGAGAATGCTGTCAAGCGGCAGGTCCTCGGGATAGAGCATCACGCGCAGGTCCTTGGACGGCGAGCCTTCGATGGCGTCACGAACCACCCCTTGAATCACAAGGGTGTCCAAGGTGCTGCCCGTGGAAAAGGCATGCACCAATTGCTGGGCGGGGTTGCCCTCGTTGACGTCCACGATGCCTTCTCCAAATTGGAACACGTAGGTCGTGTTTTCCTTCAGTCCCCCCTCCCACGAGAGCTCCACCTCGCGGCCGCGCACGACCAGATCCATGGGACCGTACAAAGGCGGACTCACCAGCAACTGGGGACGCCATTGACCTGCCTTGACGTACTCGTCAAACGCCAACACCAGTTGGTCGGGCATCACCTCTGTGGCACCCACCTCTGGCACGGCAGCAACCAAGACGGGGGGCGTCTCATCCTTGGGACCGCCGGTTGGGGAACTGACCTGGGCACATCCCGAGACGAGAAGCGCCACAAACAGACCCAGTGACCCAAGCGCACTGAACTCGCCAAAGTCCCATGACACGCGCCTGCTCACCGGGCCCACGTCCATGCGTTCCACATCTTCGAAACCACCGCAGTCAACCCCTCCAAGGCCTCGACATCGGCCGCGGTGAAGTCGTCGGCTTCCGCGCTGTCGATGTCCCACACGGCCACCACCTCGCCCGCGGCATTGCTCACGGGAAGGACAACCTCACTGAGGCTTGCCGAACTGCACGCCACATGGCCAGGAAAATCGTGGACGTTGGGCACAACTTGGGTTTGGTTGCGTTCCCAGGCGGCGGCGCACACGCCTTTGCCCCGAAACAACCGGGTGCATGCCACCGGCCCCTGAAACGGACCGAGGACCAAATTGTCTTCAGCCTGATCCACCACGTAGAATCCCACCCAATGCCATCCAGTGGCTGAAAACACCGCCGCTGCCGCATTGGCCAGGTTGGCCCAACCAGAGCGCTCGCCTTCCATCAAGGCCTCGAGGGGCTGGACGAGTTGCTGCAAGCGCAAAGCGCGCGGCAACGTCATGTCAATGGGAAGGTCGTGCGCCACAGCCCAAAAGTACACCTCTCCCCGCTGCCAACCACACTCCCCCAACCTCTCCAACCCCATCACCCCATGGCCAGCCACACCCCACCTACGACCTCCACGCCCTCGGCCCCGAGCACCTGTTGACAGGCCCGAAACGTCGCCCCCGTCGTCAAGACGTCGTCGACCAGCACCACACGTTCTGGCAGCGCCGTTCGGCAATCCTCGCGCAATCCAAACGCACCACGAAGGGCCGACTGACGGGCCGCGCGGGTGGCGCTTGTGAGGGA
>PKDW01000083.1 GCA_002863145.1 Flavobacteriales bacterium
GGTGGTGTCGAATGGGTACGACGAGAGCATGGACTCGTGGTGGGATACGCCAATGACACCTTGGGCATTGCCACGGTCGACACATTGCCGCAGATGCGAAGTCTGGCGTACCGGCTCCCTTTGCTCGCGGGCATTCGCGTGCCTTTGGGTTACAACGATTTGGAGATTCAAGCGAGTGGTGGGCTTGGGGTGGAGTGGAAGACGAGCGAGACGGTGATCAGCCAGCTCGTGCAGGGGCCTGGTGTGGAGCGCGTGGTGCAGGCTTATCAAGGCCGGACGCGTTTCATCACGGTGCCTGTGATGGCGGAAGTGGGGCTTCAGAAGAGGGCCAAAGACGGCCAACCTGGCTGGTACGTGGGGTGGTTTTGGTCGAGTCCCCTTGGACGGGACGCGTGGGCAGAGAACACGTGGGTCTCGAATTCCGTCTCTGGACTGGCGAGGAACTACCTCAATTTGGTGGTGACCGGACTGGATGTGCGGCTGGTGCTGCCAGAGTGAGGAACACAAAAAATGCACCCGCAGGTGCATCCTTGTGGCAGGGCCGGTTGCGGTTATGAGGACAGGGCCTGTCGGACGAGCCCAGAGATGACTTTTCCGTCGGCCTGGCCGGCCATCGCGGCAGTCGCGAGGCCCATCACCTTGCCCATGTCCGCCATGGATGAAGCTCCTGTGGAGGCAATGATCTCGGTCACCTTGGCTTCGATTTCAGCTTCGCTGAGGGCTGCGGGAAGGAACTCCTGAATGACCGCAGCTTGCGCACGCTCTTCGGCGGCAAGGTCTTCGCGTCCTTGGTCTGCATAGAGCGCTGCTGTCTCATTGCGCTGTTTCAACAGTTTGCTCAAGATGGCCAAGGTCGTGGCGTCGTCGACCGTGTCACCGGCGCCCTCTTTTGTGGCTTCAAGCATGATCTTGCTCTTGATGTCGCGCAAGGCAGAGAGACGTTCTCTGTCTTTGGCGCGCATGGCATCCTTGATGCCCGTAGAAATGGTGTCAGCGAGGTTGGCCATCAGTCGACGTTGTCGTGGAGAAACGGATTGTCGTTGCGCAACTCCACACGGCGGTTTCCCTCCTCGTCAACTTCCTCGGAGAGGTGCATGCGGCTCACTTGTGAATCTGCACTTTGTGGCGTGTCCTCAATGGAAATGTTGCGCCGCTTGTAGGCCGGCTCATTTTCGAGGTCTGCGATGCGGCCTGGGAGGTTGAGCTTGCTCTTGAATTCCGCGAGGCTACGTGTGATTTGGCGTTGACGCTCTGCAAAGGCCTCACGTGAGGGTTGAACAGATGGCGTGGGTGCCTTGGACGTCTCTGCTGTGGGCTCTTCCGAAACGCGGAACTGCGAGGTCTCAGGCTCGACAGGGACGTTGGTGTTGGTTTCCTCGGGGGTCAAATCCTGAGGCTCCGGCACGTCGTCAAGGTTGTAGATGATGAACTCCTCGTTTGTGGAGACATCTGCTTCCTTGGGCGTCTCAGGCGTTTCGTGATGGAGTTCAGGGGCAACGGCTTCCGTGGCTTCTTCGTGATGCAGGGTGTCCTGAGGGAGGTCGGCTTGGGCTTCCGCGGATGGGATGTCGGCGCTCGTGTTCGGCTCAGGCGTGGGGAAGAGTTCGCGCTGTGGCACGTTCAAATCCCACTTGTTTCGGTCCACCTCTGCGGCAGGGGCGTCTTCTGGCTTGAGGAAGGGCTCTGCTTCCGCTTCAGGGGCGGTGGTGGCCTCCTGTGCAGGGGTCTCGCTGACTTGGTCGTCGAGCCACAGCTTCTTGGGTCCTGCGGCTTTTGCAGGGGCACCTGGCGTGGCGGCGTCAAATCCCGTGGCAATGACGGTGACACAGAGGTCCTCGCCCAAGTTGGGATCGGTGCCGTATCCCCAGATGACTTCCGCGGTTTGGCCAGCAGCCTCCTGGATGTGGTCGGTGATTTCCATGATCTCGTCCATGAGAATCTCCTCCGTGCCAAACGTGATGTTCAGCAAGACGAAATTGGCGCCTGTGATGTCGCTGTCGTTCAAAAGCGGGCTTTCGAGGGCGTCGCTGACGGCTTTCTGTGCGCGTCCTTGTCCGGAGGCGCATCCCGACCCCATGATGGCGCGGCCGCTGTCGCGCATCACCGTGTTGACGTCGTTCATGTCCACGTTGATTTCCCCGGTCAACGTGATGACTTCCGCAATGCCTTTGGCTGCAGTGCAGAGGATTTGGTCTGCGTTGGCGAAGGCGCTGCGGATGGTTTGGTTGCCAAACAACTCACGCAACTTGTCGTTGCGGATGATGAGCAGGGTGTCTACGGCGGCGCGCATGGCTTCAAGGCCTTCTGAGGCTTGCTGGTTTCGGCGGCGACCTTCAAACATGAAGGGCACCGTGACGATGCCGACTGTGAGGATGCCGCGCTCCTTGCACGCCTGGGCGATGACTGGTGCAGCGCCCGTTCCCGTGCCGCCTCCCATGCCTGCGGTGACAAACACCATGCTGGTGTCTGAGCCCAATAGACCTGTGACTTCGTCAAGGCTTTCTATGGCGGCATTCTTGCCAACTTCGGGCAAGGAGCCAGCTCCTTGACCCCCTGTAAGGGTCGCGCCCAGTTGAACTTTGCGTGGAACAGGGCTGATGTCGAGTGCTTGGGCATCGGTGTTGCAGACAATGAAGTCGACACCGGTGATGCCTTGTTCAAACATTGTGTTGACGGCATTCGAGCCACCACCACCGACGCCAATCACTTTGATGGGTGAGTTGGAAGACTGGGGAATGTTGAATTGCATGGGGAGAGTGTTTGCGGATGGAAGGGGAATCAGGCGAGGTCTTCGGTTTCGAACCAGTTCTTGACACTCTGCATGAACTTTTGGATGCCGATGTTGGGCAAGGCCAAGCGGTCGTTCTCAGCTGCGGGGGCGTCAATGCCCTTGGCGCGAATGCGGTCGTAGCCTTTGATGACCAGTCCCACGCCCGTGGAGTAGGAGGGGATGCTGGTGTCGTCTGGCGCTTTGGCGATGTGCTCACCTGGGAAGCCGAGGCGGCAATCGAGGCCCGTCACGAATTGGAACAACTGGGTGACGTGCTTGAGTTGGGAGCCGCCGCCCGTGAGTACGATGCCGCCGATGAGCTGGTCGCCGAAGCCGGAGCTGCGGATTTCGTAGTGCACGTGCTCGATGATCTCGGTCATGCGCGCTTCGATGATTTGGGCGAGTGTCTTCAGGGCAATCTCCTTGGGCTTGCGTCCGGTGAGGCCGGGGATGCAGACAATCTCATTGGATTTGGTCTCCTGCGACAAGGCGGAGCCAAATTTCTTTTTCAGTTGCTCCGCTTGGCGCTTCATGATTTGGCAGCCCTGGCGGATGTCGTCGCTGATGACGTTGCCTCCGAAGGGAATGACCGCGGTGTGTCGGATGATGCCGTCTTGGAAGATGGCGATATCTGTCGTGCCGCCGCCGATGTCGACGAGGGCGACGCCCGCTTCCTTTTCTTCCTCGGAGAGGACGGAAGCGGCCGAGGCCAGGGGCTCGAGGATGAGCTGATCGACTTCAAGACCGGCCTTACGGATGCACTTGTAGATGTTCTGGGCAGCGGCCATTTGGCCGGTGATGATGTGGAAATTGGCCTCGAGGCGCACACCGCTCATGCCAATGGGGTCCTTGATGCCTTGCTCGTTGTCGACCGTGAATTCTTGGGGGATGACATGGAGGATTTCTTCTCCAGGTTGCATGACGAGTTTGTGCATGTCCTCGATGAGGGCTTCGATGTCGTTTTGGCCGATCTCTGCTTCGAGGTTTTCCCGGGTGATGAGTCCGCGGTGTTGCAAACTCTTGATGTGCTGGCCGGCGATGCCGACGTTGACGAGGCGGATTTGGGCTCCGACCTTTTGCTCAGCTTCTTGAACCGCTTGTTTGATGGACGCCACGGTACGGTCGATGTTGGCAACCACACCACGCGAGACACCCACCGACTCGCTGCGGCCGTAGCCGAGCAACTCGATTTTGCCAAACTCATTTTTCTGGCCAATGAAGCAGGCAATCTTCGTGGTTCCGATGTCGAGGCCGACCACGATTTCCTCGGCGTGTTGTGGGGTTGAATTGTCCATCATGGGTAGCGTTGTGCGATGACTTGGTCGCGATAGGTGAGGTCAATGCGTTTGAAATTCCGGAGGTTGCCGCGCTTGACTTGCGCGCGGTAGAAGGCGAGGAGGTTGCGCTTTTTGTGCGCAGGATCGTCGGCGTTGCCGAGGACGATTTCGTGCCCAGCCAGACGCGGATGCAGCACCAGTTCCCCCCGGTCGTTCATGGAGAGCTGGTCCATGAGGGCGTTCCAGAAAGGGTCGTTTTGGGTGGCTTTCACAAAGCGGTAGCCCATGGTGGCTTGCGTTTCGCGGGTCACGTGCATCACGGGGATGTGCGGCGTGAAGTGTGGGTCCAACACCAAACGTCGTCCGTCTTCGTCGAGGTAGTAGTCCGGGCTGTCGGGCAAGTGCACCCGCATCACGGGGCGTCGTTGCCACACGTCGATGTGAAGCACGCCATTCATCGTGGGGTAGACTTCCGCATCGGCACACGCGTCCAAATCGTGAAGGTGATTCACCACCGATTGCAAGTCCACGTCGGCCATCAACTCCCCTTCGAGGCGGGTCGTGCCGAGTTGGTCATGGATGCGCTCTGCATTGAGGAAGCCCACCATGTCTGCATCTTTCACGTCGACTTCCACACCAGTCACGCGTCGGGTTTCGGCCTCCTGGGAGGCAAAACCCAACACCGCGCCGAGGGCGGTGAGGAAGAGGAGCGTGCTGAGGATGCGTGCAATCATGGCTTCAGGTCCGGCGGCGCTGCATGTGCTGGAGGGCTTGTGGTACAAGGCGATCGATGTCGCCGGCACCTGCCGTCACCAGGACGTCTGCAGAGCATGCCTTCAAGTCTCCGAAGATGGAATCTGAAGTCGAAAGATGTTTGTGTGGGCTGGAGATGTTATCAAACAGCCATTGTGCATCAACCCCCGGAATGGGAGCCTCGCGGGCAGGGTAAATGGGCAGCAACAACAGCCGGTCTGCCAACCCCAATACCCGTGCAAATTCCTCTCCAAAATCCCGCGTTCGCGAGTACAAATGAGGCTGAAAAACGAGGGTGATGTGTCGATGGGGCCACCGTTCACGCACGGCGGAAAGCAGGGCCTCCAGTTCAGTGGGGTGGTGCGCGTAATCGTCGATGTAGACGGCGTCAGGCGTATCCAAATGCACATCCATGCGGCGGTGCACCCCACGAAATTCCGCCACGGCACGGGCCACCTGCTTGGGACGTGCGCCGGCGTGAATCGCGAGTGCTGCGGCCACCAGCGCATTGGCGACGTTGTGTCGACCCGGAAGGGCAGGGCGGGCAGAAAAATGCACCTCCCCCACTTGAAATTTCACGTCTTCTTGTCCCTCGGTGAGGTGGGCCACGTGATGCACATCGTCGGGCACGGATTGTCCGTGTTCGAGGACGGCAAAGCGCTCAATCGCGGGACCGCCGGCGGTTGCAGCCCAAGCAAGTTCGGCGGGCAGGAGGAGCGTGTCTTTGACCTGTCTTCCAAACTGCTCAAAGGCTGCGCGGAACGCCTCGGGCGTGCCGTAAATGTCAAGGTGGTCGGGTTCGAGGTTGGTGATGGCGGCGCAGGTGGGTTCGAGGTGATGGAAGCTCCGGTCAAATTCGTCGGCCTCGACCACATGCCATCTTGCGCCATTGCGGCTCAAGTAATTGGTCCCGGTGCGGCTGTCGATGCCACCCAAAAAGGCGTGGCATCCCTCTTCGCCTGCGTTCATCATGGCGGCGATCCAACTCGATGTGGTGGTTTTGCCATGGGTGCCTGCCACGGCAAGCGTGGGCTTCCCGCGGGTGATGGCCCCCAGCAGCGCTGCGCGCTTGACAGGGGTGATGCCCATTTGTGCAAAGTGGGTCATCAAGGGAAAGTCCCGGGGAATCGCGGGGGTCCAAACCACGGTCAGTTCTTCGGTCGTGCCATCTGCCCACGGAGGCAAGTCCTCCGGTCGGGGAGAATGCGTGACGTGCATGCCTTCGTTCTGGAGCGCATCAAGCAGGGACGAGGGGGTCAGGTCGTACCCGCCCACCACATGGCCGCGCCGCGCAAGGTGTCGGGCAAGGGCGCTCATGCCAATGCCTCCGAGCCCCAGAAAAAACAAGTGCTTCGAAACGGCCGTGGTCATGATTCAGGACACCAAGGATTCGAGTTCGTCCACCACAGCCGCGGCGGCTTGGGGGCGCGCAGCTTGCGTCATGGCGCTGCCCATGCGCGCGCAGGACTCAGGGTCGTTGAGAAGGGACGTCAATTGAGATCCCAAGCGCTCCCGGACCTGGTTGTCCGGGAGCAAAAGGGCGCCCCCGAGCTCGGTCAAGCTCCGGGCATTGTGGGTTTGGTGATCTTCGGCGACGTGCGGCGAAGGCACAAGGATGGCGGGTTTTCCCACCAGGGCGAGTTCCGCAATGGACATGGCGCCTGCGCGCGAGGCGATGAGCGTGGCGGCTTGGTACGCCCAATCCATACGGTCAATGAAGCCCGAGCACACGACACCACCGCAGGGATGCCCTGTCAGCCAGGCTTGGCATTCGGTTTCGTACCGCGCGCCGCATTGCCAAAGCAACTGATATCCCCGCTCGGATTCCCGGGGCTGTTTGCCCAGGATGGCCTTCACGGCTTCGTTCATGGACTGGGCCCCTAGGCTGCCTCCCATCACAAATACGACGGGAAGGTCCCCGGACAACCCCCAGTGCGCCAAAGCCTCTTTGGGTGCGGCATTCTGTCCTTCGGCCAAGGCGCATACGTGGGCCCGGAGGGGATTGCCGGTGTGCACGATGCGTTCCTTGGGGAACCATCGGTCCAAACCGGGAAGCCCCGCGCAAATGCGGTCCACACGGTTGGCGAGCAGCCGGTTGGTGATGCCGGGAAAGCTGTTTTGTTCTTGGATGAGAGTCGGGATGCCCTTCCGAACGGCTTGGTCGAGCAAGGGGCCGCTGGCGAAGCCGCCCACGCCGACCACGGCTTGCGGTCGGTGTGCGCGCAACAAGCGACGGGCCTTCCACAGACTGCCGACAAGTTTGAACGGAAAGCTGAGGTTGCGGGTGCTCGTGAGGGAGCGGTCAATGCCACTGATCCAAAGGCCATCGATGTCGTACCCGGCCGCAGGGACCTTGTCCATTTCCATGCGGCCGAGGGCGCCCACAAAGCGAATGTTGGCTTGGGGATTTCGGCGCTTGATTTCGTCTGCAATGGCGAGGGCGGGATGGATGTGTCCACCCGTACCGCCTCCTGAGATGATGACGTTGTTCAAGACCGCCATCACGTGAGGGTGTTGGCGCCGGTTGTGGCAGGTTGGTCGCCCAGGCTCACCACACGGGTGACTGCGAGCATCATGCCGATCGACAAGCACGTGAACAGCAGGGAGGTGCCGCCGTAACTGACGAGCGGCAGGGGTTGTCCCGTGGTGGGGAACAGTCGCACAGACACGCCCATGTTGACGAGGGCCTGCACGGTGATCATCATCCCCAATCCCAAAATCAGGTTCCGCCCAAAGGCGGACGCGCACTTGATGGCGGTTCGGGAAGCCCGGAAGAGCAGTGCGAGGTACAGCAGAACCAAGCCGAGACCGCCCAGGATGGCGCCCCACTCTTCCACGATGAAGGCGAAGATCATGTCGGAATAGGGGTGGGGCAGGAAATTGCGAGAGGTGCCGGAAGCTGGGCCCGAGGGGAACAATCCACCCTTGTGAATGGCGACTTGCGCCAATTCAATTTGATAGTCCTCGGCGCTGGTTTGGGCTGCGTCTTGACCTGTCGCAAACCCGGCGAAACTCTCCATGCGACTCGCCCAGGTGCCAAAACGCGGAAGCGCCTCGGGAGCGGCCTTTCCGACGCCATACAACATGAAGATGCCGCCCAACGCGCCGAGCGCAATCGCCGCCATGTGTTTCCATGCCACTCCTCCAACAAAGAGCATGGTCACACAAATGGCTCCGAGCATGGCCGCGGTGGAAAAATCGGAGGGCAGGATCAACACGCAAATGGCCAAAATGCCGCCCAGAATCGGCGCGACGCCTTTCCAAAAATCATCCAAGAATCCCGCCCGGACTTGCAGCTGTCGCGCCACCCAGAGCACGAGCGCCAGTTTGGCGAAATCCGAGGTTTGGACCGTGAGTCCGATGAACGGGATTTTGATCCACCGTCGCGCATCGTTGATGTCCGTGCCGAAGAGGTAGGTGAAGATCAACGCGGCGAGGGCCAGAACGAAAAGCACGTTGGCCAGACGTCCGAAATATTTGAAGTGGATGCGGTGAACCCCAAACATCACCACCCATCCGCCTGTCAGCAGGGCCATCTGCTTGAAGAGGAATTTGGCGCTGTTGCCGTCGGCCTTGTAAGCCAGCGTGCTGATGGCGCTGTACACGGTGACCAAAGAGGCCACGGTCAGCACCAGGGCAATGCCCCAAAGCACGCGGTCGCCTTCCAGCCGCTGGCGGATGCCTGCGAGGAGTTCGTTCATCACTTCAGAGGCTCAATCAGAGTTGACGAACGGCCGCTTTGAAGGCGCGTCCGCGCTGTTCGTAGCTCCCAAACAAATCGAAGCTCGCACATGCGGGAGACAACAACGCCGTCTCGCCGGGCAAGCCCAATTCGTAGGCCTTGGCCACGGCTTCTTCTGCAGAGCTGACGTCCCAGCTGCTTTCCACGAGGTCGTCAAAGGCGGCGTGGAGCTTGGCGTTGTTCTTGCCCATGCAAATGAGGTGCTTCACCTTGTCGCGCACGAGGGGCAAAAGCGTGCTGTAGTCGTTGCCCTTGTCGATGCCGCCGGCGATCCAAATCACAGGGGCATTTGCACACTCGAGGGCGTACCACACGCTGTTGACGTTGGTGGCCTTGGAGTCGTTGATGAACATGATGCCGTTTACTTCTTGAACGAATTCGAGACGGTGTTCGACGCCTTCGAAAGTTTGGAGGCTCTCACGAATGCCCTCTTTGCGGAGGTCGAGCACACGGCCAGACATGCTTGCGGCCATGGAATTGAAGAGGTTGTGTTTCCCCTGCACGGCCAGTTTCTGGATGGTCATGGTAAAAGAATTGAAATGTTGGAGGATGAATTGTGAATTGTCTTGAGGGTCCAAACCGCCGCCGTGACCGTCCCGCATCACTTCGTCGAGGGTGCGTTCGGCGCTGACGGGCAGCAGTTGGGCGGAGGTGCCGCGCTGGTCCAGCATGCGCTGGGTCCATTCGCAGTCCGCGTTGTAGATGAGGTGGTCAGCCTCGGTTTGGGAGGCGGTGATGCGCCATTTGGAGGCTGCATAATTCGCCATCTCGTAGCCGTAGCGGTCGAGGTGGTCGGGCGTGATGTTGAGCAGCACCCCCACGTTGGGTCGGAACGTACGCGTCCCGTCCAATTGGAAGCTGCTCACTTCAATGACCGTGGCTTCGGCGGCGCCTTCGTCACGGGCGACCCGCTCGGAAAGGCGTCGTGCCCAACTCGTGCCGATGTTGCCCACGCAGTCCGTGTCCCACCCTTCGTGACGAAGCATGTGGTCGATCATGGACGTGGTGGTGGTTTTGCCATTGGCACCCGTCACGGCCACCACGGGGGTGGTGTGCCCAAGGGCCTTGTGCACGCGAGAGGCGTATTCGATTTCGCTGATCACTTCGCGGCCTTGGTCTCTGCAGGTCTGCACCACGGGTGCATTGTCTGGAATGCCAGGGCTTTTGACCACCACGGTGGTGTCGTCCCAGCCGTTGGGTTGGTGCCCGCCGATTTCGTGGGCGATGCCGGCCGCCTCGAGTTCCGCCACGCCTCGTCCCTTTCCTTCCCCCGCGTCGCTCACAAACGCGCGCGCACCCAGAGACTGCGCCAACAGGGCGGAGCCCACGCCGCTTTCGCCGGCGCCAAGGATGAGGATGGGATCAGTGAGGGTCATGTGAACGGCTGCGGAGCAGTGGGGTCAGCGGACTTTGAGGGTGACGATGGTGATGACAGCGAGGAGAACACCGACGATCCAAAACCGTGCAGTGATCTTGGATTCGGGCATGTTTTGCTTCTGGTAGTGGTGGTGAAGAGGCGCCATGAGGAACACGCGGCGGCCTTCGCCGTACTTCTTTTTGGTGTAGCGGAACCACCCCACTTGGATCACCACGCTGAGGTTTTCAATGAGAAAAATTCCGCAGAGCACTGGGATGAGCAGCTCTTTGCGGATGGCGATTGCGAACGTGGCGATGATGCCACCGAGCGCCAAGGACCCCGTGTCGCCCATGAAGACTTGGGCGGGAAAGGCGTTGTACCACAGAAAGGCGATGCACGCACCGACAAAGGCGGCGATGAACACCACGAGCTCTTCGGAGCCAGGGATGTACATGATGCTGAGGTAGTCGGCAATGACCGTGTTGGAGCTGACGTACGCGAGGACAGCCAAGGCCATGCCGATGATGGCGCTCGTGCCCGTGGCCAGGCCGTCGATGCCGTCGGTGAGGTTGGCGCCGTTGCTGACCGCCGTGACGATGAGGATGACGAGGGGGATGAAGACCACCCACACATACTGTGCTGCGTCGTCCACCAACCACGACAACAGCCACGCGTAGTCGAAGTGGTTGTCCTTGATGAACGGGATGGTCGTGGCCGTGGAGCGGACCGTGGTCCAGGTGTCGTCGGCCGCCAATTCTTTGATGGCGATGTCCGGATGCCAAATCATCACCACGCCCAAAATCACCCCCATCCCGACCTGTCCAATGACCTTGAACCGGCCGGCAAGTCCATCCTTGTTTTTCTTGAAGACCTTGATGTAGTCGTCGATGAACCCAATGGTTCCGAGCCATACGGTGGCGAGAATCATGAGCTGGGTGTAGACGTTGGTGAGGTCCGCGAACAGCAGGGTCGGCACGAGGATGGCACCGAGGATGATGAGGCCACCCATGGTGGGGGTGCCTTGCTTGTTCATTTGGCCTTCGAGGCCGAGGTCACGGACGATTTCGCCCACCTGCTTGAGTTGGAGGCGCTCGATGATGCGCTTGCCAAACAAAATGCCCACCAGCAGCGACGTCATCAGACTCATCCCCGCGCGGAACGAGACGTAGCTGAACAGGCCGGCGCCTGGCAGGTCGTAGATCTCGCGGAGGGTGGTGAACAGGTGGTACAGCATGGTCGTCAGGTGGTGGGTGCGAAGGCTTCTTTCAACTCGAGGCGGTCGTCAAACGGGTGGCGCTCGCCTTGGATTTCTTGGTAGGTCTCGTGGCCTTTGCCGGCCACCAGCACGATGTCTCCGGGCTCCGCCAAGGCTGCAGCCGTCCGGATGGCCTCCCGACGGTCCACGATGCTGAGGCACTTGCGCTTTTCGATGGGGTCCAGCCCCTGCTCCATGTCTCTCAAAATCGCGGCGGGGTCCTCGCTGCGCGGGTTGTCGCTGGTCAGGATGACGCGGTCGGAGCCGCTCGTGGCACTGCGTGCCATGACCGGGCGCTTCGCGGCATCGCGGTCGCCGCCACACCCCACCACGGTGATGACCTTCTCCCCGCCCGTGCGCACATGCGTGATGGTCTTGAGCACGTTTTCCAACGCGTCAGGGGTGTGGGCGTAGTCCACAATTGCGGTGATGCCATCGCGTGCGGGAATCCGTTCGAAGCGCCCGGCAGGCGGCTTCAACAGAGACATTTGCGTGAGGGCGTTGATCTTGTCCGTGCCGAGCATCTTGCTCACGACGTACACCGCGAGCAGGTTGCTCGCGTTGAAGCCGCCCACGAGCGACGAGTACAATTCCTGTCCGTCGAGGTGCAAGACCAGACCGGTGATTTGGTTCTCGGTCAGGCGCGCGCGCTCGTCTGCGACGTTTTGCACCGCCATGGTCACCACCTTGGCTTTGGTGTCTGCGACCATGTCTTCGGCATGGGAGTCGTCGTTGTTGACGACCGCAAATGCGGAGGCGGGCAGTTGGTCGAAGAGCTGTTTTTTGGCCTTGATGTACGCGTTGAAGTCGCCGTGGTAATCGAGGTGGTCGTGCGTGATGTTTGTGAACACCGCTCCGGCAAAGTGGGTCCCTGCGATGCGGTCCTGCACAATGGCATGAGAGCTTGCCTCCATGAAGGCGTGGGTGCATCCGGCGTCGGCCATCTCGCGAAGCAGTGCCTGCAGGCTGAGGGCATCGGGTGTGGTGTGGGTTGCGGGAATCACACGGTCCACAATGCGGTTTTCGACCGTGCCAAGCATGCCGGCCTTGCGGTCGAGCAGCCTGTACAATTGGTGCAGGAGGGTGACCGTGGTTGTTTTGCCATTGGTGCCTGTGACGGCCACCACTTTCATGTCGCGGGAGGGGTGGTCGTGGAACGCGGCCGCCACGTGTCCGAGTGCGTTGGCGCTGGACTTGACTTGGATCACCGTCACATGCTCAGGGGTTTCCTCGGGCATGCGCTCGCAAATCACGCACGCCGCGCCCGACGCAATGGCTTGGTCGATGAAATCGTGCCCGTCCACGACGGTCCCTGGAATGGCGACAAAGAGTCCCAAGGGTTGGACCTGGCGCGAGTCAACCGCGATGTGCTCGACAGCCACATGGGTGGTGCCTCGCACCTCGAGGATGCGCGCATCGTAAAGCAAGTCGGAGAGCAGTTTCACGAGAGGCGGAGTTGAATGGTGGTCAGTTCGGTCCGGAGCGGGGTGCCTGGAGCGATGGATTGCGATTTCACGGTGCCGATGCCGTCGTAGTCGACGCGCAGCCCGGCATTTTCCAGCAGGTAAAGCGCGTCACGAAGTCCCATGCCACGCACGTCAGGCACTCCGGATTCAGGGATGTCCAGCGGCGAGAGTTGGGCTTCCTGTTCGCTTGTGGTGACTTGCACCCAGTCCGCGGCAAGCCCGGTGGTGTGGTTCATGCCGAGTTGTCCGTACAGGGTTTCCAACGCTTCGCGAGCGCCGTCGTTGGAGGCAGGCACAGAGGGCGTTTCTGCCAAGGGTCCGCGACTCATGGTGTGGAAGGCGGGGTCTGTGGCGTAGATGAGGTCGGCCACTTCTCGGAACACAGGCGCTGCAATGGTACTGCCGTAGTAGTTGCCGCTCTTGGTGTCTGCCACGACCACCACACAGGAGTACCTGGGGTTGTCGGCGGGGAAGTACCCCGCAAATGATGCGCGGTAACGACCTTGTTCATAGCCTCGGCCTGTCGCGATGCGGGCGGTGCCGGTTTTGCCTGCGACGGTGTAGGGCTTGTCCTTGAACAAGCGCTGCGCCGTTCCTTCGCCTTGCGGGTCGCACACGGCCTCCATCATGGATTGACATGCCGCGAGGGTGGTGGCGTTGCAAATGCGGGGATTCAGCACAAACGGCGGGTAGGTCTTGACCACCTCGGATCCCGACCGCAATTCGCTGACGAGCTGGGGACGCATCATTTTGCCCTTGTTGGCCACGGCGTTGTAGAGCGCCAAGGTTTGCAGGGGTGTCTGGGTCACCTCGTAACCGATGGCCATCTGCGTCAAGCTCAGGCCAGTCCAGCTGCGGTCGTCGGTGGAGGTTTTGACCTTGGGCTCGGCTTCTCCCACGTATCGGATGCCGGTCTTGTCAGTCACCCCAATGCGTTTGAGTCCATCCAAGAACGCCTGGGGCTTGTCTTCAAAGGTGGTCTTCACTGCGAGCGCTGAACCGACATTCGAACTGACTTCAAAAGCCTTCCCCAGCGAGATTTCGCCATGGCCACCGTCCTTGTGGTTGCTGTCGCGCATCCGCTTGTTGTAGAAGTAGATTTCCCCGTCGCCTGTGTCGACCGAATCCGTGACGGCCATGCCGGCGTCCATGCATGCCATCAGGCTGGCGAGCTTGAAGGTGGATCCCGGTTCCACCGCCGTTCCGATGGCGTGGTTGAAGTCTTCCCAGTATTCGGCGGCGCCGCTTTCGACTTCGTGGCGCGTCAGGTTGGCGATGGCGCGGATGTACCCGGTGGAGACTTCGGACACAATCACCGTGCCCCATGCGGCTTCGTGTCGCTGCAATTGTTGCTCGAGGGCGTTGGTGGCCACGTCTTGCAAGTGCAGGTCGAGGGTGGTCACCACGTCCAAACCTTCCACGGGGTCCATGAGGTAGTCGTCCGTCACGGGCATCCACTGGTTGCCGGCCACGCGGCGCGACAATTGCTGCCCTTCGACGCCCGCGAGTTCGTTGTTCCAGGCGCGCTCAATCCCGACGCGCTGGTGTTCGCGGTCGATGCCCACGGTGCGCGCGGCGAGCTTGCCAAAGGGACGGCGGCGGTTTTCACGACGTTCAAACACCAGGCCGCTCTTGTATCGTCCGAGCTTGACGAAGGGCAGTTCGCGGAGCTCTTGGTAGGAAGTGAACGGAATGTTTCGTCCAATCAAGGCGCCGCGATGTCCACGGTTGCGGGCGTTTTCGAATTTGGCCTTGAGACTTGAGGGGCTCTTGCCAATGGCAGAGCCGAGGGCGATGCACAAGGTGTCGATTTGGGCATCGTACATGTCCCAACGCATGCCTTCGCACTTGGCGTCCCAACGCAAGTCATAGACAGGGACGCTTGTGGCGAGAAGGCTTCCGTCGCGGGACACGATCTGGCCTCGGGCGGGTTGGATGGTGCGCACGCTCGTGGAGAATTCTTCCCCGCGGCTGGCCCACGTCTCGTGCTCCACGGTTTGGATCATGAGGATGCGCCCAAACACCATCAAGCCAATGACGGTCAGGCCCACAAATACGAGCCAAATGCGTCCTGTGTTGGAGGGAGCGTTCATTCGTCGGCGGGCAAAAGGATGGGTGGTTCAGTGGGCTGCTCGAGGCCGAGTTCGGCAGTGGAACGGGCCAATCGGCTTTGTTGGAGTTGAGACTCGAAGTCAGAGCGAAGCGTCTTCTCTTCTGCGGTGGCTTCTTCCAATTTGTCGAGGGTGCGTTGCTTGTCGCGGAGGATGCGTTCGGTCTGGTAGCCCAAACCGAGGTACAGGATCGTCAAGAGGCTGGCGAACAACAGGAAGGGGACTTGACGCACCAAGGCCTCTCGCGCCAAAATCTCCCCACTCAGCACTTCGCGAATCAAGCCGCCGATTTGGTTGTCGGCACGGCGCTTGCGGCGACGCTCTTTCTTGTCCCGTTGCGCGGTCCGGAATTCTTCCGACGTTCTGAGGCGGTTGGGGTTGCTCGCCGCGGCGGCCTTGGCGGCCTTGGCGCGTGCGGCCTCCGTTTGGGCCTCTTGTTGCGCTTCGCGCGCGGCCAGTTCCGCGGGCGTCAACGTCCGGTTGCCGCGAGGGGCTTGGTCCTCGCTTTTCGAGCGCCGAAGGAATCCAAACAACTTCACGGCATCCATTCGGTTCGTTCCGCCACGCGAAGGCGCGCGCTTCGGGCGCGGGGGTTGGTTTCCATTTCGGCGTCGTCGGCGACGATGGC
>PKDW01000121.1 GCA_002863145.1 Flavobacteriales bacterium
AAGATGAGCGCGAGGATGCCCGTGGCCAAGCAGTAGGCCCCAAATCCTGCCAAATTGCTGCGCTTCACCAACCGAATCATCCACGTGCAGGCGACCCAGCCGCTGACAAAGGCGGCCACCGTACCCACGATGTAGCCCGTCCAAGGACCAATCGCTGTCTGGACGGGTGCGTCCATGAGGTCTTTCAAGGTGAGCAACGTGGCGCCACCGATGGGGATGAGCGCCATGAGGAAGGAAAAGCGGGCAGCTTCTTCGCGCGAGACACCGAGCATGAGGGCGGCGCCGATGGTGCTGCCGGAGCGGCTGATGCCAGGGAGGATGGCACACGCTTGGGCCAAGCCGATGCCCAACGCACGCAATGCGCCAAGGGAATTCTTTCCTGGCGCCGCGCGCTGGGACAAGTACAAGATTGTCGCTGTCACGCACAACATGGCGCCGACAAATCGAGGGGTGGCAAGCGCTTCAATGGCGTCTTTGAACCCCAACCCCACCACCGCTGCAGGCACGGCGCTGAGCAAGAGGAGCCCTGTGTAGGTCCGGGCTTTGGAGCCCTTGTGGCCTGCGCGCATCACGTCACGAAGGAGGGCGCCGATGTCCTGCCGGAAGACCATGACGGTGCTCAAAGCGGTGGCTGCGTGCACCAAGATGGTGAACGTGAGGTCTTCCTCACCGAGACCGAGCATGGCCTGGCCAAGGGCCAGGTGACCGGAACTGGATACGGGCAAAAACTCAGTCAGGCCCTGAACGAGCCCAAGCAGGAGGTACGACAGGGTTTCCAAGTCAGTGTTTCTTCAGGATGGCGTAGAAAATCACACCGTATCCCGCGAGCACCACTGCGGGCGCGAGGGTGATTCGACGGACGCTGAAGATGCTTTCATCAAACACATTGGGGTCGTCTGACCCTCCGCCACTCATCAGGACGTAGCCCAAAATCAACACAGCAATGCCAATGCCGAGCCACACGAAGTTGCTTCGGCCAAACGCAAAGTGGGATGAGTTGTTGGGGGTGTCAGAGGCGTTCATGGGTCGAAAATACGATGCGTCTTGCGACTGCGATGCATCAGTGAAGTTGAGAGAGGTCTGCGCTCAGGTATCGGTTCACAGCCACGCTGCTGAATCCGGCGCCCAAAAGACCACCCACACCGACAAACAGGGCTGCCAGAAGTCCAATCCACGGCAGGGACATCGTGCCAAGTTGGGCTTGGAACCAGGTCAGGATTCCCAGCGTGCCCGCAAAGGCAATCAGTCCCGACGTTGCGCCAAGCAGGAGACCTTGGACCACAAATGGCCGCCTCACCAGGCGGGGCTGAGCCCCCACGAGCTGCATGTTCCGAATGAGGAAGCGCCGGGCAAAGACGGTCAATCGAATCGTGTTGTTGAGCAAGGCCAAGGCAATGAGCAAGCACAGCCCGGCGGCGCCCAGAAGCACGGGCATCAAGCGGTCGATGCCGGCTTGCATGGCGCTCAACAAATTCCCATTCCACGACACGTCTGCCACACCTTGGGTGGCTTCGAACCGAGCGGCCGCCTCGGCGAGGCCCTCCGGTGTGGCGTGATCGGGCCGCACCACGACATCCACCACGGGAGGGAGGGGCACGTAGCCGAGGAAGGACACAAAGGACTCGCCCAACTCGGATTCGAGTTCCGAGGCCGCTTCCTCAGGGTCGAGGTAGGTGGCGGCCGCGACGCTCGGGTCGGCGGCGAGGGCCAGGCGGGTGCCGTCGATTTGGGCTTGGGTCATCTCACGCTGGAGGTACACCTGCACATGGACCCGTTGTTTCAACTGCAACGTGGCCCATTGTCCGAGCAGTCCGGCGAGGCCCAACATGCCGAGGAGGAACAGGGTCAAAGACATGCCCACCACCGTGGTGAACTGGGTGGTGAGTTGCGCCCTCGAGCGACGGGGTTGAGACTTGCGTGCGCCGGCCATGCCCCAAAGATGCGACGCAGCCGGTGGAAACAGGGTCACAAGCTTATTTGGATTGAATCCAAACAATGTACCTTTGCATCCCCCAAAAGGGGTATTTTTGTAGCAGGTTTTCCACACATGATCAAAGTCAATGACAACGCACGCGACCAGGTCCAGCGTCTGCTCGCCGAAGAAGGACGCCCCGCAGGGAGTTTCGTCCGCGTCGGCGTGAAGGGTGGCGGATGCAGCGGTCTCATGTACCAGCTGGATTTCGACCACGTGATGAACGACGACGACCAAACGTTTGAAGACAATGGCGTGAAGGTCGTCGTCGACAAGAAGAGCTTTCTCTACCTCGTAGGCACGGAGTTGCGCTACAGCGGAGGGCTCAACGGCAAGGGGTTTGAATTTCACAACCCCAACGCCAATCGAACATGCGGCTGCGGCGAGAGTTTTTCACTCTGAGAACGGACAACCATGGCGAACGACGGAGAAGACAAGATTCTGGAGGAAGTCACCGGGAAGGCGTATGAGTTTGGGTTCACCACGGACATCGACTCAGACAAGGCCCCGGCGGGACTTAACGAAGACATCATTCGGCTGATCAGCACGAAGAAGAATGAGCCCGAGTGGCTCCTCGAGTGGCGCCTGAAAGCGTTCGACACATGGCAGGCGATGGTGGAGCCCGAGTGGCCTCACCTCCAATACGAGAAGCCAGATTTCCAAGCGATCAGTTACTATTCGGCCCCCAAGCAGAAGAAGGAACTTGCCTCGATGGATGAGGTGGATCCGGAACTGCGCAAGACGATGGAGAAGCTGGGCATTTCGCTCGAGGAGCAGAAGCGCCTCAGCGGGGTGGCGGTGGACTTTGTGATGGACAGCGTCAGTGTGGCCACGTCCTTCAAGGACAAACTCGCGGAGCTCGGCATCATTTTTTGCAGCATGAGCGAGGCCGTGCAAGAGCATCCTGAGCTCGTGAAAAAGTACATCGGCTCGGTGGTTCCCGTGAGAGACAATTATTACGCGGCACTGAACTCTGCGGTGTTCACGGACGGTTCCTTCTGCTACATTCCCAAGGGCGTCAAATGTCCCATGGAATTGAGTACCTATTTCCGCATCAATGAAAGCGGCACTGGACAGTTTGAGCGGACGCTTGTCATCGCCGACGAGAGCAGCTACGTGAGCTACCTCGAAGGGTGCACGGCACCGCAGCGTGACGAGAACCAACTCCATGCGGCCGTGGTCGAACTCGTCGCCCTGGACGACGCGGAAATCAAGTACAGCACCGTCCAGAATTGGTACCCTGGCGACGAAGAAGGCAAGGGAGGGGTGTACAACTTTGTGACCAAGCGAGGCATTTGCCACACCCGATCCAAAATCAGCTGGACCCAAGTGGAGACGGGAAGCGCGGTGACTTGGAAGTACCCCAGCTGCGTGCTCAAAGGCGACGACAGCGTTGGTGAATTCTACAGTGTGGCGGTCACCAACAACATGCAACAGGCGGACACGGGTACCAAGATGATTCATCTGGGCAAGCGCACACGTTCGACGATCATTTCCAAAGGCATCTCGGCCGGCAAGTCCCAAAACAGCTACCGTGGACTCGTCCAAATCATGCCCAATGCGGACCGCGCGCGGAACTTCAGCCAATGCGACAGCTTGCTGATGACCGACCGTTGTGGCGCACACACATTCCCGTACATCGAAACGAAGAACCCCACGGCGCAGGTCGAGCACGAAGCGACGACCAGCAAGATTGGGGAAGACCAAATCTTTTACTGCCTCCAACGTGGCATTGACGAGGAGCAGGCCATCAGCCTGATTGTCAATGGATACGCCAAGGACGTACTCAACAAGCTGCCCATGGAGTTTGCCGTCGAGGCCCAAAAACTTCTGGCCATTTCACTCGAAGGATCCGTAGGCTAATGCTGACCATCAAGAACCTCCACGCGCAAGTGGAAGACACCCCCATCCTCAAAGGACTGAACCTCGAAATCGGTCCCGGAGAGGTGCATGCCATCATGGGACCCAACGGCTCGGGAAAGTCGACCTTGGCATCGGTCCTCGCCGGCCGTGAGGACTACGAAGTGACGGCTGGCTCGGTTGACTTCGACGGCACGGACCTCCTCGACCTCGACGCCAGCGACCGAGCCCGCGAAGGCCTGTTTCTCGCATTTCAGTATCCTGTGGAGATTCCAGGCGTGAGCAACCTCAACTTCATGAAGGCGGCCATCAACGCCAAGCGGGAGCACCAGGGCTTGGAGGCCATCTCGGCCAAGGATTTCCTCGCGCTCGTCAAGGAGAAGTCGGCCCTCGTGGAATTGTCAGGGCGCCTTCGCGACCGCAGTGTGAACGAAGGGTTCTCGGGCGGTGAAAAGAAGCGCAACGAGATCTTCCAAATGGCCATGCTCGAGCCCAAGTTCGCCGTCCTCGACGAGACGGACAGCGGCCTTGACATCGACGCCCTTCGCATCGTGTCCGAAGGCGTGAACGCCATGCGAGACGCGGGACGCTCGTTCTTGGTCATCACGCACTACCAACGCCTCCTCGACCACATCGTGCCCGATCACGTGCACGTGTTGAGCGACGGCCAAATCGTCAAGTCCGGCCCCAAGGAGCTCGCCCTCGAGTTGGAGGCGAAGGGGTACGACTGGGTCAAAGAAGAAATCGCCTGATGTCCGCAGCCAACGAAAAAGCGCACGCGTTTGTGGCGGGGCTTGCAGCGTCCGCGGGTTTGGCACCTTTGGCCGAAGCAGGGCGTCAAGCCATGACCGACTTGCCGGTGCCGACCCGAAAGTCGGAGCGCTGGAAGTACAGCCCCTTGACGCCGATGTTGGTGACGCCCGTGCGCACGGCACCAGCGCATGAAGGCTGGCCCAAAGACGTGCCGACCAACCCCATTCCGGGACTGGACGCGTACCGCATCGTGTTGCTGAATGGCCAAGTCGTTGCGGAAGCGTGCGACTTGCCCGTGGCCGACGGCGTGGTGTGCATCCCGCTTTTGCAAGCCATGGCAGAAGGCCGAATCGGCGCAGGCGACGAAGATTGGTCGGCGTACCACACCCGGGAGTGGGTTGGCGCTGTCCACGCAGCCCATGCCCAAGACGGACTGTTCTTGAGCTTGGAAAGTGGCGTGGTCCTCGACCGTCCGGTGTTGGTGCACCACCACACCACAGGGGAAAACGTGGCGTCTTGCCCACGTCACCGCTTGCAAGTGGGCGCGAATGCCGAGGCCGAGGTGGTGCTTTGGTCTTCTGCGCCAGAAGGTGCGAGTGGCATGGTGAATGCGGTCCTTGAGGGCAAAGTGGGTGCAGGTGCGCGTTTGGGCGTGGACAAGGTGCAGCATGAGCACGGCGCCGTATTCCACCTCGCGCACGAGCACGTCACCCAAGACAAAGACAGCACCTTCCGAATCCACACCGTCACGGTGCAGGGCCATTGGGTGCGCAACGAATTGAACGCACTCCAGCACGGCAGCGGGTCGCACACCATCATGCACGGCGCTTACTTGCCCAAGGGACAAGAGCACGTGGACAACCACACGACGATGGACCACACTGTGCCGCATTGCACCTCGAGCGAGCTCTACAAAGGCATTTTGTACGACCGTTCGACGGGGGTGTTCAACGGCAAGGTCTTCGTCCGTGAGGATGCGCAGTTGACGAACGCCTATCAGCAAAATGCCAACATCGTGGCGGACGCGGGCGCAAGCATCAACGCCAAGCCCGAGCTCGAGATCTACGCGGATGACGTGAAGTGTTCGCATGGCTGCACCGTCGGACAATTCGACGAAGAAGCCCTGTTCTACCTCAAGTCGCGTGGCATTGCAGACCGCGCCGCCCGCGCATTGATGGTGCAAGCGTTCATTGGGGATGTCCTCGAGGGCTTTGGCCAAGACGAGGTGGCCCAGGAAGTGGAGGGTCTGCTCGCAGATCGCCACGGCTGGATGTAACCTCCCCCCATGTCAGGTGCGGAACAAATCAGGTTGGACAAGCTCCTTGTGGACCGTGGCCTCATGGCTTCTCGGCCGCGGGCGGAGCGCATGATTTCGGAGCACGGCGTCCTGGTGGCGGGGTCCAAGGTGACCAAGCCCGGCAAGAAGTTTCCTGTCAATGTGGCCATCGAGCTGATCGAGGAGGACATGCCTTGGGTGTCCCGTGGCGCGTTGAAGTTGCTGGCGGCGCTGAACGCGTGGACCGACATCGAAGTGGAAGGCAGGTTGGCGTTGGACGTGGGCTGCTCCACCGGCGGATTCAGCCACGTGATGCTGGAGCGCGGGGCCAAAGCGGTGCTTGGGGTAGACACAGGTCGCGATCAATTCGACGCGGGATTGGCCGACGATCCTCGCATGATCGTGCGCGAGTCCACCAACGTGAAGGACCTCACCCCGGCTGAAGTCAAGGCGGTGATGGGGGGACTGCCAGAGCTTGTGGTCATCGACGTGTCGTTTGTGGGGCTCTCCCACATTGTCCCTACGGTAGCGTCGCTGACCGCACCAGGGACACCCGTGGTGGCCTTGGTCAAACCGCAATTCGAGGTCGGCCGCAAAAACCTCAGCCGGGCAGGCATCGTGCGCGACCCAGCCTTGCGCACCAAGGCCTTGGACGACGTGAAGGATGCGGCACTGGAGAGTGGATTTGGGGTGATTGATGCCCTTGATTCCCCCATTCAAGGTGGAGATGGAAACCACGAGTATCTTTTGAGACTTGAACGATTGTGACCGCGTCATGTTGCCGCGTGTCGTACCCTTGCAGAGATGAGCACTATTGACGTCCAGGCCATTCGCGCCCAATTCCCCATCCTGTCGCGGGAGGTGAACGGCAAGCCGCTCGCCTACTTCGACAGTGCCGCGTCCGCGCACAAGCCGAAAGCGGTCATCGATGCGCAGTCGCGTTACCTCGCGCACACCCACAGCAACATCCACCGAGGCGTGCACGCCCTGGCGCAAGAGGCCACCGAGGCGTACGAAGCTGCGCGGGAGACGGTTCGGGCGCACATTGGCGCAGCCTCGGCAAAAGAGATTTTGTTTGTGGGCGGCACCACAGACGGCATCAACCTCGTGGCCCAAACCTGGGGCCGCACCCACCTGTCCGCCGGCGATTGCATCGTCCTCACCCGGATGGAACACCACAGCAACATCGTGCCGTGGCAGATGCTTGCACTTGAGCATGGCTTCGACATCTTGGTGGTGGAGTTGAACGAAGACGGCACCTTGGACGGCGAGATGTTTGAGGCGCACCTCGCACGCAAACCCAAACTCGTGGCGTTCACCCACGTCTCCAACGCGTTGGGCACGGTAAACGACGCGAAGCACTGGACGTCACGTGCCCACGATGCTGGAGCGACCGTGCTCGTGGACGGGGCACAATCGGTCCCGCATTTGCCTGTGGATGTGCGCGACTTGGACGTGGATTTCTACATGTTCAGTGGCCACAAAACATACGGCCCCACGGGCATTGGAATCTTGTACGGCAAAGAGGCCATGCTCGACGCGATGCCGCCCTACCGCGGCGGCGGAGAGATGATTGGCACCGTCAGTTTTGAAAAGGGCACGACCTACAACGAGCTCCCTTACAAGTTTGAAGCTGGCACCCCACACATCAGCGGAGGCATTGCCTTGGGGGCGGCCTTGGATTGGATGAACGGCGTTGGCATGCCTGCTTTGACGGCCCATGAGCACGAGCTCACGCAACACGCCCACGCCCAATTGGAGGGCATTGAGGGGTTGCGCTTCTACGGCACGGCGCCATGCAAGGCTGGGGTGGTTTCTTTCCTTGTGGAAGGCGTCCATCCCTATGATTTGGGCACGTTGCTCGACCAGCTCGGCATCGCGGTGCGCACAGGTCACCACTGCACGGAACCTTTGATGGACAAGCTCGGGATTCCGGGGACGGTCCGGGCGTCGTTTGGGGCGTACAACACCGTCGAAGAGATCGACCGATTGGCCGAGGCGGTCGAGCGGGCGGTGTCGATGTTGCGCTGACGCAAACTGGTGACGCAGGGCAACACGAAGCGCAGACCCGGAGCCTATACCTTTGCAACATGGCATCAGTGATCGACGAACGGCAAGCAGAGATTGCAGAAGAGTTCGCCATGTTTGGCGATTGGATGGAGAAGTACGAGCACATCATCTCATTGGGCAAAGAGCTGGACCCTCTCGACCCTGAAGACAAGGTGGACGAGAACCTGATCAAGGGATGTCAAAGCCGAGTGTGGTTGGCTGCCAAGCTCGGGGGCGACGGCCAAGTGGTGTTCACTGCGGACAGCGACGCCATCATCACCAAAGGGCTTGCCGCACTCATGGTTCGCGTGCTCAGCGACGCCCCTGCGGCGGACATTGCCTCTGCAAAGCTGTCCTTTCTCGACGAGATCGGATTGCACAGCCACCTGAGCCCCACCCGAAGCAACGGCCTGCAATCCATGGTGAAACAAATGAAGCTGTACGGCTTGGCGTTCACGGCAGGTGCCTGATCCAACTTGGATTGACATTCACCTGAGCTTGGCATCTACCTTTGAGGCGTGGCCACACCCTCGTCCAAACTCCTCAGCGCTTCTGGCCTCATGCTGGCCGTCAAGCTGCTTGGCGCCGCATCTGCCTACGCCTTGGCGTGGTGGGTGAGTCGGCACGAAGGTCCCGCGGCCTATGGCCGTTTTGAACTGGCCTTGACGGTCTTGACCATCGCAGCGTTGGTGGCGCGGTTGGGCCTCGATGGCGTGCTCGTGAAGTGGATGGCGGCGTCCAAGGTGAAGGGTGAGGAGGGGGTGCAAAGGCGTCTTGTGGGACGGGTGATGCTCGTGACGGGACTGCTGGCGGCCCCTTTGCTTGCAGCCGCGATGTGGTGGGCTTCCCCGAGGCTCACGTCGTGGCTGGCGGACGACACACTGGACCAAACCTGGCCTTGGGTCGCCGCAGGCGTGCCCATCCTCACCATATGGGGTGTGTCCGCCGAGGCACTGCGGGGGTTGTCGCGCATGAAAAGCCACGCGTTGCTCCAGCCAGGCATCGTCGCCGCGGGTGCGGTGGCGTGCATGGTGGGGTTGGGCTGGAACATTGTTCCCTCCTATGCGGCTTCACTTGTGGCCAGTGCCTTGTTGGGCGCTGTGTTGCTCCTCATGTCCTTGCCCACGGACGACGAGAAGCCTTCCGCTTTGTCTTCGGAGTGGGGGTGGAGGCCCATGTTGCGAACGGGTTGGCCCATGCTGTTGGGCTCAGCCATGTTCCTCGTCATGAGCTGGACCGACACGTTGTTGTTGGGCCATTTCTTGGAAGAAGATCAGGTGGGCATTTACCGTGTGGCGTTCCGGATGGCGGCCGTGGTGACGTTGGTGCAGGCGGCGGTCAACAGCTATGCCGCACCCCTTTTTGCCGAGCGCCATGCTTCGGGCGACCGTACAGGATTGAAGTTGGCATTGCGTCAAACGACCCTCCTCAACGTCGCGTTCAGCGTTCCGGCATTTGTGGCGTTGGTGGCGGTGCCGGCGTGGTGGCTGGGGTGGTTCGGAGACGCATTTGTACCTGGGGCAACGTGCCTGGTGTGGTTGGCCGTGGGTCAGGTGGTGAACGCGTTGTGTGGCCCCGTGATGTATTTGCTCAACATGACTGGGCACGAGCGTCAGGCCCAACGCATCGTGTGGATCGCGGCGATGGGCAATCTTGTCATGAATGTGTGGGCGATTCCTCGCTTTGGGATTGAAGGCGCAGCCGTGGCGACCGCCTTCAGCATGGCCCTGTGGAATGTGGCTGCCGCGGTGGCCGTGAAGCGCCTGATGGGGTTGTCGGTTTGGGATGCCGTCCGAGGAGGACAAAACAGCACAAACGCATGAGTCAGCACAACCAAGATGCGCTGAAACGCGTCAATTTCTTTGTCATCGGCGCGGCCAAATGCGGCACGACGACGCTGTACGCGCGGCTCAATGCACATCCCGAGGTCTTCCTCAGTCCGTTGAAGGAGCCCAATTACCACAGCCGGGCGGACCTCGATCCGACGCGCTTTTCGAAGGCGTTCAAGGCCAACACCAAGCTGGACCTGACCGACTACTTCGCCGCGCCAGACCCCTTGGCCAAGATGCAGGTGGGGTTTGTGCGCGAGGAGGTGGATTACGCGCGGTTGTTCTCAGGCGCCAACGACACACACCGGATCGTAGGTGAGTGCAGCACGTCCTACCTCTGGTCGCCATCCGCACCGGCCGCATTGAAGGCCGCCCACCCGGCCGCCAAAATCGTCGTGAGCCTGCGCGACCCCGTCGCACGCATCTACTCGCATTACCTCATGGCGCGGAAGTACGGCCATGTGAAGGGCTCGGTGGTGGAGGCGGTCAAGGCCGATTTGGCCCACCCCGATCCGTCGTGGGGCCGCAGTGAGCTCTTTGTGGAGCTCAGTTTGTATGAAGCCCAAATCGCCCGATGGCGCGCCCATTTCCCGGACGACCAACTCTTGGTGCTCGAGCCTGGCGCCCTTCGCAAGGACGAGACGTGGTACGACCTGCAAACGTGGTTGGGCCTGACCCCCCGCGACCTGAACGACGGCGCTGGTTCAGGCGACGCGAACACCGCCGGTCTGTCGCGGTTCGAAGGATTCAACCGGTTCCTAACGGTCTCTGGACTGAAGCACATTTTCGCGCGGCTGGTGCCTTCCGGTTTGAAGCGGTACGTGCAGGGATGGTATTACCGCTCGGATGGGGTGCCCGCGTTGACCGACCAAGAGCGCCATGAGCTCGCAGCCATCCTCGAAGAGGTCAGCGCAGCCCGTCAGCCCTGACGGGCCCGGCATTGGGTTCAAGCCGCTCCTTCAAGGCTTCCAATTGCGTCACCTCGTCGGCGAACGCCTTTTGAAGTGTGGCATCGATGGGGTCGGACGGCGGGAACTCTTCCCTCAAGTGGTCGATTTGTTTGCCGTTCTTCCAAAACCGAAAGCACACGTGAGGGCCGGTGGCGAGGCCGGTTTGGCCCACGTACCCGATGGTTTGTCCTTGCTTGACGCGCTGGCCCTCTTTGACGGCGCGCTTCGACATGTGGAGGTACTGGGTCTCGTAGGTGCTGTTGTGACGAATCTTGACGTATTTCCCGTTGCCCGATGTGTAGCTGCTCTTGGTCACGACCCCGTCGCCGACCGCCACGATGGGCGTTCCTTTGGGAGCAGCGTAATCGGTCCCAAAGTGGCCTTTGACCTTTTTCAGCACGGGGTGAAACCGCTTGGGGTTGTAGCGGCTGGAGATGCGGCTGAATTCGACCGGGGCCTTGAGGAACACCTTTTGGAGTGAGCCGCCTTCGAGGTCGAAGTACCCCCCGACGCCGTCGGTTTCGAAGCGGTAGGCCTCGAGTGGACGATCCCAATGGGTGAAGACGCTGGACAATACGACCGGCATCCCCGCAGGGGTTCCGTTGACGACTTCGCGTCGGTAGGTCACGTCGTAGGTGTCGCCTTTTTGGACGCGGCTGAAATCGATGGTCCAGGCGTAAACGCTGGCCATGGCCACGGCGAGGTTGGTGGGGTGACCGACCTTGTCGAAGTCCATGTACAGGGAGTTTTCGATGGTCCCTTGTGCCCTGGCGTAGACCGTGTCGACAGGGTAGGAACCAAGACGAACGCCAAGGGTGTCGCTCAATGAAAACAAGGCGTAGTCCTTCGGGTTGCGCTCGTAAATAAACCACTCGGGCACAAGCCGTGCCTCGGCGTCCGCACTGTCGCGTACCGCTTTGGAAGCGAGCCACCAGCGGTGTCCGGCTTTCATGTACCGCACGTCCCACGTCTTCCGACTGTTGGCTGCGAGCGTGGCCACACGTCCCGGACTGACGCCCGCGGGGTCGAGGAGGTGAGAGAGGCTTTGGCCGGACTTGACCTTGCCAGAGTCCACAACCAAATCGTCCCACACGACCCCAAACCGCATCGTGGGCTCAGGTTCGGCTGGCGCGCTGAACAAGCCGCCACCCGATGACCCGCCAGCACTCCCGGACCCTCCTCCGCAACCCAGGACCAAAAACGTCCCCATGGCCGCAATCGCGACCGCCATCACCTCGCGGGAAAACGACGTCATGAGCCTTGGCCAAACACTTCTTTGACGACCCAGCCTTTGCCCCATTCTTCGAGCTCTTGATCGCTCCAGTGCTCTGGGAAGAAGATGCGCTTTTGGAAACGCGGCGGCAGGTATTTCTGCCAGTTGGTCCCACCTGTCGCAGCGATGTCGACGGGGTCTTTGTGGAGGTAGCGAACGGCACTTTTGTAGTGGGCCAAAGGCCAATTCACGTTCACGTTCACGTCGAGCCAGCGCAACGCGTCCACGAGCTCTTTCGACGGTCCGCCTTCGATTTCAGCCGCGAGCTTGCGGACATTGACGTCAAACATGCGGCATGCCAGCTTCTCGAGATCCTCGTCGTACTTGACTTCAAATTGCTTGAGGGTCAGGGTTTTGGATCCGCTGGACAACTCGACAGCTCCTTTTCGCCAGTACAGGTGAGACATGAGTTCAGGAACGTCGGAGAGGTTGTGCTTTGCGTACTGTTCGCGCAGGTTGTGGTGCACAATGCGGTCCAGGGACGTGGAACAAATCTCGATCATCCGGTACTGCGCGCTTTGGAATCCTGAAGCGGGCAGAAGGGACATGCGGAACTTCATGAATTCTTCAGGATCCATGCCGTCAACCATGATGTCGAAGCTGGTGGTCAACGCTTCGAAGTAGCGGTTCACCCGGCGCACGCGCTCGAGCAAAAAGGCTTCGCTGACGGCACCGTTGTTCTCGCGCGCCTCTTGCGTCATGCGCTCAAACTCATGCAGCGAAAGCTTGAAGTAGAGCTCGGTGATTTGGTGGTAGACGATGAACACCACCTCATCGGGCATGGGGGTTTGGGGACGCTGCAGGCTCAGCAATGTGTCGAGGTGAATCAGGTCCCAGTAGGTCCGGTAATCGGCGTACAGCAAGCCATCGAGGTAGCTACTCAGGTCTTGCCCCATCGCCGCGTATTTCTCTTGAAGCTGCTTGAGCTTGTCGAGGATCGCGGGATCGAAGTTGTGATCGGTGTTCGGGTCCGTGGACATGTGTGCAAGTTCGGAAAGGGACTTCCCCTTGCAAGCCGCATTTCAGCAGGTTGTCACAAGGGTTGTCAACGAACCTCCAACGCGCCCATCTGCCTTGTCGCGTGCCCCTTAGGGGCTCACCCCACTGTGGCGATGCACTTCAGTTCGATGGCAATGGGGGTTGGCAACCGGTTGATTTCCATCGTCGTGCGGCAAGGTTGGTTGTCCTTGAAATACTCCGCGTACAAGCGGTTGAAGGTGTGGAAATCGCGGTTCATGTCCACGAGGAAGACGGTGACGTCGACGAGTTGTTCCCAGCTGCTGCCGCTGGCCTCGAGGATGGATTTGACGTTGGCGAACACGCTGTGGACTTGTGCTTCAAAATCAAAGGCTTTGAAGTTGCCATTGTGGTCCAACTCCAGCCCGGGCACCCCGCTGTCGTTCGAATCGCTTCCCGCCGTTCGCGGACCGACGCCGCTCAAGAACAGGAGGTTGCCAACGCGGCGTGCGTGGGGGTAGAGGCCGACGGGCTTGGGGGCGTTGGAGGTGGAAATGCGTTCGCTCATGTTGCGAAGGTAGCGCGCGCTGTACCTTCGGGGCATGCGGTACCAAAAACTCCCCTCCGACCTCTACACCCGGAACCGAGAAGCGTTCATGAAGCAGATGAAGCCCGGTGGCCTCGCCCTGTTTTTCAGCAACGACATCTACCCTACGAGCTCGGACGGCACCTTGCCGTTCAAGCAGCACGCGGACATCTTTTTCCTCTCTGGTGTGGACCAAGAGGAGACGGTGCTGCTCCTCTTCCCAGACGCCCACAACCCGGCGGATCGTGAGATTTTGTTCACCTTGGAAACCAACGAGGAGCTTGCGATTTGGGAGGGGGCCAAACTCACGAAACCCCAAGCCACCGCCGAGACTGGCATCGCCAACGTCCAATGGACGACGGCGTTCGAACGGACGCTTCACCGCCTGATGGCCGAGGCGCAGTCGCTTTACCTCAACGACAACCAACACACGCGGGCCCGCCTCACGGTCGAGACCCGCACGGACCGGGAAAACGCGGCCCTTCGCGCCAAATACCCGCACCACGAAATCGAGCGCAGCGCGCCCATCCTGCATTCCATCCGCGCCCTCAAGCAGGCCTCGGAAATCGACCAGATGCAGCGCGCGTGCGACATCACCAAGGCGGGCTTCGACCGCGTCTTGCAATTCGTGAAGCCCGGCGTCATGGAGTACGAGATCGAGGCGGAGTTCATGCACGAATTCCTGCGTCGCGGCTCACGCGGCTTCGCGTACACGCCCATCATCGGCTCGGGTTTCAACGCGTGCGTTCTCCACTACATCGAGAACTCTGCAGAGTGCAAAGCCGGCGACGTCATCCTGATGGACGTGGGCGCCGAGTACGGCAACTACGCGTCCGACATGACGCGCTGCATCCCGGTCTCAGGCCGCTTCACGGACCGCCAGCGTGCGGTCTACAACGCGGTCCTCTCGGTGATGCAGGACGCCATGAAGCTCCTCCGTCCCGGCGTTTCGCTCCACGACTACCACAAGGAAGTCGGCGAACTTATGACGGCTCAACTTCTCGACCTCAAGTTGATCGACCGCCACGACGTCGAAAAACAAAACCCTGCTTGGCCCGCCTACAAGAAGTACTTCATGCACGGCACGTCGCACTTCATCGGCCTCGACGTCCACGACGTCGGCCACTGGCACGAGCCCATTGC
>PKDW01000118.1 GCA_002863145.1 Flavobacteriales bacterium
AGCATGGTGTGCATGGATTCGCGCGAGTTCCTTCAAAGCTACCTTCGCCAACTGCGGTCATGGGGAGGGGAGAAGGATGGTTTTCAACGCGATTCCGTGCAGATTTCGCACTTGAAATGAACGCTTCTTCACAGAAGATGGGAGGTGCGTTACGCGTCCCAGGAGCGGACGTGAAAGCGGGGACAGTGGGGAACCAATCTCAGTCCACCCAGCGGAATTCGGTTCGGCGGTTGACGCGCCGGCCTTCGGGAGTGGTGTTGGTGGTTTTGGGCTGCGACTCGCCGTGACCTTGGGTGGTCATCCGGTCGCCGTCGACCCCACAGGTCACCAAGAAGGCCTTCACCACCTCGGCACGAGATTGACTCAAGACCAAGTTGTCCTGCGCTTCACCGATGTTGTCGGTGTGGCCGTCGATGTCCAAACGCAGTTCTGGCTGGCGCTCCAAGTGGTTGGCCAAGGCGCGCAGAATGATCTCCGAGCGTTTGGAAAGGGTGCTTTTCTTGGTTTCGAACTGCACGTCCTGCAACTCAAAAGGATTTCCCTTGGCGCGAGATGCGTTCTCCGAGCCGCCTCCTGTTTCCGAAGCAGAAGCCAAATCCAGCGCGATGGCACTCGAGGCTTCGGTGCCTTGTTCGTGGACCACGACGCTTTGGTAGCCGACGTTCTCGCCTTGGACGGTCAGCACCACATCCTCTCCGTCTTCGAGCTGCACAATGTGCGCGAACTGCCCGTCTTCCTTGGAATAGGTGACTTCTTCGACGCGTTTGCTTTGGACGTATTCGATGCTCACGGTCAGTGCTCCTTCAGGCATCGGCCAACCCAAATCACCTTTGACCACCGTGACCTGGTCAGGCTTCAGGTCGGCAGGCAAAGGGTAGGTGCACAAATCCAAACCCCGCGTTCCCCGACGCCGGCTCGCGAAAATGCCCAGCTCTCCATCGGTGCTGACCACGAGACCGTGCTCGTCGCCAGAGGAGTTGAGGGGCCGCCCAAGGTTGACGGGGTCACCCCACGTGCCCGTGGCGTCCCGTTGGCTCATCCACAGGTCGTAGCCCCCACCTGAGGGGAGTCGGTTGCTTGAGAAGTAGAGCGTTCTGCCGTCGGGATGAAGAAAAGGGGATTTGTCCTGTGCTTGGGAATTGACGGGCGCAGGCAGTTGCTCAGCTGGACCCCAGGTCCCGTTGTCCAACCGCGCCGACATGAAAATATCCATGGTCAGGTTGCCGTCCTTGTCTCGGGTGGACTCTGTTCGCGCTGCTGCGAAGAACAGGGTTTCTCCATCGCTGCTGATGGACGGTTGGGCCTCCCATCCCTGCGGTGAATTGACATTCGCACCCAAGGGCACCAACGGCGACCATGTGTAGACGGCGGAGCCATCCAAGTCTCGATAGTCCACGTGGTATTCCGTGGAGAAAAGGTCGACGTTGGCCGGATTGCTAGGCACGGGACGGTTGGCGGCCAGCACCATCAATTTGTTGTCCACCGAGATGCTCGCACCGCCGTGGTTTGTGCCGAGGTTGAATGGCTCGGGCAAGGGCACGCCGCTGTCGAAGGGCAGCCGTTCGTCGGGACGCTTGGCCCAAGTGAACAGCTCCTTGCGCGTGGTCGTAATGTCGCCTTTGGCCTTGGTTTTGGAAGTGCGGGTGAAAAAGAGCAGCGTGCCGTCTGGGGAGAGCATGGGCAGGTACTCGTCCTCATCCCAGCTGACTTCCGGGATGGGAGATGGCTCAGGGCCTCCTGCGTGCATGTGGAATTGATTCAGGAAGACCAATTCTGGCAACGTGCCTTCCACATCGCTGCGCCGCCGCCGTTTGGTCATGTCCTCAGGAAGGGACAGGTAGGCTTGAAACTGGGTGAGGGCCAGTTCGTAGTCGTCGTTCATGTAGGCCATGGCGCCCCGGAGGTACAGCGCCTCAGGCATGCCTCCAGGACAAATCTCCTCCAACGCGTCCAAGTGCTGGGTCAACTCCCCCCACATGTCGGGGTTTCTGCTGGTGGCCTGGAATGCCAGCTCGGCAGCCTCCATTCGCATGGGGACGTCTTCTGGCTCGAGTTCGAGTGCCGTTTCGAGGCAGGTGAGCCGGTCTTCCAGCGTGGTTTTGCCCTTGGGGTGAAGGGCTTTGTCGAAGAGCTTTTGCGCTTTGGACGACCGAGGTTCCTCTGGTTCGCATTGTGCGTTTGCCGTGTTGAACGTAATGCCCAAACACAGGCACAATGCCATGACGCGGCGCACCGTCATCAGGAGCCGGGGTTCAATTCTCCTTCAGATTGAGCCACCAGCGCCGAGACGGTGCCATCGCCTGTGACGTTGACCACGGTGCGGCACATGTCGAGAATCCGATCGATGGGGAAGATCAAGGCGATCCATGCGGGGTTGAGCCCGACGCTTTCCAGCACGATGATCATCAGGACGAGGCCGGCGCTGGGAATGGCTGCGGCACCGATGGAGGCCAGGGTGGCCGTCAGGACGATCACCGCTTGTTGGGCGAGCGTCAAATCGACCATGTGGAACTGGGCGAGCGCCACGACCGCGATGGCTTGGTAAAGGCTCGTGCCATCCATGTTGACGGTGGCGCCGATGGGGAGCACGAAGCTCGTGGTGCGCTCGCTCACCCCGAGGTTGCTGTTCACACACCGCATCGTCACGGGCAGGGTGGCGACAGACGAAGAGGTGGAGAAGGCCGTGATTTGGGCGTCGCGCATGGCCTTCAAAAACTTGCGTGGCGTCATGCCCTTGATGCCGATGGAGGCAATGACGGGGTAGACGAGGAAGATCATGAGGGCGAGGCCGAGGACCACGACGAGGCCGTAGCGCAGCAGGAAGCTGAGCAGTTCTTGAAATTTGTCGGGGTCGGTGCCTGCGGCCTTGACGATTTGGCCGGCCATCAGGGCAAACACGAAGATGGGCATGGCCTTCATGACCATCCACACCATGCCGACGAAGACGTCGTTCAGGCCGTCGATGGCGCGAATCAGCGATCCGCGCTTGGGTTCTTCCACGCTGACGAGCACGATGCCGAAGAAGACGGCGAAGAAGATGATTTGCAGCATGGCCATGTCGCTGAGCGCCTTGAAGATGTTTTTGGGGACCACGTCCACGAGGGGCTGAAGCGGGCCGCTGTTGGAAGCATTGTCCGCCTTGTTTAGCTTGTCGGCCACCCACGCGTTCATGCCTTCTTGCTGCGCCTGAATCTCAAGCACGAGGTCCGCGTTTTCCGGGGCCTTGGCGACGTGGAGGTCGTCGAGGACCTCGATGCCGTTGGCGTCTCTCCAAAGTTCGTAACGGATTCGGTTGCTGGTTTTGAGGTCTTCACTGGCGCCCGTGCCGGGTTGAAAGAGGTTGACAAGGACGAGGCCAAGGGTGACGGCGAAGAAGGTGGTGAGGAGGTAGAGGCCGATTGTTTTGGCCCCCAAGCGACCCAACTTCTTGACATCGCCGAGCGACGCCACTCCGCCGATGATGCTGAAGAGCACCAATGGCACCGCAATCAGCTTGAGGATGTTGATGAAGATGTCGCCCAGCGGTTGGATGTAGTTCAACGTGAAGCTGTTCCACCCAAACTGAATGCTCGCCCACGCGTACCCCACACCCAAGGCGAGGCCAATGAGCACTTGCCAGTGCAGTGCGAGACGAGGAGATTTGGAAGCAGATCGAGGTGAATCGGAGGTCATGCCTCGAAGGTAAGGCGCGCGGCGCGCTGACGGAGCGCGTGGTCGACCAAGACAAGGCAGGCCATGGCTTCCACCAGAGGCACGGCACGCGGTAGGACGCAAGGGTCGTGACGTCCGCGGCCCTTTAGCTCGACGGGGTTGCCTTCGCGGTCCACGGAAGTGCCGGGTTGGAGGACCGTCGCCACGGGCTTGAATCCGATGCGCAGGACGATGTCTTCTCCGTTGCTGATGCCGCCTTGGATGCCGCCGCTTCGGTTGGTGGCGGTTCCGATTCGGTCTCCACGGTCGACGAACTTGTCGTTGTGCTCCGAGCCGCGCATCAACGTGCCGCTCAAGCCCGATCCCAGTTCGAGCGACTTGGTGGCCGGAAGGGACCACATGGCCTTGGCGAGGTCGGCGTGAAGGCGGTCAAAGACCGGTTCGCCCCAGCCCGCAGGCACGCCACGGGCCACGAGCACAATGGCGCCCCCGACCGTGTCGCCGGCCTTTTTCACGTCCGCAATCCGGTCTGCCATGCGGGCGGCCGTCTCGGGATGCGGGCACCGAACCGGATGGGCGTCGACCTCGTCGCGGCTGTGAAACGACGGGGGCAGGGGCATGCTGATGTCCTGAACCCTCTCGACGTAGGCGCCAACCTCGACGCCGAGGGTCGCGAGGATTTGGCGTGCGATCGCACCGGCCACCACCCGCGAGACCGTTTCCCTTGCCGAAGCTCGGCCGCCACCTCGGACGTCGCGGAGCCCGTATTTGGCTTCGTATGTGAAATCAGCATGAGAAGGGCGGAACGTGTTTTTCAGGTGGTCGTAGTCGGCAGGGCGGGCAGCCGTGTTGGCGATGGTGAATCCCAATGGCGCTCCTGTGGTCACAGGTCCGTTGTCGTGCTCGACTGTGCCAGACATCCACTGCACCTCGTCCGCTTCTTTGCGAGAGGTGGTCAGGGAGGACTGGCCAGGACGACGGCGCGCAAGCTCGGCCTGAACCGCCGCCAAGTCAAGCGCGAGGCCTGCCGGACATCCGTCCACGATGCCGCCCATGGCATAGCCATGAGACTCGCCAAACGTTGTCAATCTGAAAAGGGTGCCAAACGTGTTTCCTGCCATGTCCTGCGAAGGTATACCTTGCACGTCATGCGAACGCTTGTCAAGAACATCAAAGGCCTCGTGGGTGCTTTCGAAGAGGTGCCCCGCGACGTGGCAGGCTCGGAGATGGCCAAATTTCCCATCCTCCGCAACGCTTGGCTCGCGATTGACAATGGCCTCATTGCGGACTTTGGTTCGATGGAGGACTTTCCTGGCATCGTCGATTGGTCCGGCCTGAGCATCGTCGACGCCGAGGGGCGTTGGGTGCTTCCGGCCTGGTGCGACAGCCACACCCACACGGTGTTTGCGCGCAGTCGAAGCGAGGAGTTCTTGATGCGGCTCGAAGGGGCGACCTACCAAGAGATCGCCGAACGCGGCGGTGGCATTCTCAACTCTGCCAAGGCCTTGCAAGCCATGGGCGAAGACGAGCTGTTTGACGAAGCCTTAAGGCGAGTGCACCATGCCATTTCGCAGGGCGTGGGGGCGATGGAAATCAAATCGGGTTATGGTTTGACGCTCGACGCCGAGCGCAAGATGCTCCGTGTCATCGCCCGTCTCAAAGAAGCCGCGCCCATTCCAATCAAGGCCACGTTTCTTGGGTGCCATGCCGTGCCTCCTGAATTCGACGACGCAGCGGCCTACACCCAGCACGTCGTCAACGACATGCTGCCAGCCTTTGCAGCCGAGGGCCTCATCGACTATGTGGACGCCTTTTGCGAGAAAGGGTACTTTGGCACGGAAGAGACCCGCGTACTTCTCGAAGTGGCAAATGGTCTTGGGTTGAGGAGCAAAGTTCATGTCAATCAGTTCAATGACATTGGTGGAGTAGAGTTGTGCGTGAATCAAAATGCGCTCAGTGTCGACCACCTCGAGGTGTGCAGCAGTGAAGCCATTCAAAGCCTCATCGAAGGGTTTGAACGGGCCGAGGGCGGCGAAGGATTGCCAACGTACCCCGTGGCGTTGCCCGGGTGCAGCCATTTCTTGAGCATCCCTTACACGCCAGGCCGCGCCCTCATTGACGCTGGTTTGCCGCTTGTACTCGCCACCGACCACAACCCGGGATCGGCACCGAGCGGCGACATGACCATGGCCGTACGACTCGCCAGCCTCAAGATGGGGGTGCTGCCGCGTGAGGCGGTTGCAGCCTCCACCTTGAACGGCGCTGCCGCGATGGAACTTAGTCACGAGGTCGGGGCCCTGGGACGTGGATACCGCGCGAACTACATCGTGACGCATCCCATGGAGGGCCTGCAGGACATCGCCTACCGCTTCACGGACGCGGTTGTGGATAAGGTGTTCATCAACGGGGAAATCTGGGAGGGGTAAGGTCCAATCTCCAGGGCAGGGGGCGCGCTACTTTGGCCCCATGCAACGACTCATAGAATGTGTCCCCAACATCAGCGAGGGACGTCGCCCCGAAGTCATCAACGCCGTAGCTGCTGTGGTCGAGAAGGTGGATGGTTGCCGACTGCTTGACGTCGATCCAGGGAAGAGCACCAACCGCACAGTCATCACGTTCGTGGGACCGCCCGAGACGGTGGGCGAAGCGGCGTTTCGGCTGATCAAGAAGGCGAGCGAGCTCATCGACATGTCCAAACACAGCGGCGAGCACCCCCGCATGGGGGCCACAGACGTTTGCCCTTTTGTGCCGGTTGCGGGCGTGACGATGGACGATTGCATCAAGGTCGCGCACGAAGTGGGCGAGCGCGTGGGGAAGGAGCTCAACATCCCAGGCTACTTTTACGAGTCTGCCGCAAGGCGTCCGGAACGCAAAAACCTCGCTGTGTGCCGCAAAGGCCAATACGAGGGGTTGGCCAAGTTGAGCACGGACGACGGCGCACCAGATTTCGGCCCCGCAGAATTCAACGACTCTGCCCGCCGAACGGGCGCCACAGCCGTTGGCGCACGTGACTTTCTCATTGCGTACAACATCAATTTGAACACGACCTCGAGCCGCAGGGCGAACGCCATCGCGTTCGACATCCGTGAGGCAGGCCGAATCAAAAAGCGCGACGGCATCACTGGCCCAGCCGTCCTCGACGAACACGGCGAACCTGTTCGAATCCCCGGCACCCTCAAATCGGTCAAGGGCATCGGTTGGTACATCGAGGAATACGGCATCGCTCAGCTCTCACTCAACCTCACAGACATCACCGTGACGCCTGTGCACATTGCGTTTGACGAAGCTTGCAACAAGGCCCAATCTCGCGGCATTCGCGTGACGGGCTCAGAACTGGTCGGCTTGTTGCCACTGCGGGTGCTCCTAGACGCAGCGGACCACTACCTCCGCAAGCAGCAACGGTCGCTTGGCATTTCCGAAGCGGAAAAGGTCAAGATTGCGGTCAAGTCTCTTGGTTTGGATGACCTCGCGCCGTTTGACCCCTCCAAGCGCGTCATTGAATACGTCATCGCTGAAGAAGGTAAATCCGCGCTGGTCAACATGACGCTCACCCAATTTGCGGACACCACAGCGTCAGAGGCCCCTGCACCTGGGGGCGGCTCCATCTCAGCTTATGCCGGCGCCTTGGGTGCGGCCCTGGCGACGATGGTGGCCAACCTCAGCGCCCACAAGCGCGGCTGGGACGACCGTTGGGAAGAATTCAGCGTGCATGCGGAGAGGGGACTCGCCCTTCAGAACCAACTCATGGCGCTCGTGGATGCCGATACCCAGGCCTTCGATTCCATCATGGCGGCGTACGGCATGCCCAAGGGAACCGCCGACCAAAAGGCCAAGCGCCACCAAGCCATTCAAGACGCCACGCGCAATGCGATTGACATTCCGATGCAGGTCGCGCAAGTGGCCCACGACGGCCTTGGTCTTGCAGCGGCCATGGCGAGCGATGGCAACCCCAACAGCGTCACGGACGCCGGGGTCGGCGCCATGTGCCTTCGCACAGCGGTCCTCGGCGCTGTCCTCAACGCCCGCATCAACTGCGGCGACCTCGAAGACGCCGACTACGTTGCCCAAATCCAATCCCGGTGCGCCCAGCTTGTCGCGAGCGCCACACACCAAGAGGGAGAGGTCCTCGCGACGGTTGACCGGGTTATGGCTGGATAAGCAACCCGAAAACCGGTGCCTACGAAAAAAGCCAACCTGTTGGGGTTGGCTTTTTCATGACCGAATTCGCGGTCGGTAGGGTCGAAGTCTTACTTCGCGAGGCGGCGCTCCTTGATGCGGGCAGACTTGCCCGTGCGCTCACGCAGGTAGAAAATGCGTGCACGACGCACACGACCGCGTTTGTTCACCTCGATTTTCTCAACGGAAGGAGAAGAGACGGGGAAGATGCGCTCCACACCAACACCACTGGCCATCTTGCGAATGGTGAAGGTTTCGGTGGCACCTGATCCGCGGCGTTGAATCACAACACCCTGAAAAGCTTGAAGACGTTCCTTGCTGCCCTCTTTAATCTTGATGGTCACGGTAACGGTGTCGCCAGCGCCAAACTCAGGCCAATCCTGGGTTTCGACCAATTTGGCGGTGATGTCCTTGATGCGGTCCATGGTGTTGTCTTATGCGTTGTCAGTCCGGGTCTCTTTGGGCAGAGCCCCAAATCGGGGTGCAATATTACGAAGATTCTTTGGGAAGTCCTTGCGCGAAAGGGAAGAAATTAACCCTTCGATGCGTCTTGCGTATCCTCTCCATGGCCTTCGAGCAAATCAGGTCTCCGGGCGCGGGTGCGGGCAAGGGCTTGCTCTTCCTGCCACTTGTCGATGGCGTCGTGGTTCCCGCTGAGCAAGACGTCAGGGACTTTCCAGCCATTGTACTCTGCGGGTCGCGTGTAGACAGGTGGGGCCAAAAGGCCGTCCTGGAAGCTGTCGCTCAAGGCGCTCGTTTCGTCGCCAATCACGCCGGGAACGAGGCGAACCAGCGCGTCGGTGAGGACGGCCGCCGCGAGCTCGCCTCCGCTGAGGACGTAATCGCCAATGCTGATTTCAAGGGTGACGACGTGATCGCGCAAGCGCTGGTCGATGCCTTTGTAGTGGCCGCAGATCATCAACAGGTTTTCGGAAAGCGACAGCTGGTTCACTCGGCCCTGCTTGAGTTGCTCGCCGTCGGGAGTCAAGAAAATGACCTCGTCGTAGTCGCGCTCGGCCTGCAATTCAGTGATCGCGTCGTGGAGGGGTTGCATGGCGAGCACCATGCCTGCGGCGGTGCCGAAGGGAGCGTCGTCGACTTTTTTGTGCTTGTTGGTGCTCCACTGACGGAGGTCGTGCACATGCACTTCCACCAGGCCCTTGTCGATGCCACGCTTGACAATGCTTTCGGCAAAAGGCCCACTCAGGAGCCCGGGGAGGACAGTCAGGATGTCGATGCGCATGGCTCAAAAGTACGAGGTAACTTTGCAGTCAACATGCGCGAGAAGAAGGATTATAAGTCGGTGGTCAGCCACCCGTACCAGGTTTTCAACGGGATTTTCTTGACCCTGCCTTTGGACGGCATCCGCCAAACGGGATTGCGCGTACCCTTGTTGCAAGAGGCCTGTGAAATGGGCTTGGAGCGAGGTGCGCCGCCGCATGAGATTTTGGAAGACTTTCTGAAAGGGCAGGGCAAAGCCAATGCCGAGGAAGGCGCGGCGCTCCTGTTTCGCATCATTCAGTACATCGAGCGCCAGGTCGTGCTCGTCGACGCCCTTGAGGATGCACGCTATGCACAGCTTAACGACATGGGTGGGGCCGAATCGCTTCGCAGCCTCATGCAGCGGGTGCGTCGTCACGGGCTCGAAGACGAGATGCGCGCCATGCTGGCCGAGTACGCCGTACGCGTCGTGCTCACTTCGCACCCGACCCAATTCTACCCCGGCAACGTGCTGGCGATCATCACGGACTTGGCCTTGGCCATGGAGGACAACGACTTGGTGAAGATCCGAAAGCGCCTGCACCAGCTGGGCCTCACGCCGTTCTTCCAGAGCGAGCCGCCCACGCCATACGAGGAGGCGATTCGCCAGATTTGGTACCTCGAGAACGTGTTCTTCGAGGCCTGCTCCGCATTGGGTGCGCGCGTTGCCAACGCTTTGGGTCGGCCGGATGGTGAAGGACTCAACAATGGGATGTTGCGCATTGGGTTTTGGCCTGGAGGCGACCGAGACGGCAACCCCTACGTGGGCGCCGACACCACGCTTCGGGTGGCCCGAAAGCTGAAGCTCACGTTGCTCCGCTGCTACCGCAAAGAATTCCGGGAGTTGCGTCGCCTTATGACGTTCAAAGGATTGGAGGGGGAACTCGACATGTTGCAAGGCATGATTGAGGAAGCCATTTTCAATCCAAGTGACCTGTCGTTGAAGCAGGACGTGCTCTTGCATGGCTTGGCCCGGTTGGAGAAGAAGGTGGAGGCCGAGTTCAATGGGCTGTACCTCGACCAAATCCGCCAGCTCATGTTCAAGGTGCGGATGTTTGGGCTGCACTTTGCCTCCCTCGACATCCGACAAGATGCCCGTGTGGTGACAAAGGCATTCAAGTCGTTGCTCGAAGCGCAGGAAGGGGCAGCGGCGGTGGCGCGGTTTGAGGCGATGGACGAGGCAGATGCCCTCGATTTCCTCTTCGCCTACGACACGGTTTTCGAAGAAACGCTCGAGGAAGAGCGTCACCAAGATGTGATCGAGAGTCTGCGTGCCATGCAGGAAATCCAGCGGCACAACGGCGAGGCAGGCTGCCACCGCTACATCCTCAGCAATTGTTCTGGCGCTTACCACATGGCCATCCTTCACGCCATGGCGAAGGCCAGCGGATGGGAAAGCTCGTTGACAGTGGACCTCGTGCCGCTCTTTGAATCGATTCAGGATTTGGACGGGGCGCGTGCCGAGATGCAAAAGCTCTACATGCACCCGGTCTATGCTGCGCACCTCGACCTCCGAGGTGGAGACCAAACCGTCATGCTCGGTTTCTCCGACGGCACCAAAGACGGCGGCTACCTCCGCGCCAACTGGGCCATCTACCGCGCCAAGCAGCGCCTGACCGACGTGAGCCGCGAACACGGCCGTACCGTGATGTTCTTCGACGGACGCGGTGGACCCCCCGCACGGGGTGGCGGCAACACCCACCGCTTCTATGCGTCGCTTGGCCGAGACATCGAGAATCGTGAGATTCAAACGACCATCCAAGGCCAAACGATTTCCTCCAACTTTGGCATTCCAAAGTCGGCGGGATTCAACCTGGAGCTCTTGTTCACGGCCGGGGTGAAGAACCGCCTCTTTGACGAGGAGGAGACGCGCATCTTGCCCGAGGACGAGGCGCTTCTTGACGAGTTGGGTGCCACGTCGTACGACCACTACCTCGCGCTGCGGAACCGTCCCGAGTTCACAGATTACCTCGCCACCTTTGGTACGCTGAAGTACTATGGCGAAACCAACATTGGCAGCCGACCTACGTCACGGGCCAGGGACGGGGCCATCAACTTCGAAGACCTGCGCGCCATCCCGTTTGTCGGTTCTTGGTCGCAACTGAAGCAGAACGTGCCGGGCTACTTTGGTCTCGGCACCGCCCTTGAAGCCCTCGACCGAGAGGGGCGCCTGGAGGAGGCCGCAAGCCTCTACCGCCGCAACGCCTTCTTCCGTACCCTGGTCGAGAATTCGATGCAGTCCATGACCAAGTGCGACTTCCGCTTGACGGCGCACCTCGCGGCCCATCCGCGATATGGGGACCTGTGGAACACGGTGCACGAAGAGTACGAGCGCACCCGCGTCCTCGTCCTGGCCATCACAGACCAACAAAAGCTCATGGAAACGGTGCCATCCATTCGGGAGAGCATTCGCCTTCGCGACAGCATTATCATGCCGCTCCTCGTCATCCAACAATTTGCCTTGACCGAGATGGAGCGTCAAACCTCGTCCGCCGATGCGGCCGATTCCGATTGGACGCCTGAGCTTTTGCGCAAGCTCATCATCCGAACGATGTACGGCATCGTCAATGCGAGCCGCAACGCCGTGTAGGCGAATCAGAAAAACAATCTCAAAGAAAAACCCCGACAGGCCTGAACCTAAGTCGGGGTTTCTCTTGGCGCTCGCGCGCCACACAATTCAAGGTTACTTGCCGTCGGTGGGTTCGCTGAGCTGGGGCTCGGCCAACACGTCCGCAGGCTCGTCCGAAGCGTACACGAAGTCCATTTCCTCGATGAGGTTGGTGCACCCCGCATACTTGTCCAGGATCCACATCACGTAGCGGATGTCGACGGAGATGGTGCGCTGGAGCTGGTGTTCGAAGGCGATGTCGCCGCTCATGGCTTCCCAGTTGCCGTCGAAGGCGAGGCCGATGAGGTCGCCGTCTGCGTTCATGACGGGGCTGCCGGAGTTGCCGCCCGTGATGTCGGTGCCGTGGATGAAGCACACGACGAGCTCGCCGTTCTCGTCTGCATATGGCCCAAAGTCACGCGCCTTGATGAGCTGCTCGAGGCGCTCAGGAACGATGAACTCAGGGTTGCTGTTGTCCTTTTTCTCGAGGATGCCGTTGGCCGTGGTCACGAAGTCGTAATGCACCGCGTCGGCGGGCTTGTAGTCGCCCACAGGGCCGTAGGTGAGGCGCATTGTGGAGTTGGCGTCAGGGTACCACGCCTTGTTGGGCATGAGTTCACGCAGGCCGCGCACAAACAAACGGTAGCCCCGGTCAAACTTGGCTTGCACTTCAGGCGAAGTGCCTTGGAAGTAGCGCTGGAGCAAGCTCATGGACATCGCAATGGCGAGGTCTTTTTCAAACGTCTTTTGCTTGGGGTTCTCCAAGAATGCGGCGAAGGCTTCTGCACTGCGGAGGGGAGACTTGCTGTAGATCTTGTTGGCATAGGCCTCGAAGTCGCCCTTGTACTTGTTCTGCACAACAGTGAATTGAGTCGGCCAGTAAGCAGGATCAATGTCGTCACGGTACTTTGTGAGCATCTTCACGAACAATTCGCGGTCCGTGTCCATGTCGTAGTCTTTGAAGTGATCGTCGGCCAATCCTTGCAAACCTGCTTTTGCGGCGGCCACCTTTTCAGGGTCTGCGTCAAACATTCCTGTTCCTGCGCGACCCACACGAAGGCCAAACAGGGCAATGTCACTGCCAATCAACCCGGCTTCGAGGGCGTACACATCGGCTTTGACTGTCGCGTCGGTTTCCGCGTAGTAGTCCGCGATCAAGTCGAGGGCCTCTCCGTACTCGGCCTTGCGCCCCTCATCTTCGTTCACCCATCGGTTGAAGAGGGCTTCGAGCTTTTGCTTTTGGGCCTGTACCTCAAGACGTTTGAGGCCTTTGGTTTGGCCGATGTAGTACTTCCAGTAGTTCGCCGTCTGGGCGTACTTGGCGGCATACTTGATGCGCACGGCCTTGTCCTCATCCATGTGGCTCTTCATGGTCTTGAGCTTGAGGTCGCGACACTCCACCACGGAAGGGTTGTAAAGGTTGATGGCCTGCTCGACGCCCCAGCTGCTCAGAAAGCGGTCCGTGCTGCCAGGGTACCCCATGATCATCGTGTAGTCGCCTTGGTCGACACCCGCCATGCTGATCTTCAAGTGACGCTTGGGGGTGAAGGGAACGTTGTCCTCGCTGTAATCGGCGGGATTGTTGTCGGCGTCGGCGTAGATGCGCACCATGCTGAAGTCGCCCGTGTGACGTGGCCACATCCAGTTGTCGGTGTCGCCGCCGTACTTGCCCACGCTCTCGGGTGGGGCAGCCACGAGGCGGACGTCGCTGTAGTCTTGGTACGTGAAGACGTAAAACTCGTTGCCGTAGTACATGGTCTTCATGTCGTAGCTGTAGGCGGGGTTCGCCTCCATGTATTCTTTCTGGATGGCGTCAAGTTCCGCCGCCACGGCCGCGCCTCGCTCGCCTTCAGGCATGTCGTCGTTGACCTTGCTGAGCACGCGCTCGGTGACGTCGTCGATGCGCACGAGGAAGCTCACAAAAAAGTCCTCGATGTGCATTTCTTGGTCTTTGGCCTTGGCCCAAAATCCGTCCGTCAAGTAATCGTGCTCTGGCGCGCTGAAGCTCTGGATGGCGCCATATGCACAGTGGTGGTTGGTGAGCACCAAGCCTTGCGAAGAGATGACCTCCGCCGTGCAGCTCCCGCCGTTCAAACGCACGATGGCGTCCTTCAGGGAAGCGTTGTTGATGTCGTAAATGTCTTGGGCGCTCAAACGCAAGCCAGCTTCTTGCATGCCAGCTTCGTTGATGCGCTGAAGCATGTGGAGGAGCCACATGCCTTCGTCGGCACGTGCCGAAGAGAAAAGGAGCAGGAATGCTGCTGCCAGGGTTGTGAATCGTTTCATGTCGATCAGGTTTTGGTGTTTGTGTCAATCATCGCGCAGAGCTTGCGTCGGCTTGCCAATCGGCGGCACCGGCCAGTCGTTCAATGCGGGTGTAAAGGTCGTTCAAGTCAGGTCCCCCATAGCGGTTGTACACGGTGTGTCCGTCGATGGTGATGATGTTGGCGGGCAGATCCATGACCATGGGGTCATCGTATCGGCTCTGCAAGGTGTCAAAGCCCATGTCCGAGGCCAAATCTGCGACCATGAGCCACATGCCCACGTCCACCTGCGCCCGGTGCAGACCCTGCGCCAAAGAACGCCCAAAGGCTTGGTCGCAAAAGCGCCCCACCTTCAGGGTGGCCTCACCGGTGTTCAATACCGAAAGCTCGTAGACCGGACATTGGCCAAAACAAGGCGTTCGCTGCAAGCCCACCACGACTTGAACTTCCATGGCGGCGTCCTTGGTTTCGCGGCAACCGCAAAGCGTCAAGCATGACATCATGCCCAGCAGGGCGCACAACCACAAGCCCGTGCGCATCACTTCTTTTTTTTACGGTTTGAACGCGCTTCGTTCTTCTTGCGCTCCTGTTCCTTTTGTTTCTTCTCAGCTTCCTTGGC
>PKDW01000101.1 GCA_002863145.1 Flavobacteriales bacterium
CTTGAACGCGGACAATCCCAAAGAAATTCATCGAATGAAGGAAGGGAGCACAGGGCTGGGATTGTCTATTTCACGTGAACTCGCCCGCGTGATGGATGGGGAATTGACCTTGGTTCCCCAGTCTGTGGGGGCCTGTTTCCAGCTGTCCATTCCCTCGAAGACTTGGGACAAGCCCACACAACTTCGGGCCACAGAGGGCGACCACGTCAATCAAGTTCCAGATTGGAATGCCGAGGGAATGCGCGTGCTCCTTGCAGAAGACAATGACATCAATGTGTTGTACGCGAAGGCGCTCTTGGACAGGTGGAAGGTCCACGTGGATGTGGCGCCTGACGGCCAACGTGCGCTCGACCTGATAGAGGGGGGGCGCTACGACGCCATTTTGTTGGACGTGCAAATGCCCAACATGGATGGCCTCGAGACGGTTCGCCGCATCCGTGCTCGGGAGCGCGACAACGAGGGGGAGATGCAGCAGGTGTTCATGGTCACGGCTTTTGCCGATGTCGAAACCCGTGAGATGGCACAAGCCGCGGGAGCCAATGGCTTTTTGGCCAAGCCTTTTGCGCCGGATGAATTGTTTGACGTGCTCCGTTCCATATACATGGCGCGGGGAGAAAGTCAATGAATCGTTGGATTCCTCCTTTTAATTATGTAAATTGACTCTTCGAAGGTCTACATGAACAATGGAGGACCTCGTTGTGAATCGTAGTGGAGCACCGGCAACGGCGGGTGCTCCATTTTTTGTGTTCGACAGTGTGGTGAACCTTTTTTCCGGTGGGGGGTTACCCCGACATGCACGAACTGAGAACGTCTTTGGTCTTGCCCATTTCACTCGATGAAGCGTGGGCATTTTTCAGTGTCCCTGACAATTTGGACGACATCACGCCTCCGGACATGGGGTTTGAAATCTTGACGAAAAACGAGAAACGCACATACGCAGGACAAATCATCCGCTACCGCGTTCGTCCACTGTTCAACATACCCATGACGTGGGTGACAGAGATCACGCATTGCGAGGAGAGGAAGTACTTCGTCGACGAGCAGCGGTTTGGACCCTACGCCTTGTGGCACCATCAGCACCACTTCAAAGAGGTGGAAGGTGGGGTCCAAATGGACGACATCCTCCACTACAAACTCAAAGGTGGAAAACTGGGCGCGCTGTTGACCGGGTGGATGGTGCATGGCCGGGTCAAGGCCATCTTCGATCACCGTTCAGAGGTGCTTCTGAGCAAGTTTGGAGGAAGGGACTTGGGCTGAGCCCGGGTCACTGACAGAGCACATTGGCGGCCCACGCCGCCATCAGCAATTCGGGCTTGACCTTGGAGTTGAATCCAAGAGAAGAAATGTAGCCTGAACTGGCACTGACCAACTTGTGACTGGCGTACTTGCTGTCGCTGTTGAAGTCGAGGTCGATTTGGTGCACCCTGAGGTTGCACTCTTCCAAGATCAGGTTGGCCAATGCCACCGACCGTTCGGTTTCACCCCAAAGCTTGGTCCACATGTCGAGGATCTTCGGCACGCGCTCGCGGCGGTAAATGACGTGCGCCCCGTTGTTGGGGAACCGAAACACCACAGTGGTGACGTAGACGGTGTGGCGCTTGTGGTTTTGGGAGTCGCAGCCCACGTGAACCTGCACCTCGGATTCGCTGGTCATGGCGGTGATGTAGTCGCACACGTCATGCTTCAACAGACCTCCCATGACCGTGAACTTCCTGTGGCTCTCCTCCATGGCTGCCAAGCTAGCTCGAGGAAGGGGCAAAAAAAAGCAGGGCCGCGGCCCTGCTTCTTCGTCTTATGCACAATCTGTGCATGACTCGCCGTTTCCGCTTCGTCCGCGGCCGGTGACTGCAACGTTTTCAACGGTCGAGTGCCACGTCGATCAAGTGACGCACGTGGGCGCGGTGCGCCCGTGTCAGGCCGTTGGGCGAGGCTGCATCGCGTTGCTGGCGGTCGATGCGACGCAGCTGGGCGAGGACAGCGCTCTTGGCGACACGATTCAACCGTGATTTTGCATCAAGTGACTTGACGAGCGCCTCGACATACATGAGCTGCAGCCCTTGGCGGTAGGTGTTCACCGAGGTGCGCAAATCCGCCTTGAACATCATGTCGGTCAGGTCGTCCATGTACTCCGCGAGGTTGTAGGTGTTCCCGTACAGCCCGCTGTCTAGGATGCGCATCAGCACGCTGGGGTGAACGAGGTGGGCCATTGCGGCACCTTGTGCGCCGGCCACACGGGCGTGAACCTTGGGGTCCTCGCCGTCTCCGAAAAACCCAAACCCGCGACGCTGCGCCTGCAGGTAGGCCAACACGTCAGCCTGCGCCTCAAACGCGTCTGGGGCAAAGGCGTACTTGGCCAATGCCTTCATCGCAGCTTTTTGGTCGGCCTCAGACACGGGCGTGTAAGGGGCGGCGCCGTCGAGCTGGGCCGGGGTGGCGCGGTTGTAGCGCACACCGCCGATTTGGCGCGTCATGATGCGCAGTTGCGTGGCGTATTCGCCGGTCAATGCATAGTACGCGCGAAGCACCTCTTGGTGGCTGTCCACGCCGGGTGCGAAATTCTCTACGATGGAGGGGAGCAGGTCGTTGACGAGCTCGCAACGCTCCGAAGCATAGGCCACAGGATCGCTGCTCAGGTCGTAGATGTTCACGTCAGGGTTGATGCCGCGTCCCGTACTGCGCATGTCGTCTGCGTCATTGCCAAACTGCAACAACGGGTCTGTCGAGCGCTCCAAAATGGCACTCAACCGCGCGGCTTCTGCGTCGGCGTCCTCTTCTTCGCGTCTTATGCTGTACCCGTATTCGATCACCCACTTGTCATAGGGTCCAGGGCTGTCGTCGTAAAAGCGCGTTTGCTCGGCTTTGTTGCGGGCGAAGTTGATGGAAGGGTACTCCATGACCGAGTTGCACATTCCGTTTTCCGCCACCTTGGCGGCATCCTTGAGCTCGTCAGGGCTGAGCATGGTGCTGGCGTGCATGTTGTGGCTCATCCCGAGAGTGTGTCCCACTTCGTGCAACACGAGTCGGTGCAAGGTTTGACGCACAAACTCCGCGTGCTCTTCGTCTGTGAAGTTGTAGGCACGCATCGCGGCAGCGGCCAAAAGGCTGTTGCGGCCCATGACCGTGCCTGCGTGGCAGCGGCTCATCTGCTCAGCCAAGATTTCGCGTGACGAGCACCCTTGCATTTCAGCGTCGAGCGACGCGTACTCTTCTTCCATAAGCTCCTCGATCATGCCAGCTTTGGAGAACACTTCGGCGCGCCACAGGCGTCCGATCATCCCGCCGTACTCAAGCATGATGTCCGCACCTAGGATTTCGCCGGTGCGCGGGTTCACAAAACTGGGGCCGTAACCTGAGAACGGGGGCGAAGGGGAAGCCGTCCAGCGCAGCACGTTGTAGCGCACGTCGCCGGCATCCCAGTCCGCGTCATCGGGCTGCACCTTGACCACCACCGCGTTTTTGAATCCGAGGGGCTCGAAGGCCTGGTTCCACTTTTCGACGCCCGCCTTGATGATGGGACGGAATTCTTCGGGGGTGGTGTTTTCAATCCACCACGTAATGGGCTCAACCGGTTCTGACATCGCAGCGGCAGGATCCTTTTTTTCGAGGCGCCAACGGTGAATCATGTCTTTCCAAGGCGTGGCACTGACACCTGTCAAGTCATCCACCTCTGTGGTGAAGAAGCCAATGCGGGGATCGTCTGCCCGGGGCGTGAAACCCTCTTCAGGCATGGGCAGCAAGGCGTGGCGATAGCCCACAGTGACGTAGCGGCCGTCCTCAAATTGAGGTCCACCCACAGTCGGGTTGCCGTTGTCGTAGACGTAGTCGACCGACAATTCCGTGTTCATGGGGTAGTTGGCCACGTCGACCACCTTGCTCTTGGTCTTGCTTAGCTTGCCCAGGGCGGACTTGCGTCCAGGACGAGAGGGAGGCTTGACCATTTGCAACTCTTCCTTCAAGAACATGGCGTCTGCTGACACAATTACGCCGGTGCTGTCCTCGGCTTCCACCTTCAAGCTCACGAGGATGGGCGTGTTGAGGTTCGCATCCGCCGCTTTGCTCAAGGCGTTCTCCGGGTCGACGTGGAAGTTGGTGTTTTCCGCGTGCACCTCCAATTGACCAAAATGTCGGTGGAATGTGATGACCTTGCTTCCGCGGTAGCTGCCACGAAAGAAGCCACTCGACACCACGCCGTCCTCCACCTGCGAAAAGTAGATGAACTCGTCGTTCATGGCCTCGGTGGGAATGTGCATGTACATGCTGCCTTTGGCCGTATCCTGATACAGGTTGAACAGGCCTTCGTCAAGCTTGAAGTCTTTGGTGAAGTCGGCCACGGATTTCAAACCGTCCTTTCTCCCTTTCTTCTTGCCGTCCACCTGCTCGGTGTCGCCTTTCTTTCCCTTCTTTTTCTTTTTCCCTTTTTGGGCCAAACCTTCTGCCGGCGTGAAGCTTAGCAGGGACGCGGCTAGGGTCAGTGCCGCCCAACTCGTCATGCGTTTCATGGGCTTGAAGTTACCACGACTTCAGCCCACAATGTGCGTCACTTGAACCCGCGGATCTTTTTGAGGCTCTCATACGCTTCCTGCACCTCCAAGAACCGCGTTTCAGCCTGTTTTGCATAGGCTTCGCCCATGTCCCTAACCTTGTCTGGGTGGAACTTCAACGCCAGCCTACGGTACGCTTTCTTGATGTCTGCGTCTGTTGCGTCCCTTCCAATTTCCAGCACGGTGTAGGGGTCGGGCTTGTCGCTGTGGAACGGCGCCTCGATGGACGCACGATCCTTGTCGCTGATGCCGAGTACAGCCGCCATCCGACGAATCAAATCGACCTCGCGTGGGTCCACGCTGCCGTCGGCTCGCGCAATGCCGTAGAGGTATTGCAGAAGCAACAAGCGCTTGGCGTGCGGCATGTTTGCGCGAATCTGTATGCACACGCCGCGCACGTCCACTGGATTTTTCAGCGCCTCACGCAGGGCGAGGGTCAGCTGCTCGGCCGGGGCTTGCCCAAAGTTGGTCCGGAAAAACTGCTTGACGTAGTCGAGCTCCGACTTCAGTACGCGCTCGTCGGCCTGCATGACGGCTGCGCTCAGCACGACCATGCTCAGGGCAAAATCGCCTGCCCGGGTTGACCGCCCCTGATTGCGCCCGCCTCGGTCTTTTGGGCCACCGAGGGTGCCCGCACTTTCCATGGAGAGGCTGTCGTCCGAGAACATCTTCCCGAGCCAGTATCCCATGACGCCGCCGATTGGACCCCCAAGGGCCCAACCGACGGCGCCGCCAATCCATTTGGCGTATCCCATCAGGCGCCCTGAAGTTGGGCGAACCCGTCTTGGATGAAGGCGGTCAATTCCTCGCCTTCAAGCAGTCCCTGCGAGAGTCGGGCAAGGTTGGCCGCTTGTTTGGCCAGGGCCGCACGCTTGGCGTCGTCCGTTTCGTGAAGCAGAGTAGTGGCCAGAGGGTGGTTGGCGTTGACGGTGACCTCGTAGCTGTCAGGCATGTCGCCAAACATTTGGAATCCGCCGCCACCCACGGCCTGTTGCTCTTTCATGCGGCGCATGAACTCAGATTGGGTGATGACCAAAGGCGCCGACGTGGGAGACATCGCGGCGAACTGAACCTTGTAGGTGGCTTCTCCGGGGAAGGCGCCTTCGAGGATGGGCTTGAGCGTCTCCTCTTGCTTCTCGTCGAGCGCGGAGCTGAGTTCCTCGTCCTTTTCGATGAGCTTTTCTGCAATGTCGGCATCGACACGCTTGAATTGGATGTCGGTGTGCGTTTGCTCGAGCTTGCCCACGACGTGGGCTGCGAGCGGACCGTCCATGACGAGGACGGTGTAGCCGCGTTCTGTGGCTTCCTTGACGAAGCTGTGCTGGCCCTCGGCGTGGGGCGTGTAGGGGAGGACGACCTTGCCGTGTTTGTCTTTTTGGGTGTCACCAACCACCGCCATCAATTCTTCATGGGTGTGGCATTTGCCAGTGGTGTCCTTGTACAGAAAGAATTTTTGGGCGCGCTCGGCAAACTTCTCGTCGGTGAGCATGCCGTACTCCACGAAGACGCGCAGGTCGTCCCACTGGGCTTCAAACGCCTCGCGGTCCTTTTTGAACATCTGCGCGAGCTTGTCGCTGACCTTCTTGCTGATGTGACCAGAAATCTTCTTGACGTTCGCGTCCTCCTGAAGGTAGGAGCGGCTCACGTTCAGGGGAATGTCTGGAGAATCGATCACCCCGTGGAGCAACGTCAAGAAGTCGGGGACGATGTTTTCGACGTTGTCCGTGATGAAGACTTGATTGGAATAGAGGTGGATGCGGTTTTTCTGCAGGTCCATCTGCTTCTTCAACTTGGGGAAGTAGAGGATGCCTGTCAGGTTGAAGGGGAAGTCCACGTTGAGGTGGATGTGAAACAGCGGGTCCTCAAAATTCATGGGGTAGAGGTCCCGGTAGAATTCCTGGTAGTCCTCGTCGCTCAGGTCCGCAGGCTTCTTGGTCCACGCCGGCTCCGTTTTGTTCACCACAAACGGCACGTCCACGCTGACCTTCTTCACCTTGCCGTCCTCGTCGGTTGCACCCTCGGGGTCGTCGACGTACTCGGACTTCGTGCCCTGGACGATTTCGACCGGCATGAACTTGCAGTAGGTGTTCAAGATTTCGCGGATGCGTTCTTGCGCGAGGTATTCTTTGGCATCGTCGGAGATGTGCAGCACGATGTCGGTGCCGGCGGTCTCTTTGTCAATGTCCTCAAGGGAGAAGTTGGGCGATCCGTCGCAGCTCCACTTGACAGCCTGAGATCCTTCGCGTTGGCTCAGCGTGACAATGTCCACGCGGTCTGCCACCATGAAGGCCGAGTAGAACCCAAGCCCAAAGTGTCCGATGATCGCCTGCTTCGCGTCGGCGTCCTTGTACTTCTCGAGGAAGTCGGTGGCGCCCGAGAAGGCGATTTGGTTGATGTACTTGTCGATTTCTTCCGCAGTCATGCCGATGCCGGCGTCGCGAATCGTCATGGTGCCTTCCGCCTCGTCGAGGATGACCTCGACTTGAGGCGTGTCCGTGATTTCTCCCACCTCGCCGAGTTGGGCGAGCATTTTTCGCTTTTGGGTGGCGTCCACCGCGTTGGAAATGAGCTCACGCAAGAAAATTTCCTGGTCGCTGTACAGGAACTGCTTGATGATGGGGAAGATGTTGTCTGTGGTGACGTTGATGGTGCCTTGTTGTGCCATGGCGCTTCGTGGTCTTGGATTGGAATCAGTTCAAACAAAAAGGACGTCGCACCGAAATGCAACGTCCTTCTCTAGTCAATTCCTGTGCCATCTCTGAAAGTTGGGACAAAGGCTGCCAGAATCGTCAGGCAGAGCCTCTGCCCATGTGACATCGTGTCAGGGTCAGTGCTGGATGACAACCCGAATGGCGGTGCCGTCTTTCATGCGAAGCAAGTACGCACCGGCTTCGAGGTCACAGACGTCCAAGGGGGTTCTTCCGGGTTGGAGGCGTGCGGCACCAGCAATTCGACCTTGGGCGTCGACCCACACAGCATCGGCAGGTTGCCCGCCGTCCCATTGCACGTGCAACACGTCGTGGACTGGGTTGGGGAACGCCGTCAAGACCCGGAGGTTGGCCGGAGTCGATACGCTTGTGGGTTGGATGGGGTTGAAGACGTACCCCGTGCCTTCGCTCGGCCAGGTGTTGCCCCATCCTTCAGCCCCACTGTAAATCCAGCCGAAGATGTCGTCCGTGGATTGGAACTGAGGAGTGTCGGCAGCACCTTCCGCCACGAGAAGCGTACCTCCGTAAGAATATGGATCAAAGTTGCCGAACAGACCTGCTGTGTTGATGGCGTCGGCTGCAAGCAGCGCATAATCGGTGATGGTGTTGGGGCCGTAGTGGTAGGTGATGGTTCCTGTCTCATGCAACCACACTTGGTAGGTGGCACGCTGGCTTGCTGCAATCACAGAATCCATCGCATACACCTCGTCGTAGAACCCGACATTGTGGTACTCGACTTTGAAAATGCGGTTGGGTGCCGCGCCCTCCAACGTATGACGAATTTCACTGACGTCTTGGCCAGTAGAGTCTGCGGGTGCCACATCACAGATGTCTGAAAATACAGGGGCAATCAAGTGGTTTGCATTTCCCGTACCGACGATCATCTCTCCGAGGTTCGCGGTCGCCAGCACGGTGCAGGTGTCGCCCCAAAGGACCATGTCAAACGGAATGGGAAGGATGACTTCAGGGTCGTCCCAACCCAGCTCAAGATCTAACAATGAGTACTCTTCGAGAGTTGCGTAGGGCTGAGACATGATTTCAGTCGTGTAGGGGACGTCTTGTCCCCAAGCCAAGCCCGCCGACAAGGCGCAGGCCATTCCGAGAAAGAGGTGTTTCATGCCTTGAAGGTACACGCCTTGTGCAACTTAGAAGTTGGGCGACAAGCCGTGTTTGTTGTGGTAGCCCTGAATGTGCTCAATCACCTCTTCAGGCGAGTCAGCCAACCGGAAGAGGTCGTTGTCATTGTCTCCGATGGTTTGGTATTTGTCGAGCATGGTTTGCTTGAACCAATCGAGCAATCCACTCCAAAACACACTGTCGTACAACACGATGGGCTGTTTTGTGATTTTGTTGGTCTGCATCAAGGTCAGCGCCTCAAACAACTCGTCCATGGTGCCAAAGCCGCCAGGCATGACCACAAAGGCCTGGCTGTACTTGACAAACATGACTTTCCTCACGAAGAAGTAGTCAAAATTCAAGCAGGTGTCAGGGTTGATGTACTCGTTGTGGCTTTGCTCAAAAGGGAGTTCAATGTTGAGTCCCACAGACACGCCATCGCGATCCTGGGCGCCACGGTTTCCAGCCTCCATCACGCCCGGTCCGCCTCCTGTGATGACACCGTACCCTGCATCGACCAGGGCAGAGGCCACAGCGCGTGAGGTCTTGTAGGTTTCCGTCTCGGGCCCCGTTCGCGCAGATCCGTAAATGCTCACGCAAGGCCCGATGGCTTGAAGCGTTTCATAGCCTTCCACGAACTCGCTCATGATTTTGAAAATCGACCAGCTGTCGTTGCTTTTGATTTCAGACCAAGAGAGGTTGGGGTGCTTTTTGATGTTGTACTTCATCCGCTCAATATAGGTCATGTGCCGTGGTACCTTTGTCCCATGCCGTTGCTCTGGAACCCCAAACATGCACCCGTTTTGAATGCCCTCGATGCGGTGACCCGGGTGTGGTTTCCAAGAAAGGTGCAGGGGCATTGGATTTTTGGACTGCCCAAATCGGGAACCACCGTGTTTGCCGCAGCTTTGTCCGAGGTGACCTCGTCTTCGGCATTGTTGGACACACCTTTGCTTTGGGGCACGGCCATCAATCCCCTGAACGAATCCGAGATGAAGGCCTTGGTTGCCGCGCATCCAGTCACGTTCTCCCCCACCTTGTGGAAGGAGCCCAACGCCACATTTTATCCGGAAGCCGCCATGGCCGCGAGCCAAGCCAACCGCCACATTTTGCTGGTCCGAGGTCCGCTTCAAAACATCCGTTCTCACATGGACCGCCTCGGATTGAAAGGGGACGCCACGTCGGTCGATCTGGCTGCCCTCCATCCGAATCACCGTCCGGCGTTTTTGGCCCTTGCAGACGACCCGCCTGCTTTGACGCTCGCACGGAGGTGGCGAGACACCCACAACAAGGCGTGCTGGAACACGCCGGAAGTGCAAGTCCACACTTACGAATCCTTCATGGCCAACCCTGAAGCGGTCCTGCAAGCCACGGCACAGCACTTGGGACTGCCGGTGTTGCATCAACCCGTGCGGGCCCTTGCCAAGCAGCAACAACCTCCCGGGGCCAACCGCAATGTGCGTCCCGAGGCATTCTTCGGGGACGCGATGTGTCAGGAAATCGAAAGGCTCACGGCAGACGCCTTCCAACACATCACGTCAACCGGCGCGTGAGTCGGCCGGATATGAGATCTTCAAGCATCGCGTCCACGGTAAGAATCCGCTGTTGCTGTCCAAACACGCGCGCGGCCAAGACGCGGTTGTGGGCCCGTTCTTGCGCATTCAAAGGGGAGTAGAAATCGTTGTTCCATCCGTGGGCCGGAAGGCAATCAAAGACAAAACCATGCGCCTGAAAGAACGGGGTGATGTGGGCGTCGGGTCGAACCACAATTTTCATCCCGTGCCACAAAGCCATCACCAACACGCCAGTGCCTTGGGTTCGGACGTTGTTCATGACCAAGACATTGTGGGTGCACAGCCAGTCTCCGTAGGACTGCCTCGGGAGGTGTTCAAATTGGCTTTCCCAATGAGACAACAATCGGGACCCAAGGAAATCGATGGCCTTGGCGTAGCGTGTGCTGCCATAACTCAAACCGGCACTGAAACGAACATGGTCCGGAGGGGTGGCGCTTCGCAGGCGAAGGATCAAGTCGAGGTGGTTGCTGGTGTTGGAGGCATTGGTGCCCAGCAGAACACGTCCCGGAACGTCTGTGCACCATTGCAAGTCCGATTCGGGTGGGGTCGGATTGTAGAATGACCGATAGGTGTGGGGCTTGGGTTCTGAGAACACCCCGAAGAAGGGCGCATTTTCTTCCATCAAGGTGGATACAGCATCCACCCGCTGGCACGCCTGGATGAATCGCTTTTCAGCCCCGCCAAAGGCGCTGCCCATGCGCTGAACGGTGATGCTCATTTTGCCCAGCACCGCATTGAGTGTGGCCGTCCAAGGCAAAAAAAGAGACCGGTTGAGTGATCCCAAGACGCGATAATAATCGTCTCCCCACGACGCCCACACCACAGGCACATTGTCGGGGATGCGCTGAATCCAGTCGAGGTTGGCGCCCTTCAGGCGGTGAATGACGACGGCATCTGCCTGGGCGAGGGTGTTGGGAACCTCGTCCGTGCGCAAGGCGTTGTTCCATTCAAAGGCCTTGCCCTGAAGGGTGGAGGTGGGTTCAATCCACCACCAGTGGGAAGCGCGTTCGTCTTGTTGCAACAACGCATGCAAGTCACGTACCGAGGCGTGGTCAAAGGCCAAATGGACGATGCGTAGGTCAGCCCCAGACATGAAGCACGTTGTCGATGACCCGGTCCACGTCGTCGTCGGTCAAGCCCAAATGAAGGGGAAGTCTGAACAGCCCGTCTGTGAATCGGTCGGCGTGAGGCGCATCGGCCGTCCATCCCATGCGCTGCGCGTAAGCGCTCTTGTGCAGGGATTGGTAGTGGAAGTGGCATGCGATTCCGGCAGCTTTGAGGACGGGCAGCATGGCGTCGCGCTTCTCCGGGGAGGGGGCGCACACGTAAAAGAGGTGGCCATTCGTGGATTCGCGCCAGTCCGGGGGCAGCGCGTCTGAAGGAAGGGCGGTGGACAAGCGCTCATGGTATCTCGTCCAAATGGCTTTCCTCCGCTCGGTCACAGCCTCGAATTGTTCGAGCTGTCCGAGCAGGTGCGCCATGGTCATTTCATTGGGCAAGAAGCTGCTGCCGGCGTCGACCCAACCGTATTTGTCCACTTCGCCGCGGAAGAAGGCCTGCCTGTTGGTGCCTTTCTCCCAAATCACACAGGCCCGTGACCACAGGTCGTTTCGGTTGACCGCCAAACACCCGCCTTCTCCGGAGGAAATGTTCTTGGTTTCGTGGAAGGAGAAGGTGGCCAAATCCCCAAAGCTCCCGAGGTGCTTGGGGGTTCCCTCCACGTCAATCCACGCGCCCATGGATTGGGCAGCGTCTTCGATGAGCATGATGCCTTGTTCCATGCACCATGCGGCAATGGCAGGCAAATCGTACGACACGCCAGCGTAGTGAACCACCACCACCACTTTCACGTCAGGGGTGCACACGGCCTTGATTTCGTCCAGTCCCATGTGCGGACGGTCGGCGGCGGAATCGCCAAAAAGGGGCGTCGCCCCACGCAGCACAAACGCGTTGGCCGAAGAAACAAAGGTGTAGCTCGGAACAATGAAGGCATCCCCGGGGCCGATGTCCGACAGGATGGCGGCCATGTCCAGGGCGGAAGAGCAGGACGTGGTGGGCAAAACCTTGAGGTCCAACTTGGCTTCAAACCAAGCTTGGACCGCTTTGGTCATGGGACCGTCGCCACTTGTGTTGGGACTTTGCAAGACCTGCGCAATCAGCTCGGCTTCTCGTCCGACACAACGGGGTTGGTTGAAGCTGATGTTCGTGTGCATTCCTTTGTTTCTGTAAATTTACATCCTTCTACGCATTGAATTTTTGACGCTTTGAATTCGAATTCCATCATCCATCCTGAGGCCCAAATCGGCGAGGACGTCACCATTGGAAATTTTTGTCACATCCACGAAGGAGTGGTCATTGGTGACCGGTGCGTCATCCGGGACTACGTCGAGCTTCGACCAGGCACCTTGGTGGGGCACGATTGCGTCATCGACTCCCGTGTGAGCAGCTCCGGAGAGGCTGTCATTGGCAACCACGTGACCCTGCGTTACGACACCATTGTGGCCCGCGGTTGCCGCATTGGCGACCACACATACTTGAGCCCTCGCGTGATGACCAACAACCTCGACTCGGGCGGGGTGTCGATTGGCGGCGCGCACATCGGGTCGCACTGCTTCATCGGCACCAATGCGGTCATTCACCACGGTATTGTGGTTGGAGACAACGTGACGGTAGGAGCTTTGAGCTTCGTCAACAAGGACTGTGAATCGGGGAGGGTCTATGCAGGCATTCCTGCCAAAATCCTGAAATGAAGTTGACGCGATCTGAGGCATGGGAGGCTTCCTTTTTTGGGTTTCCGGTGGAGGAAATTCGAATTGGAAATTCCTTGTTTGCGGACGTCACCGACGAAGTGTCGGCGTTGATTGAAGGAGCGTCACCTGAAACCCTGCTTAAAGTGTCCGTGGACGCCCGTCAGCTTCACGCCATTCCGTGGCTCGAGCGACAGGGTTTTGAGCTTTGGGAGTCCCGCCATGTGTGGCTGACCACATTTTCGCGCGACGAGCTCACGCAAAAGCATGCGCTCCATGCCTCGCTGCCCGAAGACCGGATCGAGTGGGGAACTGAGGCGCATCACGAGGCCATCCTAAGCATGACCCAAGCACAGGTTGCCAAATCGACTGCCGTGGTCAACCGGTTCGATTCGCCGTTTTATCCCGAGGGCAGTGCCGAGATGTGGTACGCCAAGTGGATTGCGCAGGTCTTGCAAAACCCCAAGGCGCTGGTGGCGGTGGCAGAACACGGAGAGGATCGTGAGGTGGCGGGTTATTTCATCTACCTCCCGGGTGAACCCCAAGATGGAGTGGACGTGTACAAAGGCATCTTGTCGGTGATTCAGCCCGCGCATCGCGGCCGTAACCTTCATGTGCACCTCCAGCAGTTTTTGTTTGAGGAAATGGCCAAGCGGCACGAGCGGGTCACGCTGGACAACACCACCCAAGTGTCGAATTACCCGGTCGTCCGGAACCACGCAAAGTCCGGACGCCGCCCTGACCACATTGAGTTCGTGATGTTTCGCGGCCCGCACCGTCGCTGAATTCCGGGCCTGACGGCAACCCACTGTCGATCAACCCATTGAGAATCAACCCTTGGCAAGGAGTTCCTTCAGGAACCGTCCTGTGTGGCTTTGGGCCTCTTCAGCCACCTGTTCAGGCGTTCCCGCGGCAACCAAAGCACCTCCGTCTTTGCCGCCTTCGGGCCCAATGTCGATGAGGTGGTCGCACACTTTCAGCACGTCGAGGTGGTGCTCAATGACCACCACAGTGTTGCCTTGGTCCACGAGTTTGTGGAGCACATCGATGAGCAACTGAACGTCTTTGAAATGCAGGCCTGTGGTGGGCTCGTCAAGGATGTACAGGGTGCTTCCGGTCCCAACCCGGGCCAGTTCAGAGGCGAGTTTGACGCGCTGCGCTTCACCGCCACTGAGCGTGGTGCTTTGTTGGCCCAGCGTGATGTATCCGAGGCCCACGGCCTGAAGGGTGGAGGTGATGCGGTGGATTTTGGGAATGGCCTCGAAAAAACTGTGGGCGTCGTCCACCGTCATGGCGAGCACGTCTGCGATGCTTTTGCCTCTGTACCGAACCTCGAGCGTTTCGCGGTTGAAGCGCTTGCCTTGACACGTTTCACAAGGGACGTGCACGTCGGGCAGGAAGTTCATTTCCACGGTGCGAACACCTGCGCCTTTGCACGACTCACAGCGTCCTCCCGCCACATTGAAGGAGAAGCGTCCCTTTTTGTAGCCGCGAATCTTTGCTTCAGGGAGGAGGGCGAATTGCGTGCGGATCAAATCCATCAGCCCTGTGTAGGTCGCGGGATTGGAGCGTGGCGTGCGGCCGATTGGACTTTGGTCAATGGCAACGCACTTGTCGATGTGCTGCAGCCCCGTGATGGTTTTGTGCGGCAGGGGAATGCGGATGTCGTCGTGAAGGTGGTTGAGCAACGCCGGCAGCAAGGTTTGGTTGATCAGCGAGCTTTTGCCGCTTCCGCTGACGCCACTGACGCCCACCAAACATCCCAACGGGATTTTGACGTTGACTTGCTTCAGGTTGTGGC
>PKDW01000086.1 GCA_002863145.1 Flavobacteriales bacterium
CGACCATCGACGACGGATCGTGTTTTTCGATCGATGCTCCTGCGGCACAGTCGGCTTCCCAGTCCGGAGATCCAGTGACATTCACAGCCGAGCCGGCTTCGTTTTGGTTTGAGACAGAGACGTCACTTGAACCTGTGGCGATTTCTGACACGTACACCTTGCCTTTGCTGACCGAGGGAGGAAGCGTGTGGGTGGCGCATTCCAATGCGGAGTACGACGTGGTGGGCGGCAAGGCTGCGCCAGATTTTGAGAATGGGCAGCACCACCCCAACAACGCCTATTGTTTGGTTTTCGATGTGTTCCAAACGGTCCTCTTCGAATCGGTGGAGGTGTACTCAGAGGAGGGTGGTTTTCACACCCTTGAAATCGCAGACAATTTTGGCACCGTGGTGGCCACAGCGACCCAAAACCTGACCGCCGGCCAGAACGTCTTTGACCTCGGTGTCACGCTCGAAGCAGGAGAGGGGTACCAAATTCGATCGGGCAACGAGGCGCCCTTCTTGTGGCGTGATGACAATGAGGCCGACGTGGCCTTCCCGTACGACCTCGGTTCCTTGGCAAGCATCACGGGCACCACCATCGAAGGCGAAAACGAATTCACGTACTACTACTTCTACTACAACTGGACCATGTCCTCTGCCGAGCCATGCCTTTCCGAGCGCACGGAGTTCACCGTGACTGTGGAGGATGTCGAGGGCGTGGAAAGCTTGGTGGCGCGCCGAAACTTGGTGAAGATGGTGGACGTGGCGGGGCGCGAAATCACGGCCCCCAGCAACCAATTGGCCATCTTGCTCTTCGACGATGGAAGCGTTGAGAAGCGATTCTTTGGCGAACGTCAGTGATCCTGACGTGGCTCTGTGAAGACGTAGAGCAGCAGGTGGGTTTTCTTCTTGGCGTTGAGCTCTGATGGCCCCGTGTAGATGTAGGTGACTTCGAGTTCTGGGTGTGCCTCTGTGAAGGCATTCACGGTGCGTTCCCACACCAGTTTGTCCGCGAGGAAGGGGAAGTCAAACTTCCATACACCCTCCACGACTTCTTCGCCTGGGACGGGCTGAGAGCCCGCGTCAAAAGTGGATGCAGAGAAGTCTCGGATGGACCATGTGGCCGCCAAGGTCAAACCCAATCCAAGGACAACCGCCCCGCGGGTGGTGCCCAGGTCGACGACGCGTTCGGATTCCGCTGCGAAGAATTTGAAGAGGATCCACGAACAGAGCAGGATGACCCAAAACAGGCCGTGCTCAAGCAACTGGAACCGGTCTCCAAACACCTGGTCGGCGATGGAGAAAAGGGAAAACAGGCCCATCGAGGTGAAAATGCCCCGGAAGAACCACACTTCAGCTTGCGCATTCCGTCCACGCCACAGCGCCCACAGTGCGACCGCGTACATCGTGAAGTTCAGCGCCTCAAGTCCCGACACCCCGGCGAGGGCGACCGTCGGAAACAGGGAGTCTTTGAGCCCGAGGGACGCGAAGAACTTGACAAACAGGGCAAAGAAGTCCTTGCCCACCCAGAGGTGTTGGACGTCGGGGATGATTTTGTCCACCACACTCAACCCCCAAAACAGCGTCCAGAACAACAAAATCGCGCTCCGCATCAACGTGTGCTCTTTCATGGCTTGTCGTCGGTTGAAATGTAAAAGATGAGGGCGTCGGCTTTCTTCAGCCGAAGGGGTTTGGGCACCGTGTAGATGTGGTCAATGGCCTCGTCGGGATGCGCGGCTTTGAATTGACGAAGCGTCTCTTCAAACACGGTGCTGCCCCCGAGAAAGGGGAAGGACACCTTGTACAGGTGGTCGCCCACTTCCTCCGCTGCAAGCGGCGCGGTGCGTTGGACAAATCCCTGTGCGTTGTGCCTGAAAATGGAGGTGCTGGTGGCAAGCAAAAGCGCTGCACCAACCGCCACGGCCCCGCCTGGAATGCGTTGGGAAATGGTCGGCAAGGCTACGTGCTCAAGCCTCACAAACACCACCCATGACACCGCTGCGATGAACCAAAACAGCGTGTGTTCCAGCAGCTCAAACCGGTCCCCAAACCAATGGTCCCCAACCGAGAAAAAGGTGAACGTCCCCAGGGTCAGCAACACGCCGACGAAGAACCAACTGCGGGTCTGCACAGGTCGCGATTTCCGGAAATGAAGCCAAGCACCAGCGCAGAACACCAGCGCAAAAACTTCCAGAGCGCCGGCCACGACCAAGCCGGCATCGGCCACCCACGGAGCGTCCAGCCCGACGGAGGCGAAGTATTTTTGGAATTGGGCGAAACGGTCCCTTCCGACCCACATGAAGTGTGCGCCACCGATGAGTTTGTCGCATACATTCAACAGCCAGAACAAGGTCCAATACGCCAAGATGCCCTCTTGAATCCATCGGGTGGAAGAAGGGGCGGGCGAGGGAGCAGTATCCATGGTTGCAAGGAAACACACACCCGCCATCTCCCCAAATTCTTGGGTTCTCTCTTATCTTGTTGTCATGGACTTGTACAAAGCAGCATCAGGCATGTGTCGATTGGCCAACGTGGACATCAATGACGTGGTTAATTTTCGTTTTCGCCGCGGCGTGGGGCAGCAGGAGGTGTATTTGGAATTGCACGCAGGCTCCAAGAAGATGAGGTCCTACATCGACGCGCAAGGCAACATCACCGAGGTTGATGTGCGTGAATTGCACGACAATCCCTCTTCGAGCAAGCTCATTGACGTCGCCAATCAATTGGCGAAAGAGGGTGCGAGCATGGATGCCTTTCGCTTGGGATTGGACAAGTCATGAACACGACTGAACGCCCTGTGGTCTTGTTCGTAGATGACGAGGCGGGCAACCTCGCGGCATTCAATGCGGCGTTCCGGATGGATTTCGATGTCCGCTTGGCGCAAGGCGCCCAAGAAGCGATGCAAGCCTTGAATCAGGAGCGGATTGATGTGATGATCACGGATCAACGCATGCCCTCCATGACGGGCATCAACTTGGTGCGGAAGACCCAAGAGACCCACCCTGAAGTGGTCAAGATGCTCTTGACCGGTTTTGCGGACCACGACGTGGTGCTCGCGGCGTTGAATGAAGGGTTGGTGTACCGGTTTTTTGAAAAACCTTGGGTGCCTTCCATGATTGTTCGGGAAGTCCACGGAGCTCACGCGCTTTTGAAAGCTTTTCGACAACGCAAAGGCCAATTGTTGGAGATGCGGGACAACCTGCAGCGCGGGGTCGACAGCGTGGACGAATTGCTGGGACATCTCAGCATCCAACAGGACGAATTGGGCTTGGGTTTGGCCCAGGAATTGAAAGCCATTTTGGGCGGATCTTGATTCTCAAACTTTTCGTCGAAAGGAAAAGAGGTTGGGTGTCCTTTTGTTGGCTGATTTTGCGCTATTTTCCAAAGAAATTGAAGCGTAGGCTGAGACATGAGTAAGAAACGCCCTTTGGATGCGGTGGATGTGGCCATTTTGAAGGCCCTTCAGCAGGACGCCAGCATGACCAACCAAGCCATTGGTGAGTTGGTCGGGTTGACGCCAGGTCCCACGCACTCGCGCATCAAGCGGATGAAAGAGGAAGGCATCATCAAAGGGATTCACGCAGACTTGGATTGGAGGTCACTCGGGTACAAGCTGTTCTACTGCTTGGATGTCAAAGTCGAGTCTGACAAGGTGGAAGAGGCCGGATACATTTTGACCCAGGTGCCCAACTTGTGGAATGTGTGCAAAATGATTGACCCCACCAACGACAGGGAAGTGACCTTCCGGATGTGGTCTGTGACCGATTCTTACGAGACCATACTTGCCATCATGGGGCACCTGTTGAAACAGTACGATGGCTTCTGCGATGTGCAAGTGCAGGCTGTAGATATGCTTTCCCGGAATCCGGGCGTGGTGAATGTGGCGCGTGTGTTGCTCAACGAGGATTTGCCCCTTTGGTCCCTGCCGAAGCGGGACTGATTCCAGCGGTCATTCGCCCAGTTTCGCGTTGATGCCGTTGACGTAGTCTCTGATGACGTGCAGTGAATCGGCCACAAATGCACCTTCAAATCCCTCAAGGGGGGGAAGTGTGCCCTTGTCGTTCGCGTCATTGATGGCTTGCAAAAAAGGTCCCGAAAGCGGGATGTAGCTCCAGTGCCAGGCTTCAGGTTGGTAGCCTGTACGATGTTCGTCTTCCGTGTAGACCTCCACAAACCCAAACGTGCCGGCATGGCTTCTGAGCCACGCCACAACCTTCGCGCCTTCGCCTGCGTCAAAATCCGAAGGCTCGAGGCTGTAGATGTCGACGTCGGTTCCCCAGTGGTGGCGGCTCGTTCCTGGCATGGAGCTGTATTTGAGAATGTCGCGCGCCCGTGCCAAAGGAGCCATGCCCATGGCTTGGGGATGCTTCCACTTGCGGTTCCAAATGAAAGCTTGATGGGAAAAGGGACGCGTCGCACTCAGTGCAGTTAGGATGATCCCGTCTTTCTCGGCGGCGTCGTACATCTGAAGGAAGGCCTCAAGGGCCTCCGTCCTCAGAAAAAGACCTATCCGCGACGAGACCCGCGCGGGCAATTCCGCAAACGCCGAATCCTTGGCAGGCGTAACATGACCCAACAATTCCGTCAGGGGAGGAACGACCACGGGCTGAACTTCACGTGTGTCTAGGCGCTCGATGGCTTCGACGGCAGTCGGCTGTTCGTTCACGTGGATGGCATCGACTGAGGTTCGAGGGTCATCCATGGCACAACCCCACCAAAGCGTCGCAACACAGAGGGCTGTGGACGCGAGGGAAGTCCAACGGGTCATGCTGAAGCTCAGTGCAGGCCTTTCTCTGCGAGGTAGCGCTCTGCGTCGAGTGCGGCCATGCATCCCGTGCCGGCAGCTGTGACCGCTTGGCGGTAGACCTTGTCTGCGGCGTCGCCGCTGACAAACACCCCTTCCACGTTCGTCTTGCTCGTGCCCGGCTCGGCGTTGACGATGTAGCCCTGTTCGTCGAGGTTGATGAAGCCTTGGAAGACGTCGGTGTTGGGCTTGTGACCGATGGCCACAAAGAATCCGGTTGCGGGAATCACGTGCTCTTCCCCGGAGACGTTGTTTTTCACCTTCACGCCGTCCACGGCCTCTTCGCCAAGAACCTCCACGGTCTCGGTGTTGTACAACACTTCAATGTTTTCGAGGCCGTTGACGCGGTGTTGCATGGCCTTGGAGGCGCGCATCACATCGCGGCGGACGAGCATCGTGACTTTGGTGCAGAGTTTCGCGAGATAGCTCGCTTCTTCGCAGGCACTGTCACCCGCCCCCACGATGACCACTTCCTGATTGCGGTAGAAGAATCCGTCGCACACGGCGCAGGCACTCACACCGCCGCCGATGTCGCGAAGGCGCAGCTCACTTTCGAGGCCAAGCCACTTGGCAGAGGCGCCTGTGCTGATGATCACCGTGTCGGCGTGGATTTCCGTTTCCAGGTTTTCGCCCACCCAAACCTTGTGCACCGGTCCGCTGAAGTCCACCTTGGTCACCCAACCGTACCGCACATCGGTGTCGAAGCGCTTGGCTTGGTCTTCGAGGTCCTTCATCATTTGGGGTCCGTTGATGCCCGCAGGGTAGCCCGGAAAGTTGTCGACTTCTGTCGTCTCGGTAAGTTGACCGCCTGGTTGTTGTCCTTGGTACAGGACGGGCTTCATGTCCGCGCGGGCGGCGTAAATGGCGGCAGTGTATCCGGCGGGGCCTGATCCAACGATGAGGCAGCGGTGGTGTTGAGGAGTGCTCATGGTGACTTGACAATGTGAGGACCAAAAATAACCGCATCGCCCCTCAGGCCGAGCATCTCAAACGTGGATGAGATGCAAAACTTGTCAACGCGGCATTCACGCTTCAGCGCTGTCCGCGATCCATGGCCACGAACGCATCCCAGAGCACGTCATCCGGGGGCGGGGCGAGGATGGACACCGTTTCTCGCTTGACGGGGTGGATGAAGTCAATGCGTCGGGCGTGAAGGTGAATGGAGGCGTTGTCATTCGTGCGTCGTGCGCCGTATTTCACATCTCCCTTGATCGGACATGCCAACTGCGCCATGGTCGCGCGAATCTGGTGGTGTCTGCCTGTTTTGGGCAAGACTTCGACGAAGGCATAGTGGTCGGACTTTCCCTTGAGCCGGTACATGAGCTCACATTCCTTGCGGTTGTCCGCGGGCTTGTCGTGGGCAAAGCTCTTGTTCAGCTTTTCGTTTTTTGCGAGGTAATTGATCACGTGGCCATCCACCTCCGGGGGCGCCGGTTTCACGACCGCCCAATAGGTCTTCTGCATTTCTCGGTGCCGAAACATGGTGCTCAGCCGCTTGTGCGCTTTGCTCGTTCGGGCATAGAGGATGACGCCACTCACAGGACGGTCGAGACGGTGCACCGTGCCGATGTAGGCCTTGCCGGGCTTGTTGTATTTGTGGGCGACGTATTCCGCGACCACTTCACACAAACTCGCTTCGCCCGTGCCGCTGCCCTGAACGACATCGCCGCTTCGCTTGTTGACGGCCACGATGTGGTTGTCTTCAAAGAGGACTTGAAGGTTGTCCTTCGTGCTGTGCACGATGGGCGCCTTGGGGGGCTTGACAAACCGGTGAAACGTTCCGTCGTTGCGGCGGGAGTGATCGTCGCGCGGCCCCTGTGCCATCAGTATTGCTCGGAATCGTTGGGGAAGTCCAAAGCACGCACGTCACTCACGTACTGACGGATGGCGCGGAACATTTGGTCTCCCATGTCGCTGTACCGGCGAAGGAAACGAGGGGAGAAGGCCTGGGTGATGCCGAGCATGTCGTGCAGCACGAGAACCTGGCCATCGCAGTCTGGACCGGCGCCGATGCCGATGGTGGGGCAGTCGACCACGGCGGTGACTTCGCCTGCGAGCGTGGCGGGAATCTTCTCAAAGACGATGCTGAAGCAGCCGATGTCGGCCAGCATTTGGGCGTCTTCCTTGAGACGCAAAGCTTCTTCCTCTTCTTTGGCGCGCACCGTGTAGGTCCCAAACTTGTAGATGCTCTGTGGCGTCAGCCCGAGGTGGCCCATGACCGGGATGCCTGCGGACAAAATGCGTTCGATGCTCTCGCGCACCTCACGGCCGCCTTCAAGCTTGACCGCATGGGCGCCGCTTTCCTTCATGATGCGGATGGCGCTGTTCAGGGCTTCTTTCGAGTTGCCTTGGTACGTTCCAAAGGGGAGGTCCACCACGACCAGCGCGCGCTTGGCGGCTCGAACCACGGCTTGGGCGTGGTAGATCATTTGGTCGAGGGTGATGGGAAGGGTGGTTTCGTGACCAGCCATCACATTCGACGCGCTGTCGCCGACGAGGATGATGTCGACCCCCGCCTCGTCCACCACTGTGGCCATGGTGTAGTCGTATGCCGTGAGCATGGCGATTTTCTCGCCGCTTTGCTTCATTTCATGCACCACCTGGGTCGTGATGCGCTTGGCGTCTTTGTGCACTGACATGCCGCGAAGGTACGGCTCAGAGCAAACGGCGGAACGTAAAATTCATCCGAGGCGCAGAGACCTTGGCGCGCTTTGGAACGCTGTGGTCGTGCACCTCTTGAAGGTGTTCCATCACCAGCAAATCGCCGTGATGCAGTTCGATGTTGACCACAGCTTTGGTTCGCCGGTCGCGCACCTTGAAGGTGCGGGAGGCCCCCAAACTGAGGCTGGCAATGCTCGCCTGATCGATTTCGGGCTCATTGTCACGGTGCCAACCCATGCTGTCTTGTCCATCACGGTACCCATTGACCAAGACCCCATTGTACGGAAACGCGGCCAGGGCTTCCACCTGTGTCTTGAGCGCCTGCACCTCTTTCGACATGGACCTTTGCGGCCACGTCACATTGGCGTACTGGTAAGCCGGTCCCCACCACGCGGTGAGGCGTGGTTCTTTGTGCCATTGCCCAAACACCCGGATGTCGTTCTGACGCCAGCCTTCACCCGACGCCGACACTGCCTCCCACCAGGATTCCAGGGACATGTCCCGAAGCGCCCCGCGTTCCACCCAGCACGTCGCACGTTTTCCGTTTGTCAGGAGCTCGTCGATGATGACCTCGCGCGCCTTTGGGAAGAGGGTCCCGTCAGCCATGCACCACAACCAAATACACGTAGGCGACGTATACACCCACGTACAGGGCGCCGGCTGGCCGGCCGATTTCCCCCTTGCCCAGCCACATCAAAGGCACAAGCATGACGGCGGCTCCGAGCATCCACCACATGTCATGTGCGGGCACCACAGGGGACACCGTCAGGGCGCCCACTTCTGCGGTCGCGCCAAGAACAAGCAGCAAATTCAGGATGTTGGAGCCAATGAGGTTTCCGATGCTCAACGGGCCATTGCCCTTGATGGCGGCAGTGAGTGAGGCTGCGATTTCAGGCACACTCGTGCCAAAGGCCACGATGGTGACGCCCACCACGTGGGTGCTGATTCCGAGGTTGAGCGCGGACTCGGTGGCGCCATGCACAAAGGCCTCGGAACCAAAAAATAGCCCCAAGCATCCCAAGAGAATCAGGACCAAGAGGTGAGGGTAGGACCGCGAGGCATCTCCCGTTTCCTCGAGCAATTCTGCCACAAACGGGTCCTCTTCGCCCTGGGATTGACGCGCGGAAATGATTTGTCCTCCCAAGTACAACGCGGCACCAGCCAAAAACAGCAGACCTTCCGTACGGGTCAGTTTCAAGTCCAACACGAACAGCATGAATGCAGCTGTGGCGAGGATCATGACCCCCCAGTGCACGCGCAATTCGCGCCACGACATGGCGACAGGAGCCACGAGGGCAGTCAAGCCAAGCGCAAGCCCCAGGTTGGCGACGTTTGATCCCAACACGTTTCCAATGGCAATGGACCCATCGCCGCGCCATGCGGCTTGCAGAGAAGCAAACAGCTCAGGGGCAGAGGTTCCCATCGCCACAATGGTCAAGCCCACAACAAGCGGAGACACCTTGGCTTTGAGTGCCAAGGCAGAGGCATTTTGGACCACCAAATCTCCTCCAATCACGAGGGCGACAAGCCCGCCAATGAGCCAAAGCCAAATCATGCGTCTTGGGTGGTTTTGCTTTGATCCATGGGGCCGTCACCGACAATGCCATCGGTGTCTTCCGGACGGGGGGACGTGACATCCCTGACGTTGGAAAAATCGGATTTCTTGGGACGGTCATCTGCCAAAATCTCCCGTTGAATGTCCTCTGTGGCATTGCGGAAAGTGCGCACCGCCTGGCCCATGGTTTTGGCCAGAGACGGGATGCCCTTCGCCCCAAACAGCAGCAAGTACACCGCGAGAATGAAAATGACTTCTGTGGCCCCCATCAGACCCCAAAAGTACATCACCCCAACACAAAAGCGGGGCCCCGTGTAGGCCCCGCTTGGAAATCACTCAAAAGGATTTGCAATCAGTCGTCGTCATACTCGTTCAGCAAGTTGTCGCCTTCATATCCGAGCAAGAGGTTGAGTAAGTCGCCCAAGTTGATGTTGCCGTCTCCGTCGAAGTCCGGACAAACGTCAAACCGACATGAGCCATCTTCTATGTTCGCGAGCAGATTGAAGTTGAGGGCCGCCGAATCGGTGCAGCCTCCGAAGACACAACTTCCTCCATCCAAGGTCGCAGAGGCATCAAAATTCAAGGCGTTGGGGTAGATGCATCCCGACGCAGCGCAGCAATCGGGACAAACCGCCAACACCAAATCCTCAAGAGGAGCCGAGGTTGTGACGTTTGCTTGGTCATGAAATCGAAAACCAATTGCCAGCGTGGTGAGATGTTTTCGAGAGTCTGTATGGTGTTGGATATGTTGAGAAGTTTTGCGGTCTGACAAGAAAAACGCCCCGACCAAAGTCGAGGCGTTTCCAATCGCACAGAACTCGTGAGAGCTCCGGTTTCTGCTTAGTCGTATTCTGTTCCCCAAACGAGGAGAAGGTCCAGGAGATCCGTGATTTGGACCAAACCGTCGCCATTGAAGTCGGGGCAAGGCTGGAAACTGCACGTGCCGTTGTCCACATTGGCCAAGGGGTCGAAGTTCAGTGCCTCGTCATCCGTGCAGCCTGGGAAGAGGCAAGAGCCCCGATCCAGTTCCGCAGTGGCATCATAGTTCAATGCCCACGTGTATGCACAGCCTTCGTTGCCGCAGCAATCGTCCCCTTCGCACACCTCCACGGTGGCCAACAGAACTTCATCCGCAAATGGCGTCACTTCACAGGCGTCCTGGATCCAGTCTTGGAAACCCCAGTTGGGACCTTCCGTGCCGTAGGCCATCAAGAAGGTCAAAAGGTCCGCAAGCTGCACCAGACCGTCGTAGTTGAAGTCCGCGCTGGCAGGTTCGTTGGAGCAATCGTCCTCGCCTTCGAACGTGGCGTTGGGATCGTAGTTGGAATACACGTCGTCCATGCACCCTTGCCAGATGCAAGATCCGTCGTCAAAGACGGCTGCGGGGTCGTAGTTCATGGCGATGTCGTAGATGCATCCGCTGCATCCTTCAAAGACACATGAATCGTCTTCTTCGGTGGCATTGGGGTCAAAGTTGCAGGCGCAATTTGACGTGCAGCCTTCCACTTCAAATTCGTCGCACACTCCGTCACCGTCAGCATCAAACAGACAGTTGCCTTCACAGTCGTAAGCCTCCTCGGGGTACTCACAGCTTCCGTTTTCAATGGTGGCCGTGTCGTCATAGTTGCATGCACTCGCGTCGGTACATCCGGCACACGAGAGGTACTCACAACTGCCGTCATTCAATTCGGCGGTGGGGTCAAAGTTGCATGCATTCTCATCCGTACATCCAAGGACAATGCAAGACGTGAAGTCACAAGACCCGTCGTCGATGGTGGCGTCAGGATCGTAGTTGCATGCCGCAGGAGAGGTACATCCCACACAGTCGTACGTGCATGAGCCGTCCTCGTTGGTGGCACCTTCCACATAGTTGCAGGCATCTTCATCCGTGCATCCAAACACCTCAAATTCGTCACACACGCCGTCGTTGTCGTCGTCGTTCAAGCACTCCCCGTTGCAGTCGTAGGGGAATTGGGCATATTCACAACTTCCGTCTTCGAACAACGCATCTGGGTCGTAGTTGCAGGCGCTGGCATCCGTACAGCCAAATGGCAAGCACGAGACGAATTCACAGCTGCCATCGTTGAACGTCGCTTCAGGGTTGTAGTTGCACGCCACAGAAACGGTACAACCTCCGCACTCGTCTGCGATGCAAATGCCATCGCAGTCGTAGCCTTCTTCCGCAAACACACATTCGCCGGGGTAGAAGGCCGTGGGGTCAAAGTTGCACGCCGTCGGGCTCAAGCAGCCCGCGCAAGACTCAAACTCACATGAGCCGTCGTCGGCGTTGGCCGCGTCTTCGTAGTTGCATGCTGTCACGTCTGTACAGCCTTCGACAGCCGCCTCACATGAACCGTCGTCGTCTGTGGCCTCCTCATCGTAGTTGACCGCAGAAGCATCGGTACATCCCTCAACCTCATCCGCATCACACACGCCATCGCCATCCGCATCGTTCAAGCAGTTGCCATCGCAGTCGTACCCCATCTCTGGGAATTCACACGGGCCGGGGTAAATGGCATCGCCGTTGTAGTTGCACGCTGCGCTGGACAAACAGCCCGCACACGATTCGAACTCACATGAGCCATCGTCGGTGTTGGTGGCCATGTCGTAGTTGCACGCCACGTAGTTGGTGCAGCCAGGAATCGCCTCAATGCAAGACCCGTCGTCGTCGGTGGCATCGTCCTCGTAATTGAGGGCATCCTCATCGGTGCAACCCTCGACTTCATCGTTGTCACACACCTCGTCTTCGTCGCTGTCCAAGCAGTTGCCGTCACAGTCGAATCCAGAAGCGGGGAAGGTGCAAGAACCGGGGTAGAGGGCATCTTCATCGAAGTTGCACGCACTTTCGTTTTGACAGCCAATGCAGCTCACGAAGTCGCAGCTGCCATCGTTGTTGTTGGCAGAAGCGTCGTAGTTGCATGCCCCGGCAATCGTGCATCCATCGAAGTAGCATGTGCCCGATTGCGTCGCATCTGCATCGTAGTTGTCGGCGGTTTCGTCCAAACATCCCACACAGCTCGTGTAGTCGTAGCACGCGCCTGCGATCAGCGCCTCAGGATCGTAGTCACACGCGTTGGGGTTGGTGCACCCAATGCACGTCACATACTCACATGAACCGTCTGCCGTGTTGGCTTCTGGGTCGAAGTTGCAGGCGCCGGGGTTGGTGCATCCGAGGACCAAACAGCTCGTGAAGTCACAATCGCCTTCCTCTTGGAAGTTGCAGGCGAAGGGGTTGTTGCACGTGTCGTCTTGGATGTAGCTGAAGCAAGACTCAAAATCGCAGCTTCCTGGGAGGAAGAAGTCCGCTTCCGGATCGAAGTTGCAGGCAAAGGGCAACGTGCATCCGCCTTGGTCGGCGAAATCACATGTCCCGTTGTCTTCCGTCGCCATGGGGTTGTAGTTGGACGCATCCGCATCGGTGCAGCCAAACACTTCCTCCTCGTCACACACGCCGTCGCCATCGTTGTCGTTGACACAGTTGCCTTCACAATCCTCAAACGCAGAGGCAGGGTAGGTGCAATCGGTGTTGTTGGCAACCGTGGCATCGGCGTCGAAGTTGCACGCGGTCGCATCGGTGCATCCCTGACAGCTCGTGAAGTCACACGCTGCGATGTCGAGCACATCTGCATTGGGGTCGTAGTTGCAAGCTCCCACAATGACACAGCCAGATACCAGGCAAGACCCGTCGTCGTCGGTGGCGTTCGGGTTGTAGCCGGCATTGGTCGGGTCGGTGCAACCTGCAATCTCATCCTCGTCACAAATGCCATCTCCATCCACGTCGTTCAAGCATACGCCATCACAGTCCAAACCGGTGTCAGGGAATTCACAGCTGTTGTTGTCCAAGGTCGCGTCTTCGTCATAGTTGCAAGCCGCTTCGTCGGTGCAGCCCGCGCAACTCACAAATTCACATTCGTCGAAAATGAGGTATTCCGCTGCGGGGTCGTAGTTGCAAGCGAATGACAAGGCACATCCTCCCACCAAGCAGCTTCCGTCGTCTTCGGTCGCAAAGGGGTTGTAGCCAGGGTTGGTTGCATCCGTGCATCCACCCACCTCGTCTTCGTCGCACACACCATCGCCGTCGGCATCGCTCAAGCACACACCGTCACAATCCAAGCCGTCTTCTGCAAAGTCACAGCTGCCGTCGTCTTGCGTGGCATCCGCATCGTAGTTGCAGGCTTCCTCATCGGTACATCCAGCACAGCTTGTGAAGTCACAGAATCCGAGGATTTGGTAATCCGCGTCTGGCGTGTAGTTGCATGCACTTGGGATCAAACACCCGCCGACCAAACAGCTTCCATCCTCCAACGTCGCATTGGGATTGTAGCCGGGGTTGGTGGGGTCCGTACATCCAGACACTTCGAAAATGTCACAGATTCCGTTCTCGTTGATGTCCTCCAAACATTCGCCGTCACAGTCATACCCGGTCTCGGGGAAAGTACATGAGCCGTCGTTTTGGGTTGCCTCTGGATCATAGTTGCAGGCCTCCTCGACTGTACATCCAAAGACCTCAAACAAGTCACAGATGCCGTCTCCATCGGAGTCCACCAAACAGTCACCGCCACAAACGCCGATGGCATCCAGCTGGTTCCCATCGCAGTCGCAGTCGCCCTCAGGCACGGTATCTCCCACTTCGACACTGACAACTTCAGAGATGCTGTTTCCAGCGTCATCAGTGGCCGTGTAAATCAAGTTCAGCGTGTATGAACCTTCCACGTCACCAGGAATCTCTTCCAAGGTCAATGTCACAGTCACCTCACCGCAGTTGTCAGACGCTGTGGCCATGTCATACTCTACAGGGAGTTCAGAACTGCACGTCACGTCGAAGCCTTCAGGCACGAAGGTGAATTCAGGAGCCGTGGTGTCTTGGACAGTGATGGTCTGCGTGGCAGAAGCGCTGTTGCCCGCATCGTCCGTCGCCGTGAAGGTGCGAACGATCACGTAGTTGCCTGCTGCGTCGCCAGCGATGGTCTCGCTAGAAACTTCAATCGTCACCTCACCGCAGTTGTCCGACGCTGTGGCGTCATCCATGGGCATCTCATCCGAGCACTCTACGGTGTAGTCGGCTGGCACTGACGTGAACTCAGGAGCCGTGGTGTCTTCCACCGTGATGGTCTGCGTGGCAGAAGAGCTGTTGCCAGCATCGTCGGTGGCCGTGAAGGTGCGAACGATGGTGTAGTTGCCCGCTGCGTCGCCGGCAGTCGTTTCGCTAGAAACTTCGATCGTCACCTCGCCGCAGTTGTCCGACGCTGTGGCATCGTCCATGGGCATCTCATCCGAGCACTCTACGGTGTAGTCGGC